>CAZKDK010000347.1:0-3492 GCA_964551145.1 uncultured Opitutaceae bacterium | reverse complement strand
GGCGCTTCCAGAACACGCCGAAGAAGAAGACCACGAAGATCGGCGGCGCCAGGTAGCCCTGCACCGACTGCAGATAGTCGTAGAGGCTGTGCGCGCCCTCGACCACGGGAATCCACATCAGGGCGATGAGCACCATGGTGGTCGTGGCGATGCGCCCCGTGCGCACAATCTGGGTCTGGGACGCGGCGGGCCTGAGCTTTTGGTACAGGTCCACGGTGAAGAGGGTGGAGCAGGCGTTGAACACGCCCGCGAGGGAGCCCATCAGCGCGGAGAGCAGGCCGGCCACGACAATGCCCCGCAGGCCCGCCGGCAGCAGATATTTCACCATCAGCGGGAAGGCGTTCTGCGCGTCGAAGTGCTCGGCCATGTCCGGCACCTTGCCACTCTTGACCAGCGCGAAGCAGATCAGGCCCGGGATGATGAACAGGTACGGGGGAAACAGCTTGAGGACGGCGGCGAAGATGCTGCCGCGCCGCGCGGTCTTCTCGTTGGGCGCGCCGAGGGCCCGCTGCACGATGTACTGGTCGGTGCACCAGTACCACAGCCCGATGACCGGGGCGCAGATCAGCATGCCCAGCCAGGGATAGTGGGAGTTGAAGTACCAGGCCTGCTTGACGACGTGCCCGTCGGCCGCGTGTTCCATCACCGGCGCCCAGGTTGACTCCACGCCCGGGGGAGTCATCGGCTTCCAGAGATTGAACATGTCGGTGCCGCACAGCACCCGCAGCTCATGCCAGCCGCCCAGCTTGTGCAGCCCGTAGAACGTCAGCGTGGCCGATCCGCAGATCAGGACGAGCACCTGGACGGCATCGTTGTAGGCCACGGCGCGCATGCCGCCGAGCGCGGTGTACAGGCCGGTGAGCACGATCACCGCCACGGAGCCGATCCAGAAGCTGTTGATCACGACGCCGCCGATGTGGAGGTTGATCTCCGGCAGGAGCGTCGAGAACACCACGCCGCCGGCGAAGATGCCCACGGCGATCTTCGACACGACGAAGGTGACCAGGGACACGATCGAGAGCACGTAGCGCGAGCTGACCGAGAAGCGCCGTTCGAGGAATTCGGGCATCGTGAACACGAGGGATCGCGCGTAGAACGGGACGAAAACCCAGGCCAGAACCAGCAGGCACCAGGCGTGCAGCTCGTAATGGGCCATCGCCACGCCGTCCTTCGCGCCCGAGCCCGCCAGACCCACGATGTGTTCCGAGCCGATGTTGGAGGCGAAGATCGACGCACCGATGATCCACCAGCCCAGGTTGCGTCCGGCGAGAAAGTAGTCGGTAGCGGTGTCCTTGCCTTTCTTCACTACCCACCAGGCCACGCCGAGCAGAACGCTTAAGTAGAGGAAGACAGCCAGCCAGTCCAGGCCGCCCAAGGTGGCAGATTCGGCCGCCAATATCGGAGTCAGGGTATTCATATTGTTGGGTGCAATTAAGTGCGGTTCTCGGAGACGGGGGTCACGGCGGTGCCCGGAGGCAGCTCGCTTTGCGGATTGCCGCGCTTCAGGCTGGCCCCGGCGGGGTGCTCGCGGGAAGGAGGTGGAGGCGTGCTTCGCCGTCCAGGGGGGTCGGACGGAGAACACGGCGGCATGCTTTCATGCGCAAATTGCGGGCAGTTTGCTGGAGGCCGGGACGGTGGCGAGCACAATTATCCCCGGGCCGATGCCCGGCGCAGGTGGCGGAAAAACGGTCGCGCGCCGGGCTGCCTCCGGGTCCGGCCGGTCACGGGATCGGCGTGAGCCGGAGATTGCGCAATGCAAAGGGCGCGCCCTCGAACTGGAAGCCCACCCGGCCCCGGCTGGGCGCGCACTGGCTCACCCGGTTCTGCGGCACGCCGTTGACGCTGCACTCGATGGTGCCGTTCCGGCAGACGACGTCGCACGAGTTCCATTCGCCCGGAGCCTTTTCCGCGTCGACGCCGGTCTTGTCCACCTGCGCCGCCTTGGGCGCGCGGAGCTCGGCGCAGGTCGCCCCGGCCATGGGCAGGACATCCCCGGCGCGGTGGGCCTTCAATTGGATCTGGAAACAAAGCGGCCATTGGCGGTCCTTCGGTCCCGAGGCGATGTGCACCAGGATGCCGCCGTTGCCGGGCTTCTCCGTCCAGCGCCACTCGACGTGGAGTCGGAAGTCCTGGAAGGTGGCGGCGGTGAACACCAGGTAGCCGGTCGGGCGTCCCGCGGCGGCGAGCGCGCCGTCGGCCGTGGCGTGGCAGACCGTGGCGATATCCACCGGCGGACTGGTGACGAACTCCCAGGCGGAGAGATCCCCGCCGTCCCACAGGGTCAGCGCCGGGGCGCCGGCGAAGCCCGGGGAACCAAGGCCGAGTGCCAACAGGACAAGATTGAGGCGGCGCATGAGGCGCAGTCTGGCAAACCGGCGGCGGGAGTGGAGGCGATTTTTCAGACGGTGCCGCGGATGCGCCGCGCCGCGTCCACCGCGGCGCGGATGTCCCGGGCGGCCGCGCCGGGATCGGGCGCGGCACAGATGGCGGAGACGACGGCCACGCCATCGGCGCCGGCGGCAATGGCGCGCGCCGCGTTCGCGGCGGTGATCCCGCCGATGGCAACCACCGGCCGCGAGAGGCGCGCGCGGAGGGCCGCGAAGCGCGTCTCGCCGAGCGCGGCCGCGGCGTCGGCCTTGGTGCCGGTGGGAAAGAGGGGCCCGAGGCCGACGTAGTCGACGGTCGGGTCGACGGCGGCGAGCCGCGATTCGGCGGTGACCGAAAGGCCGACGATCGCCTCCGGCCCGAGGATCGCGCGGACCGCGGCGGGCGGCAGGTCGTCCTGGCCGACGTGCACGCCGTCGGCGCCGGCGGCCTGCGCGACGTCGACGCGGTCATTGACGATGAGGGCGATGCCGCGGGGTGCCAGCAACGCCTTGAGGGCGCGCGCCGTCTCGACCAGGGCCCCGGCCGGTCCGGCCTTGTCGCGCAACTGGACCATGGTCACGCCACCGTCGACGGCAGCGGTCACGGTCGCGAGCAGGCCGCGCCGGGCGGTCATGCCGGGATCGGTCACGAGGTAGAGGGTCGGGTCGAAGCGCGGGGGCATGGCGCCAGGCGGGCGGAAGGGCCGGTCGACGGCTCAAGCCACGATTTTGAGACGGCGCCGGATCGCCGCCTCGTCCAGTTGGTACAGCGCATCGAGCAGGTGCAGTTGGAGCGAACCGGGGCCGGGACTCCGCTCGGCGGCGATTTCGCCGGCAATCGCCAGGAACGAGAGGCCGGCCGCGGCGGCGGCGAAGCGGTCCTGCTCGACGGCGAGGGCGGCGCCGACCAGCGCGGTCGCGGTGCAGCCGAGGCCGGTCACCCGCGCCATGAGCGGATGGCCGTTGGCGAGGCCGAGGAGTTGCCGGCCGTCGGTGACATAGTCCGTCGCTCCGGTCACGGCGACGACCGAGCCGGTGGCCAGGGCGAGCTGGCGGGCGGAGGCGAGCGCGTCGGCCGAGGCGCGCGTGGAGTCCACGCCCCGGGTCTTCTCGCCGGTGGCCCCGG
>CAZKDK010000346.1:0-3496 GCA_964551145.1 uncultured Opitutaceae bacterium | reverse complement strand
TTCACGCTCGGATACGGCTGGGCCTACTGAGCGGAGGCGTCGACGACCCTGGCCGGATTCCCGAGCGGGCGGAACTGCGGGGCCCGCCGCGACTGGATGACGGCGCGCCCTTGCCGCGCATCGCAGCGCGAACGCCCTTGGGCGCGTCCAGCGCGGCCTTGAGCCGGCGGAGGCAGGGAAGCATAGTCGCGGCGTGTGGTTTCTGATCATCGCAAATCTGGCAGGCAAGGTGGCGGCCATTTTCGTGGCGGGGACGGCGCCCGCCGCCGCCCTGGCGCTTTGGTTCGGGCCCGACGCGTTGCTGGCCTACCACCTGTTCGCACCCGGGGCGCAGGGATTGGTGCGCGTGCACGGGCGCTTCGCGACCGCGCGGCCGGAGGTGTGGCTGACGATTGACGACGGTCCCGACCCGGAGGACACCCCGCGCATCCTCGAACTGCTGGCGGCACACCGGGCGCGCGCGACGTTCTTTGTGATCGGGGAAAACGCCGCCGCCCATCCGGAGCTCATCCGGGCGATCGCCGCCGCCGGGCATGAGGTGGCGCATCACACGCACACGCATCCCCTCGCGGACTTCTGGTGCGCTTCACCGGCCAGGGTGGGAAGGGAACTCGACGCGGGGCTGGAGGCGTTGCACCGGGCCGGGGTGCGACCGACGCGATTTCGCGCGCCCGCCGGGATCAAGAATCTCTGGCTGGCGCGGGCGCTCGCGGCGCGCCGTCTCACCTGTGTGGGCTGGAGCGCCCGCGGGCTGGAACGTTGGCCGGGAGATGCGGAGGTCGTCGCGACGCGGACCCTGCGCCGGCTGGCTCCCGGAGCGATTTTGCTGCTTCACGAAGGCCCGCGGGTGCCGGGGACGATTCGGGTCCTGGCCATCCGCCGGGTGCTCGAGCGGTTGCGCGACCAGGGCTATCGGTGCGTCGTGCCCGGAGCGGAGCAACTGGCCGGCTCGAGGCCCGGCGGTTGATCACAGGACGGCCCCGGATGGGCGCGAAGCCATCGCAGGGGCACCAGGGCCGCGGTCGCCCCGAGCGCGGCGCCGGCGAGAACATCGAGCGCGACATGCTGGCGGATGGCGATCGTCGAGAACAGGATCCCCAAACACCACAGCCAATTGAGCGCGCGAACGAGACGCCCCGTGCTCATCTGGCGCAGCAGGTGTTCGAGCCAGGCGGCGGTGAACACGGCAAAAGCCACGTGCAGGGAGGGACAGACGTTGCCCGAGGCATCGACCGACTTGAGAAAAGCGAGGGAGGGGTGCCGCGACCAGTCAACGTCGAACCTCGGCACGGTTGTCGGCCAAAAGAGGAATATCCCGAGGCCGATCACACTGAGTCCGACTGCGGCCACACCGCAGGACATGAGCTCGCGGCGATTGATCAGCAACGCGGGCGTCAGGGAGACATAGAGCCACAACGAAAAATAGAGCGGCAGGGTTTGGGGCCAGAAGCCGATCAGCCGGTCGACGGCGGTCAGCGGCACGATCGCAGGGGGATGGAGCGGGTGTCGGAGCACCCAGAAATAGGCGACAAAGAAGGCGGTCATGCCGAAGGTCGTGCCGAGCATTTTGGCCGGCCACCACCAACGCACGCGGACACCGGCTTGGCGAAGCCAGCCAGGATCCGGTCGGCGCTTTTGCGGCGAGTCCACGACTTAAGGTGCAGTAGGTCCGCGCGGAGCCCGCACGGCAAGCGCAAGCGCCGGTCCCCGTCCGCATCGGGAGTCCCCAGGCGGCTGCCGTCGGTGAAACCCGGGCATCGTTGGGAAAGACGGGGGCAAGGTGAAGAAATGTCGTCCCCGCCCCGGCAGACATTGGCCGGCGGGCCGATGGCGCCTGGCCCGTCGTGACGCTCCCGCCCAGTGGGACGCACGGAGCCTACTCCGTCTCCGGTTCCGAGTTCTTGCGCCAGTCCACGGCTCCGAATCGGCTGCCCCCGAGCAGCGTGTAGACGAGGCTGAAGGTCCCCTCCGATTGGTGCCGGTCGGGGAGGCGGCTGTAGTGGCTGTCACGATGCGACTCGACGTATTCGATTCCCAGCGCCTGGCGCCGGAACAGCCGGAAAGTCAGGCCGACGTTGCCGCGAAAGATCTGTTCCGATCCGGTGCTGTCGTCGGAGCCGGTGCCGCTGACAAAGTAGTCGCGTGCCGTGATATCGAGCATGGTCCGGTGGCCGAAAATGACGCGGAGGGCGAGCAATCCCTGGGGCGTTGCGCCATAGTGGTAGTCGCGCAGGCCTTCGGCCCGCGGAATGGTGCCGGCGGCGCCGAAACCGACGCCGGCCAGGGCCGATCCCTGCAGCGCCACGTGGCGCGAGATCCACCATTGTTCGGTCGTTCCGACCGAGAGGGCCGTGGAGGAGACGCGAAAAATCGGAGGCGCGATGTAATCGTAGCTCCCATAGAGCCCCCAGATGCCCCGGTAGTTCTCCCCGACCTCGTAGTCAGTGCCGTAGAGGAGGCCGCGGACCATGACCTCCTGGATGAAGTTATGCTCGCGCGCGCTGGTCTGCGCGGCGAATTCAACCGAGAAGTAGTCAAAGGGCCGGTTGTAGGCATAACCCGTCTTGCCCGGGAGTCCGTAGGTGAACGTAAAGTCCAGGATCGCCTCGCTCTGCTTCCGGTCGGTGTAGGCAGACCCTTCATTGAGGAGGAGGTTGTTCGTCTTGATGAGGTCCGTGCTGACGCCCCAGCGCAGGCGCGTGAAGGTCGCGGGGTCGTGACTCGGGAACACGGCCTTGAAGCGATCGCCAAACAGGAGACGGTTGAGACCGGTCGGCGGAGAAATCACCGCGGCCCCCAGTTCGCGCCAGAACCTCGGATGTTCGCCGCCGCCCTCCAGCAGGAGGCTGGCCATCCGAAACAGCGATTCACCCAGGAGGGCTCCGGCCGTGCCTGTCGTGATCTGGTCGTTGATCGAGGGCAGATCGGTTTCCCCGGCGATCTCCCAGATGAAGCTGCCCACGTTGCTATAGACGAGCGACGACCAGAACGGCACGCCGGTTGACCGTGCAAAGCCGAACATCACCGAGCCGCCGTAAGGATGGTTGAATTGATTCATATTGAACGGATCCGTGTCGAAGACCCAGTGCTCCTGGTGCAGGTGCTCCCACGCGCCCTGCAGCGTCGTGCCGTAAACGGTGTGCGGGTAGATGATCCGGTCGACGACATTGAGCGTGGCGAGATACGCCGGCACTTCGATGGCCGGAACGACGTAGCTCGTTCCTTCGCCGGTGTTCCAGTTCAGGACGGTGTGGTGTCTGACGGGCGGCGCCGGGGCGGGCACGGGACCGGACGGGGCGATCAATTGGGCCCGCACGTCCGCCGCGAGGACGAAGAGCAGGAGGGCCGCGGCGGTGCGGCGAAACGGAGTGAGGACCGGCCGGAGCCGAGGGGACAGCGTGGCGGGAATACGCATTTTGGCGGGGTTGGTATTTCCCGCGAACCGTAGAGATCCCGCGGCAGCGTCACAATGGGGTGTTGCCCTAATGGGATTTGA
>CAZKDK010000345.1:0-3504 GCA_964551145.1 uncultured Opitutaceae bacterium | reverse complement strand
CGGCGAATCGCCCCGACTGATCGAACATTCAGTTGAGAGGCAGATGTCTGGGCGTCCATCCAGCCATTCTGCGTGCGCAGCGCTCGGCGTTACCGAAGGGCACCCCGGCTTGGCCTGCCGAAGCTTTGGCGAAGGCGGAGGGGTTCGACGGAGCGAGCGAGGGCGAAGCGGTGATGGGCGCGCCGCGGACACGTCCGGCACCTGCCGGGTGGAGCGGAGCGACACGAATCCCCGGCCTGCCCGCCACAGGCTCAGCGATTGCGCATTTCCGTGGGCGGCCCCCGCCCCCCGGGGCCCACCCCACTCCGCTTCAAACCTCTCCCGGCCGTCTATGCTATCGTCCCCGGCCGCCGGGCGGCTGGGGACGTGTTCAGCGCCACGGCGGCGCGAATGAGCGCCTGCAACGCCTTTTCATCAATCTTGTCGCCCTCATGGAGATCGATGGCACGCCTGGTGTTGCCTTCGAGGCTGGAGTTGAAGAGGCCCGAAGGGTCTTCCAACGAGGCGCCCTTGGCGAAGGTCATCTTCACGACATTCCGGTACGTCTCACCGGTGCAGATCATCCCGGCGTGCGACCACACCGGAACCCCTCTCCACTTCCACTCCTCGACCACTTCGGGGTCGGCCTGCTTGATGAGCGTTCGGATCCGGGCGAGCGTCCCGCCCCGCCAATCGCCGAGCTCCTCGATTCTCGCATCGATCAGCTGAGAGGGAGAGTCCCTTCCTTTTCCGTCCTTCGAGCCGGTCTTCCCCTTCCTCGTGGCTGTTGTCGCCTTCTTCACGGTTGTGGTCGTTTGCCCGTCACTTGAGCTGAACCGATACGGGAATCTGCCAGGAAAGAAAGCTCTCGAAGCGTTTTCTCGGGCGTTTTTTGAGCGGTCGGCGGCGACGGTCAGGGGCGGGCGGACTCACTCGGGCACCGTGATCCGGCGCAAAGCCGGGTCCGGGTTCGCGCGATAGAATAGCGCGGTGTGTCCCACGGCCCCCACGCACGCGCACCGGCCTTCGCTGGCGATCCGCGCGAAAAACGTCGCCCGTTCATCGCGGTCAGCTCCCAGGAACCGCAGCTTCACGAGCTCACGGGCATGCAGCTGGCGCTGCAGTTCTTCGAAAAAGGCGGGGGTGAGTCCGCCCCTGCCGAGTTTCAGCGAGGCCTCCAGATGCTGGCCGAGTCCGCGAAGGCGCGACTTTTGACTGCCGGTGAAAAGGGGTGCGTCCATGGATGTGATGGGGGCGTTGGCCGGGGGAACGCTCTGATGGCCCCTGAGAAAATCAATCCCGGAGTGGGACGCCTGCCTTCGCCTTCTGATTCGGTAAGCTTCGGCTCGGCGGGCCGGCGGCCGAAAGGCGACGAGTACCGGGGCCGGCCGAGGGTCATTCGGCCCTCATGAAAAAAATGACGCGGACATTTTCGATGAAGGCCTTGCTTAATTAAGCTTCCACTTAACCTTGTCGCCCATGCAAAGCCTGAGTGCCATCGCCGACCCGACGCGCCGGCGCATCGTCGAACTGCTCGCCGTGCGCGAGCGGACGGCGGGCGAACTCGTGGCGGAATTCGACGTCAGCGCGCCGGCGATTTCGCAGCATTTGAAGGTGCTGCGCGCAGCCGGGCTCGTGACCGTGCGCGCCGAGGGCCAGTCGCGCGTGCAGGCGCTCAACCCCGATGGGTTTGGCGAGCTCGAGGACTGGCTCGAGAAAACGCGCGCGGTCTGGTCGCGCCGGCTCGACGCCCTGGAGCGCGCCTTGCGCGCGGAGGACGAGCGGAACCCGAAGAACACGAGGCGATCTTCCTCATGAAATCCAACGACTCCTATGCCGAGTTCACCGGCCCGGCGGAAGTGCGGCTCGTGCGCACGTTGCCCGGCCCCATCGAGCGCGTCTGGGACTATCTCACGGACTCCGAGAAACGGGCCCGCTGGTTTGCGGGCGGGCTGCTGGAGCAGCGGAAGGGTGGAAAGGTCACGTTCCACTTCCGGCACAAGAACCTGGCGCCCGATGAGACGCCGCCGGAGGGCCACGAGCAACATCACGACGCGGGCAAGACCATGCACGGCGTCGTCACGCGGTGCGAACCGCCGCGCGTGCTGGCGTTCACCTTCGGCAGCGACGGTGAATCCGAGGCGATGTTTGAGCTCACGCCGCAGGGCAAGAACGTGTTGCTCGTGGTCAGGCATCGTGCGACCGGCGGCGACCGGCCCTACATGGCTGACTTCGCCTCCGGCTGGCACACGCATCTCGCCCACCTCATCGCCTTGCTCGAAGGCGCGCCGCGCCCGCCGTTCTGGCCGGTCTACACCAGCCTCAGGGAGTACTACGAAAAACTCCGCGTCGCCGCCCAGCAGAGCTGAACCCAGAAAAGCCTTCCGGTAGGAAGGCTCGGAGAGCCGCACTTGCCGTTCCTCGTCACGCGAGGCCAGGGCCACTGCCTTGCCCTCACCAGGCCTGTCGTGAAACCACCAATCCAAACGTCATCGTCGAAAGAACCCGACATCCCATGAAAAACAACGCATTCGATCATCCGACCGTCGTCTCCCCCGAAGCCTGGCTTGCGGCCCGCCGCGATCTGCTCCGCGAGGAGAAGGAGTTCACGAAATTCCGCGACCGGCTCGCCGCGCGGCGGCGCGAGCTGCCGTGGGTCCGAGTCGACACGCCCTACGCCTTCGAATCGCCCCACGGCCGCGTCTCGCTGGCCGACCTGTTTGAGGGCCGCAGCCAGCTCATCGTCTATCACTTCATGTTCGGCCCCGGCTGGGAGGAAGGCTGCAAGAGCTGCTCCTATGTCTCGGACCATCTTGCGCCGGCCGTCGTGCACCTGCAGGCGCGCGACGTGGCCTTCGCCGCGATTTCCCATGCGCCGCTGGCGGAGATCACGCCATTCAAGGAGCGGATGGGCTGGACCTTCACCTGGGTTTCTTCCCACGGCGGCGACTTCAACCGCAACTTCCAGGTCTCGTTCACGCCGGAGGAGCTGGCGAAGGGCAAGGTCTACTACAACTACGGCATGAGGGAATTTCCCGTGGAGGAAGCGCCGGGGCTCAGCGTCTTCGCCCGCGCCGCCAACGGGGATGTCTATCATACGTACTCGACCTACGGCCGCGGCCTCGATCCCCTGATCGGCACCTACAACCTCCTCGATCTCGTGCCCAGGGGCCGCGACGAAGATCCCGAGGCGCCGATGAGCTGGGTGCGCCATCACGATCGCTACGACCATGTCGCGAATGCGCGATAACGTGCTGCGCCGACCGCTGCGGTGGCTTTCCGCCGTCGCGATCTTCGCGTTCGTGCCAAAATGTTTTGTGTGCCTCGCCGCCTATGCCGGCGTCGGGGCGCTGCTCGGTGTGAAGCTCGGCGGCCCGGAGATCTGCGGCGGGTTTGCCCGCCGGCCGGGGTGGATGGGGATCACCCTTGCCGGCGCGGCCTTCGGGGCGGTCGCATGCTTTCGATTCACACCGCTTTGCGGCCGACTGCGGGCGATGGCCGGCCGATGGTGGAAACGGCCGGCCG
>CAZKDK010000344.1:0-3559 GCA_964551145.1 uncultured Opitutaceae bacterium | reverse complement strand
GCTGCGGGAAAGATCGAGCGCGATGACGATCTCGCGCGACTGGTCGAAGACGGGCTCCTCGACGCGGCCCCACTGCGGCCGGGCGAGGGCGGCCACGCCGAACGCCAGTCCGAGCCAGAGTAGCAGGCGGCTGCGCGTGGCGCCGCGTTCCCACCCGACGATCGCGCTGCGCGCGCCGGCCCAGGCCCGCAGGATCTTGGGCCAGGGCAGTCGGGTCTCCTCGCGGCTGCGGCGCACGGCGTCGAGGACGCCCATCACCGCGAGGGGCAGGAGCAGCCAGAGCAGCAGGGGCCAATGGAAGATCATGGCGGGAGCGGGGGTTCCGCGGGCAGCGGCGACTGAACCGGCCCGGGCCGGCTCCGCAGGGTCGGCCATGCCAGGGCGAAGCCCGCCGCCAGCAGGCAGGCGAGGCCGGGAACGGCGCACCAGGGGAACAATTCGGTCGTGAGCAGGTACGACTTGGCCTCGAACTCGATCTTCTGGGCGCGATCGATGGCCTCGAAGGACGACTGGATCGTGTCGGCGTCGCGGGCGCGGAAGAAGCGGCCGCCGGTCGCGTCGGCGATCTCGGTAAGGGTGTTCTCGTCGAGGTCCGCCAGGATCTGCGTGTAGCTGTAGGTCCGGCCGCGACCGTCGCGCAGGGGCAGGAAGGTGTAGCCGTCCTTGCCCGCGCCGATGGTGTACACGGGGATGCCGCGGGCGCGGGCGACATCGGCGGCCTGCAGCGGGGTCAGCACCCCGGAGTTGTTGGAGCCGTCGGTCAGCAGGATGACAAACGCGCCCTGGCGGCGGCCGGCCTCCTCACGGCCCGCCTGCTCGAGGCGGGTCAGGGCCACGCCGAGACCGTCGCCGATCGCGGTGTGGTCGGCATCGATCACGCCGATTTCGAGGCGGTCGAGCTGGCGGGCGAGCCAGGCGTGGTCGAAGGTGAGGGGCGCGAGGGTGTAGGCGTTCGTGGCGAACACGACGATGCCGATGCGGTCGTTGGGCCGGCGTTCGATGAAGGCCCGGATCACCGGTTTGATCACCTGCAGGCGGTTCGGGCCCTCGCCCGGCCGATGGTTGTCCTCGGCCAGCATGCTGCCCGAGAGATCGATCGCGAGGATCAGATCGTACCCCTGCTGGCGGATCTCGCGCCGGTCGTCGATGCGCTGCGGGCGCGCCAGCGCCCCGACGACCAGCGCCAGGCCGACCAGGCCGAACGCGGTGGGCAGGCGCGACCCCGTCACCAGCGCAGGCCGGTGCCAGGCCGCGGCAAACGGCACGATCAGGGCGGGCACGCCGCGCCGCGCGCGCAGCCAGATCAGCAGCGGGACCAGGGCGAGCGCCAGGAGCCACCAGGGATCGTGCAGCGTATAATTGCCCCAGTTCATATCCGGCAATCCAAGTTCCAAGTTCCAAGTTCCAAGGTCCAAGGAATCCAGGCGTGCGCCGCGGGACCCCTGGGCAATAGGCCGGCCAGATTCTGTTCCGTTTTCATCGGTCAGTGCTGTCTCTTGGGCCTTGGAACCTGGAACTTGGAACTTATCCGCGGGAGCGCGTTCGCATCCGGGCGTGGAAGAACCGCACAAGCGCATCCAGCCGCGACTCCTGGGTGCTCACGACCAGCCGGCTGAGGGAGTCGGGAAACAGGTCGCGGTAGGCGGCTTCGCGGCGCTTCACCCAGTCGGCGTGGGCCGCGCGCTGTCCGGCGCTGCCGTCGATCATCACGAGCCGGCTGGCGAGCGGATCATACGCGACCAGCGTGTCGCCCTCCGGCAGGGCGCGCTCCCAGGGATCGTCCACCCGGAACCCCATCGTCTGATAGCGGCGCTGGAGCACGGGCCAGCCGTCGGGCGCCTCGCGGGGGGGAAAGTCGGACAGCCAGATGAGAATGCTGTGCTTGGGGGCGGCGCGGGCGATGAGCTGCCAGGGAATCTTCGCGCCGGGCTGATTTTCGACTTTTGTCTTTTGATTTTCGCTTCCGGCGGTCTTTGCGATGACCGGCGGTACGGCGCCGGCCACGGACGGCGTCTGGGGCCCGGGATTTGGAATTTGGGTTTTTGGATTTTGGATTTGGCGGCTCTGGCCGGCCAGCGGCGGCACGGGGGCGCCCAGGAGGGTGGAGGCCGCATGCAGGATCGGGCCGCGGCCGCGCACGGGCTCCTTGACCTGGTGGCCCTCCGGCCCGGCGTAGACATAGCCGACCCGGTCGCGGTTGACCGCGCCGAGCAGCATCACGAGGCCCGCCAGCTCGAGCAGGGCTTCCCGCTTGGACTGGCTGGACGAGCCGAACTGCAGTCCGGGCGAGTCCTCGAAGACGAGCAGGAGCGTGACCTCGCGTTCCTCGACGAACTTCTTGCGGTAGGGTTCGCCGAGCCGCGCGGTCACGTTCCAGTCGATGTCGCGCACATCGTCGCCGAACTCGTATTTCACCACCTGGTCGAACTCCATGCCGCGGCCGCGGAAGGCGGACCGGTATTCGCCGCTCAGGACGTTTTCGACGGCATGGCGCACCCGCCACTCCAGGCGGCGCAGCAGCGCCAGCTGGGACTGGGGGTTGGCGGCGGTGGTGGCGGGAGCGGCCAAGTGCGGGAGGCGGGTGGTGGTCAGGCCACGGCCTGGCTCGTCGCGGGCACGGGCGTGCGTTCGATGACCCGGCGGATGATCTGGTCGGTGGTCGTTTCCTCGGCCTCCGCCTCATAGGTGAGGCCGAGGCGGTGCCGCATGATGTCGAGGGCCAGTTCCTGCAGAAGGGCGGGCGAGACGAAATCGGCCCCGCGCAGCCAGGCGAGCGCGCGGCCCGCCTGGATGAGGGCGAGGGAGGCGCGCGGCGAGGCGCCGAAGTTCAGCTGGCGGCTGCCCGTCGGGTGAGCGGTGCGGTCCGCGAGCATGCGCGTGGCGCGGACCAGCGAGAGCACGTACCGGTGCACGTCGGGCGCCACGTGGATGCGGTCGACCTCCTGGCGCAGGGCGAGCAGTTCCGGGCCGCTGGAAACGGCGGTCAGGGCCGGCTGGGCCGTGACCGGTCCCCAGCGCTGCATGATGGCGTGCTCCTCCTCGGCCGACGGATAATCGAGGATGAGCTTGAAGAGAAAGCGGTCGGTCTGGGCCTCGGGCAGCGGATAGGTGCCCTCCTGTTCGATGGGATTCTGCGTCGCCATCACGAAGAAGGGCGACGGCAGCGGCTGGACCTGGCCGCCGATCGTCACCTGCCGCTCCTGCATCGCCTCGAGCAGCGCGCTTTGCACCTTGGCGGGCGCGCGGTTGATCTCGTCCGCCAGCAGCAGATTGGCGAAGATCGGTCCGCGGTGGGGCGCGAACGTGCCCTCCTTGGGCTGGAAGACCATCGTGCCGACCACGTCGCTCGGCAGCAGGTCGGGCGTGAACTGGATGCGCTCGAACTGCACGCCGAGGGCCTGGCCGAGCGACTTCACCAGCAGTGTCTTGGCGAGCCCGGGCATGCCCTCCAGCAGCACATGGCCGTTGGCCAGCAGGGCGGTGAGCAGGCGCTCGACGATGACGTCCTGGCCGATGACGGCCTTGGCGATTTCGGCGCGCAGTTTCTGGGACCAGGCGG
>CAZKDK010000343.1:0-3568 GCA_964551145.1 uncultured Opitutaceae bacterium | reverse complement strand
GCTCGAATTTCCACCGCGCCACCGCGCGCAGCGCCGGCTCCTCGAATTCGCGCCGCGTCGCGCTCACGACCATCGGATTGTAGGCGTTGCCGGCCTCGTCGACCAGGAACTCAACCACCACGCTCCCCTCGACGCCGTGGGCGCGCATGTCGCCTGGATAGGCTGGCGACGGCTGGACGCGGGCGCGGGGCACGTGATCCAGATCGATCGAGTTGATCACGTCGACGCGCGACCCGTCTGGCTCTTCCCGTTGCGCAACCCAGTTCGCGTCAATCCGGGTGCCCGAGTTTCCCGGGTCTATCCGCGGAAGCGGAGGAATGACGAATTCGAGAGGCCCGGGATTGGTCAGCGGGATGTCGTCCAACCGCGGAGCCAGTTTGCCACTGCGGTCTGGGACGGGATCCGGATCGCCCGGTTCGCCCGCGACCTTCACTGGGTCATCATCGAGGAGAAGGCGACGCGTGTTATCGGTCGGCAGGGGCGGCTCGGCAGTCGCCGGGGCGACGTCCACGGGCGTCCGGCCCGGCAGTCCGAACAGCAGGAACACATGCGCGGCGAGAGCGAAGCTGACGGGCAGGATGAATTTGGGGTTCATGGGAGTTCCTGGGATTGGGGTTGGATCTCTCTATTTATTACAACGTGCGCCGGAGTGATTTCTTAGAAGGGCGTCGCGTCCCCCCGGTGAAGGTCGAACGGGCCGGCAAAGTGCCGGCGCCGCGCGGATGCCGGCCGGGGCGCGACCCGTGGATCCGCCGGGATTTTCGTGTCGTCACGCCGGCCCGCCGCCCTACCCTCGGGTCATGGTCACGAACTGGCTGGCGGACGCGGATCCGGCGACGGCGTGGGCTCATCACGCCTGGACGGACTTCGCCGCGCTGCCGGGGAGGGAATACGCCGTGGTCGTGCTGCCCGTGCACGGGTTCGCCCGCCGCGAGGCCGGCGCGCCGCTCGACCTCGAGGAGCTGCGGGGCGGCGCCCTGCTGCGCCGCGCCGTCGACCTGGTCCAGGGAGGGTTCACCATGCGCGTCCTGCCGCCGCTGCGTTTCGTCCCGTCTGCGGGACCGGACGGCTTTTTCAATCTGGACCCGGAAACCGGCCACGACGTGGTCGCGGAGATCGCGGCAGACGTGGCGGCCGCCGGTTTCCACAAGCTCGTGTTCTTCAACACGAGCCCGGGCCTCGAGCCCTTCGTGGACGCCGCCGCGATGGATGCGCGGACCGAATCCGGCCTGCGTGCCTATGTCATCCACGCGCGGGCGCTCGGCTTTGACCCGGCCCGGGACCAGGCCGCCGAAGATGCCTCACGGGCCGGCCAGCTGGCGGCGCTGCTCACGGAGATACGGGAGCACCGCGCTCCGGCGGCGGGGCAGGCCGTGCGAGCGCCGGCGGCGGCGGGTGGCGCGGCCTTTCCGGCCTACCGCGATCGCTATCTGCCCGCGTTGCCCGCCGAGCGCCTGGCGGCGCTGGCCGGGAGCGCCGACAGCCTGGCGGTCGTCCCGGCCGGCGCGATCGAGCAGCATGGCCCGCATCTGCCGGTGGGGGTCGATGCCATCCTGGGCCAGGCCATCCTGGCGGCGGCGCTGGCGCGCGTGCCGGGCGACCTGCCGGTTGTCGTGGCGCCGCCGATCACCTACGGCAAGAGCACGGAGCATCGCGGATTCCCGGGGACGGTTTCGCTGCGGACCCGTTCGCTGCGGCGGCTGGCGCTCGCGGTCATCGGCCAGCTGCGCGACCTCGGGCTGCGGCGCGTCGCCTTTTTCAACACCCACGGCGGCAACCGCGCGGTGCTCGCGGCCATGCTGCGGGAGCCCCGGGCCTCACTGGGCGTCGACGTCTTCCTGCTGCGGGCCCCCCGCGCCTCCGGGCTCGACCCCCAGGAGGAAGCGTGGGGACTCCACGCCGGCGAATGGGAGACGGCGCTCATGCAGGCCTGCTCCCCGGACCTGGTCCATCCCGAGCGGGCCGCCGCCGAGTATCCCGGGCGCGCCGGCGGTCCGGGGCAGCTCCGACCCGGGCATGCGCCGGCGACCTTTGCCTGGGTGGCCCGCGACCTTTCCCGCAGCGGAGTCATCGGCGATCCGTCGAAGGCGACGGCCGAGAAGGGAACGCGCTGGCTGTCAACTTCCGCGGAAGCGCTGGCCGCGCGAATCCGCGCCCTCGCTACAGGAAAGGCGCAGCGCGCCGAGGACGGCGATTTGACGTTTATTTAACTCGTTGAGGCTGTCTGACTAATATTCATTGACATCATCGCCATTCCTTGGCCCTTTTCAAAAAGTCGCTTGCTCCGATGGCGTGCAACCTGAGTCATGGCGCATGATCGAAATCGGGAAGTGATACTTCCCCATCCTTTACCCCCGCGGGCCGTTGGCCTGCGGCCACCTCATGGCTAAATCCGCGCGGTTCGCCCTGCCGTTTCGCTGGAAGCTGAGCCTGGTCATCATCTCGGTGTGCGCCGCCTCGCTGCTGACCGCGACCGCGAGCTACTATTTGTTCGAGGTCTACCGGTTTCAGAACGAGATCTCGCGCCAGCTGGAAACGACGCAGCGCCTGTTGATCGCCAACATCGTGGCCGCGCTCGAGAAGGATCCGGCGACGACGGACTTTCCGCTGCGCACGCTGCAGAGCGACGACACGATCGTCGCCGCGGCCGTGTACTCGCGGACCAACCGGCTGCTGGCGAAGTACATCAAGCCCGGGGCGACGGAGTTCATTCCCCTCCCGCAGCGCCTCAACCTGAGCATCGCGACCAACCAGGTCGTGACCTTCCATCCGCTGCGCAACCCGGCGGGCCAGTTCTTCGGCACCCTCTACATCAAGGCCGACGTCTCGAAGCTGGCGGCGGAGCGTTTCGGGGACATGGCCCGCGGCATGGCGATCATCTTCCTCGTCTCCTGCCTGCTCGCCATGGTGGTCGCCGGAGGCATGCAGCGCACGGTTTCCGGCCCGATCACGGAGCTGGCCGGGGCGGCGCGGCGCATCGCGGAGAACCAGGACTACTCCGTCCGCGTGAAGGAGCGGGGCCACGACGAGATCGGCACCCTGACCCGCTCGTTCAACACGATGGTCCACACGATCCAGCAGCGGAATGCGGAGCTGGAGGTCGCTCGGAAGAACGCCGAGGACGCGCGCGAGAGCCTGCGCCAGATCAACGAGGGCCTGGAGCAGAAGGTGAGCGAGCGCACGGCGGAACTCCAGCGGGCGGTGGTGGCCGCGAAGGAGGCCAACCAGGCGAAGAGCGCGTTTCTGGCCAAGATGAGCCACGAGCTGCGCACGCCGATGAACGCGATCATCGGCTACAGCGAGATGCTGCAGGAGGACGCGACCGACCGGGGAGACCAGTCGTCCGCCGACGACCTTCAGAAGATCCTCAGCGCCGCGCGCCACCTGCTCGGCCTGATCAACGACGTCCTCGACCTGTCCAAGATCGAGGCCGGCAAGATGCAGCTCTACCTGGAGACGTTCGATCTCCAGACCGTGGTCCACGAGGTCACGAGCACGATCGAGCCGCTCATCGAGCAGCGCCACAACGAGCTGGTGGTGTCCTGCGCCCCCTCGATCGGATCGATGT
>CAZKDK010000342.1:0-3569 GCA_964551145.1 uncultured Opitutaceae bacterium | reverse complement strand
CAGGACCACGGCGTGACGGTCCACCTGTTCGACCGCGACCTGCAGGAGGTCATCCGCGAGGCGAACCGCGAGTTCATCGCCCGGGCGCTCGCGGGCAAGGCGGCCGCGCCCGCGAAGAAGGCGGCCATGCTCTCGGTCCTCGAGGGGCCCGCGCCCCGGACCGGGCTGGGCGAC
The DNA here is from genome assembly GCA_964551145.1 of uncultured Opitutaceae bacterium. Classification (GTDB taxonomy): domain Bacteria; phylum Verrucomicrobiota; class Verrucomicrobiia; order Opitutales; family Opitutaceae; genus Fen-1467. The sequence goes on along the minus strand of CAZKDK010000342.1, from coordinate 3,395 downwards.
CTTTCCGGGCAGGCGCTCGAGGAGTACCGCCACGCCGCCGGGATCGCGGACGCGGTCGAATCGGCCGCGTTCCGGCGCCGGCTGCTGCAGCAGGGGCTCCTGCGCGAGTCGGCCGGCGGCATGGTCCCGTCGGGTTTCGGGCTGCTCCTTTTCGGAAAAACGCCGCGCGACGTGCTGCGGCAGGCGGGCCTGCTGGGGACGCTCCACCTGCCGGACGGCACGGAGGAGCTGAAGGACTTCGACGGGCCGCAGGTGTTTGCGCCCGAGCAGGCGCTGGCGTGGCTGCACGCGCGGCTGCCGAACCCGGTCGACCGCAGCGAGGCGCGCCGCCGCGAGATCAACGACGCGTTCTTCGAACTCGCGCGCGAGGGCATCGTGAACGCACTCGTGCACCGCGACTACGACATCGCCGGCGCGAAGTGCCAGCTCGTCGTCACGCCGGACACCGTGGTCGTCAAAAGCCCGGGCGCGCCGGTCGCGCCGGTCACGCTGGAGCAGCTCCGGTCGTTCAGCGCGCCGATGCTCAGCCGCAATCCGCTCCTGCACTACGTCTTCGCGCGGATGGAGCTGGCGGAGGAGCGGGGGCTGGGGCTGAAGTCGATGCGGGACCGCGCGACGGCGGCGCGGCTGCCGCTGCCGAAGTACACCTGGGAGGATCCGTATCTCGTGCTGACGCTCTACCGCAGCGCGGCCGGGGCGGCGCAGATGGTGGCGCGGGTGACGGAGGGCGCGCTCTCGAACCTGGAGCTGATGGGGTGGGGGTTTTTGTCGGGCCGGACGGAGGCGACGCAGAACGAGTATGCGCGGTATCTGGGCGTCAACGCGCGCACGGCGCAGCGGCATCTGACGCATTTCGTGGATCTCGGCCTCGTCCGGCGGACGGGCGCGGCCCGGGCGACCCGGTACGAGGTGGCCGGACCGGGCAGGTAGTTTTGGGTTTTGAGTTCTGGGTTCTGGGTTGAAGGTCGGAACCCAACCCAAAACTCAAAACCCAAAACCCAAGACCAGCGCCGGCGGCCGCCGCCGGCGCGGATCGCGACAGGTATCGCGACACCGTGTCGCGATACGGCGGACGGACGCCATACCGGCCCGTGATGTCCAGCGGCCGGGTAGGGCGCGCTATCCCTAGCGCGCCGGTCTGATGTCGGAATCGGCGGATTAGGGATAATCCGCCCTACCAGTCCTGAAATACGGCCCGGTAGCGGAGCTGCCGGCCCGCGCTCCAATTGCTTTACCTGCGGGCCGGATTCGGTTCTCGTTGGCCCGCGTCCAGAGTCCACGCAACCAGCCGGTCGGCGGTTTCCGCATGAAACACCTCTTTGTCCGGAAGAGCATCGCGCAACTTCACCAGGAGATCGAAGGCGATCACCGGCTGCGCCGCGCGCTGGGGCCGGTCCAGCTGACGAGCCTGGGCATCGGCTGCATCATCGGGGCCGGCATCTTCGTGGTGACCGGCCAGGCGGCGCACGACAAGGCCGGTCCGGCCATCATGATTTCCTTCGTGGTCGCGGGGCTGGCGTGCGTCTTTGCCGGCCTCTGCTACGCCGAGTTCGCCTCGCTGGTGCCGGTGGCGGGCTCCGCCTACACCTACGCTTACGCCACCCTCGGCGAACTCGCCGCCTGGATCATCGGCTGGGACCTGCTCCTGGAATACACCATCGCCTCCGCCGCCGTGGCCCATGGCTGGTCCCAGTATTGCCAGGAGTTCCTCGGCACCTTCCTGCCGAGGCTCCCGTTTGCGCTGTCGCGCCCGCCGTTCGACTACAATCCGCATGCGGGGCATTTCGCGGCGACGGGAACCGTGATCGATCTCCCGGCCATCCTGATCACGGCGGCGCTCACCGTGATCCTGATCCGCGGCATCCGCGAAAGCGCGCGCGTCAACACGGTCATGGTCGCGATCAAGCTGGCGATCGTCCTGTTCGTGATCGGGGTGGGGGCCTTCCACGTGAATCCCGCCAACTGGCACCCGTTCGCACCCTTCGGCTGGTCCGGCTTCAGCCTCTTCGGCCGGAACCTGCTCGGCCAGGCCGGCGCGGGCGGGGAGCCGCTCGGCGTGCTGGCGGGGGCGGCGATCATCTTCTTCGCCTACATCGGGTTCGACTCGGTCTCCACCCACGCGGAGGAGGCCAAAAATCCCAGCCGCGACGTTCCGATCGGCATCCTCGTCTCGCTGGCGATCTGCACCGTGCTCTACGTCGCGGTGGCCGCCGTGCTCACCGGCATGGTCCCCTTCGACCGGATCAACATCGACGCGCCGGTGGCCGATGCCTTCCGGCAGCACGGGCTCGTCTGGGCGCATTTCATCATCGCGGGCGGGGCGGTGGTGGGCATCACGTCCGTTCTCCTGGTGCTGATGCTCAGCCAGCCGCGCGTGATGCTGGCGATGGCCCGCGATGGCCTCGTCCCCCGCGGCTTCTTCGGCGCGGTCCACCCGCGGTTCCGGACGCCGTGGCTTTCCCAGATCGTGATGGGCTGCGCGGTGTCCGCGATGGCGGGGTTCCTGCCCCTGCGCGTCCTGGCCGAGCTGACGAACATCGGCACCCTGCTGGCCTTTGCGACCGTCTGCGCGGCGGTCCTGATCCTGCGCAAGACGCACCCGCAGGCGCGCCGGCCGTTCAGGGTGAAGTTCGTCCCGCTCGTGCCGCTGCTGGGGATCGGCAGCGCGCTGCTGCTGATGCTGTCGCTGCCGAAGGAGAACTGGTGGCGGCTGCTGATCTGGCTGCTGGCGGGGCTGGTGCTCTATTTCTGCTACGGCCGGAGGCACAGCGCGCTGCGGGCGGCGGCCCAGGAGCCGACATTGCCCGGCGAGGAGGGGCCGGCGGCGTAAGCGCCAGGCCCCGTGGTTTTGGGTTTTGTGTTCTGTGTTTTGGGTTCGATGATCAACCCAGAACTCAGAACCCAGAACACTGAACCGGGAGCCGAAGGCTCCATCCGGCGGCCTCCCGTGGTTTAGAGTTTGGGGTTCTGAGTTTTGGGTCGGATCCGGCCGTCAACCCAGAACCCAAAACCCAGAACCCCAAACTGACTGGGCCTTTCTTCGCGGCTTCGCGCATTCGCGCGAGGCGCCCGGGTGCGGGTCGGGTTTTGAGTTGGATTCCGGCATCTATCCGCAACCCTGCATCCAGGACCCCAAACCGATCACATGCCTGCCCCCAAACGCCCGTTACCCCTCCAGTCCGGCGAGGTCTCCGAACTCGTCCGTTTTCTCCAACGCAAGCCGCACAATCCGGCACGGGTCCAGCGCATCCTGCGGGAAAAGCTCGGCCTCAACCTCGACCTCCACCTAAACCTCAACCAGGAGCGGTCGCCCCGGCTGCACTGTGCGGTGCCGCTGATCGCTGCGCTCCGCGCCGCGGCCGCCCGCCGGGGAGCCGATCCGCGCCTGCGGCGGG
>CAZKDK010000341.1:0-3589 GCA_964551145.1 uncultured Opitutaceae bacterium | reverse complement strand
GCAAGCGCCTCACCTACCGCCAGGCCTACGCCCTGCTCAAGGAGGACAATCTCGAGCGGGTCCGCCGCCTGCCCGCGCCGCCCGCGCACCAGACCGGCGCCACCGGCCGCCCCCTGGCCGCGCTCGCGCGCGACGAGCTGGCCGCGCTCCAGGGCTGGATCCGGCAGCTCTGGGAGATCGCCGCCCGCCTGCGCCGCGAGCGCATGCGCGCCGGCAGCCTCGATCTCGACATGCCCGAGGTGAAGATCTTCGTCGACGAGCAGGGTTACGCCGACCGCCTCGAGCGCATCGAGCAGGACGAGAGCCACCAGCTCATCGAGGAGTTCATGCTCGCCGCCAACCAGGCCGTCGCGCGCCTCACCCGGCAGCACCGCCTCCCCTCGCTCTATCGCGTGCACGACGACCCCGACGAGGAGAAGCTTCAGGAGTACCGCCAGCTCCTCGCCACGTTCGGCGTCACCGTCGGCGACCTCACCCAGCGCCGGGAGGTCATGCGCCTGCTCACGCTCCTCCAGTCCCACCCCCAGGGCTACACCCTGCGCATCCAGCTCCTGCGCAGCCTGCGCAAGGCGGTCTACCGCGCCACGCCCGACGGGCACTACGGCCTGGCCATGCGGGACTACACCCACTTCACCTCGCCCATCCGCCGCTACTCCGACCTCGTCGTCCACCGCGTGTTCGACCAGGCCCTCGTCAAGTTCCTCGGGCAGCCGGCGCTGCGGGGCGGTGCGCCCGCCCCGAGCACGGCCCGCATGGAGAGCCTGGCCTCCCACCTGAGCCTCACCGAGCAGAACAGCATGGAGGCCGAGCGCGATTCGCAGAAGGTCAAGCTGCTCGAGTTCTTCGACCGCGAGGTGGCGAAAAAGAAGAAGACCGTGTTCGCCGCGATCATCACCGACGTCCGCAACCACGGCCTCTTCGTCGAGCTGCCCGACGCCATGACCTTCGGCCTCGTGCACCTGTCGACGCTGCGCGACGACCTCTATCTCCTGAACAACGCCGGCACCGCGCTGATCGGCCGCCGCAGCAAACGCCGGCTCGAACTCGGCCAGAAGATCAGCGTCGTCACCGAGAAGGTCGACCGCTTCAAGCGCCAGATCGACTTCCGGCTCGCGGACTGAGCCCGGCCATTCCGGAGCGGCGCCTCCCTGGACGCCGTTGCCGGAGGGAGCGCGGAAGCAGGCAACGCAAAGCGAACGGCATCAGCACCGCTTTGCCGCTCGATTGGCCCGGCCGGCCCAAACAAGTGTCGGATCAGAATGCACGCGCCCGATTGAGACTGGGCACCGCGCGCGGGGAAATGCGATCGCGCCCCCTTCCAGGCCAAAGGCGAATTCTCGCCGCGCCGGAGACGGTTGTTGCCAGGTCCGCCGACCGCGGTGCAAAGCCGCGACTCCCTCCATCGCGATTGCCTGAACCCACCGCCCTGCCCCCCCCAAAAGGGGTAAGCCGTCAGACGGACTTTTCCAACCAGGCGCAGATCCCCGAGATCCGCCGGGGGTTCTTCGGGACCGGAGGATCCGCCGTCCGACCGCTGCCTTCCGGGACGCGGATTCGGCCGCGACTTCGGTCAGGTGCAACGGCCCAGGCCGCGCCGAAAAAATAACAATTCGCCCTTTTGACTTCTGCGCAATTCCGCAGACGGTACGCGGCCCCGGCGGATTCTCTCTTCGCTCCGCACGCGTTCGCCGGGTTCATCGCGCTCGGCTTACTTCCCCCCTTCAATCCGAAAAGATACCCTGTCTGCGGCTTGGGTCAGCCATCCAGGCGTCCATATCCGAGAAATTCGCGGCGTGGCACCGCACGTACCCGCCACCGACCCGCGCCGCGGCACCCAAAACCGGAGAAATCTTTTCATAGGCCCCGATTGATGCGCAGACGGCGCCGCCAATCTCGCATGTTGAACTGTACCCAAACCATCAGGAGGACGACCCAATGCCTGTCCAAGTATCGTATCCCGGAGTCTATATTGAAGAAATCCCCAGCGGTGTGCGCACCATCGTCGGCGTCGCCACCTCCATCGGCGCGTTCGTGGACTATTTTCCGACCGGGCCGATGAACCAGGCGGTGCAGATCCTGAATCTCGCAGCCTTCAACAAGCAGTTTGGCGGCAGCGACCCCAGCGGGCTCGATGCCCGCAGCGAAGCCAGCTACGCCGTCCAGCAGTTCTTCCTCAACGGCGGCACCGAGGCCTACGTCGTCCGCGTGGGCTCGGCGACTGCCGCGAACGCCCCGACCAAGGCGTCCGTCGGGGTCGGCGACGGCACCAGCGCCGTGGCCTTCGTCGTCACCGCCCAGAGCGAGGGCGCCTGGGGCAACTCCGTCCTCGTGGAAATTGACTATGGGACCACGGATCCCACCACCCTGTTCAACCTCTCGGTGACCGAGGTGGTCACCGTCAACGGCACTCCGAGCATCGCCTCGACCGAGAGCTACCTCAACCTGGTCGTCGACTCGACGAAGCCGAATGATGTCGCCGCCGTCGTCAACGCGGGATCGCAACTGATCCGGATCACGAGCGAAACGAAAGGCAAGCTGCCGGCCGCGACCGGCACGGTGAGCGGGCCCTCGCCCGATCTGACCACGCTGGCCAAGACCGACGCCTGCGACGTCCTGCTCAACGGCACCAAGATCGGCGCCCTGGCCGGCCTGCCCGATCCCCCCCCGGCAACCTACTCGGCCCTCGCCGGAGTCCTGCAGTCCCAGATCCGCGCCCTCGGCGGCAAGCTCGTCAACGCCACCGTCACCGCCGTCGGCACCACGTCGACGAAGGTCTTCCTCGTCGCCCAAGCCGGCACGAACGCGCACGGAGACTGGCTCACGCTCTCGGATACCGGAACCGGTCTCGCCACCAAGCTCGGGTACAAGACCGCCACCGCCAACATCCAGCAATACGCCCTCGGCGGCGCGACCGCGCAGCAGCAGATCGGCCAGGGCGCCAGCGGCGCGGCGTCCGCCGGCGGGGACGGCACGTGGGATCCGGCCGCTGATGCCGCCGGCGTCACCGGCGGCATCCTCGGCGACCCGAACGCCAAGACGGGCCTCTACGCCCTCGTCGACGTCGACCTGTTCAACCTCCTCTGCCTGCCGGTGACGGCGAATCTGCCCGACACGAATGCCGCCACCATCGCCGCCGCCGCCGAGAAGCTCTGCACGGATCGCCGGGCGTTCTACATCCTCGACCTGCCGCAGAATCTGCCGGCCGGCCGGGACAACGTCACCGCGGCCATGGACTGGCTCGGCGCCAACGGGACCCTGCGCAGCCGCAACGCGGCCCTCTATTTCCCGCGCATCGCGATCGCCGATCCGCTCAATGGCTACCGGCTCCGCCCCACGCCGCCGAGCGGCACGATCGCGGGCCTGTATGCGACGACCGACGGCGCGCGCGGCGTCTGGAAGGCCCCGGCCGGCACCGAGGCCACGCTGGCCGGCGTCCAGAAGCTCCAGTACTCCGCCAGCAACGCCGAAAACGGGGTCCTGAATCCGCTGGCGATCAACTGCCTCAGGAACTTTCCCGTGTATGGCACGGTCGCCTGGGGCGCGCGCACGCTCAACGGCGCCGACCAGATGGCCGACGACTACAAGTACA
>CAZKDK010000340.1:0-3617 GCA_964551145.1 uncultured Opitutaceae bacterium | reverse complement strand
CCATGGCCTACCTCAACAAGGTTTTCCTCATCGGCAACCTCACGCGCGATCCCGAACTGCGGGTCACGCCGAAGGGCACGGCCATCTGCCAGTTCGGCCTCGCGGTGACCCGGCAATACAAGGACGAATCCGGCGCCACCCGCGATGAGACGGCGTTCATCGACATCGAGGCCTGGGGCAAGCAGGGCGAACTGGTCTCGAAGTACCTGCAGAAGGGGAGCCTCGCGTTCATCGAGGGCCGGCTGCGGTTCGATTCCTGGGAGGACAAGCAGAGCGGTCAGAAGCGCAACAAGCTGAAGGTCGTGCTCGAGAACGTCCAATTCCTGTCGCGCGGCGGTGGAGCGCCCGCCGCGGCGGCCAGCGCCGAGCCTGCCGCGGCGGCGGCCGACGATTCCCCCGCCGAGCCGCCGAGTCCGCCGGCCCGCGCGGGCCGGCCCCCGGCCGAGGCGGCCGGCAAGGTCGACGACGACGTGCCGTTTTGATCCGCGCCCGGTTGGCGCGGCCGATTAACTAATTCCAACATCCGACTCCATTTCTGTCATGGCTCACTCCGAAGTTCTGCTGATCAAACCCGTCGAGGGCTTGGGCGCCGAGGGCGACCAGGTCAAGGTCCGCGCGGGCTACGCGCGCAACTACCTGCTGCCGCGGGCCATCGCCGTGCCCGTCACCAACGCGAACCGCAAGCAGATCGAGGCGCTGAAGAAGCGCCGGGTCGAGCGCGAGGCCAAGGAACTGGCCGGCGCCCAGGAGATCGCGGGCAAGCTCGCCCAGGTGCGCATCGCCTTCGCAGTCAAGACGGGCGAGGGCGGCCGGATGTTCGGCGCCGTCACGGCCAACGACATTCACGAGAAGATCGCCCAGGCCGGCGTGGAGCTCGACAAGCGCAAGATCCAGCTGCACACCCCGGTGAAGGCGCTCGGCCAGCACACGGTGAAGATCCGGCTGCACCCCGATGTGTCCTTCGAGCTGGGCTTCGACGTGGTTTCGGAAAACCCGATCGTGCCCTCGGCGCAAGGCTGAATGGAACCCCCGGCTTCCGGCGGGCGGGACCGCGGCGCGGCCGGCGCGGCCGCTGTGAACGGCGTGTGGAGAACATTTCGTTGCTCCCGGGCGGCTTCGCGCATCTAACCTCCCTCTCTCGCATGGCCGAAACCCTCACCGCGCCCCCGGCCGGCCGCGCCCCGGCCCCGGGCTTCGCCCCGGCCGCGTCCGCCTTCACCGGCCGGGCGCTCCCGCACAGCGTCGAGTCGGAGGAATACCTGCTGTCCTGCTGCCTGCTCGACGGCGGCGAGACCGTCGCGCGCTGCCTCGAGGCCCGGCTCGTGCCGGCGGCATTCTACCTCCCGGCCCACCAGGTCATCTTCGAGAAGCTCGCCGAGCTCTACCAGAAGGGCCCGCCGGTCGGCATCGAGATGTTGATCGAGGAGCTGCGGACCTCGCGCCAGCTCGAGGCGGTCGGCGGCGTCCCCTACCTGATGCAGGTCAGTGCGCGGATTCCCACCACCGCCCAGGCCGTCTATTTCATCGAGAAGGTCCGGGAGCTCCACCTGCTGCGCGAGCTTATCCGGGTCGCCACCGGCGCGGTCGAGCGCTGCTTCACCTACCAGGGGGGTCTCGAGGAGTTCGTCGACGGGGTCGAACAGGACATCTTCCGGGTCACCCAGGACCGGGTGTCGGACGCCGCCAAGCCGATGAAGGAGCCCACCCGGGAGGCGGTGATCGTCATCAACAAGCTGATGATGAAGAAGGGCGAGAAGACGGGGGTGGTCACGGGCTTCAAGGACCTGGATGACCTCACGTTCGGCTTCCAGAAGCAGGAGATGATCGTCCTGGCGGCGCGCCCGTCGGTGGGCAAGACGTCGCTCGCGCTCAACGTGGCCGAGTCGGCGGCGCTGCCGAAACGGGGCGAACCCGTGCCCACGCTGGTGTTCTCGCTGGAGATGAGCTCGTCCCAGCTCGCCCTGCGCATGCTCTGCGCCCGCGCCAAGGTGAACATCAAGCTGCTGCGGGACGGCCTGCTTTCCAAGAACGGCGAGGAGCAGCAGGAGCTGCTCCGGGCCGCGGACGAGTTCTCCAAGGCGCCCCTGTTCATCGACGACTCCGGGCATCTGACCATCATGGAGCTGCGGGCGAAGGCCCGGCGGCTCTACGCGCGCTACCGGCTCGGCCTGATCATCGTCGACTACCTGCAGCTGATCAGCCCCAGCGACCCGAAGATCCCGCGCGAGCAGCAGGTGGCCGAGGTTTCGCGCGGGCTGAAGGCGATGGCGAAGGAACTCGACCTGCCCGTCCTTGTCCTCAGTCAGCTGAACCGCTCGTCGGAGAAGGAGAACCGCGCGCCGCGATTGTCGGACTTGCGCGAGTCCGGATCCATCGAGCAGGATGCCGATGTCGTGCTCATGCTGGCCCCCCCAAAAGACTCCGAGGAGAAGTTCCAAGCCGCCGCCTATGACTTAGTTGTTGCCAAACAGCGAAACGGGCCGGTAGGAGAATTGAAGCTTACATTCCTCAAGGACATCACCCGTTTTGAAAACTACGCCTGATAGCCGGGGCGGCGGCTTTTTGCGCCACATCTGCGCCGTGCTGGCGCTGGTCTCGGGAACCCTGGTCGCGCAGGCGCAGACCGAGGTGCCCGGGGCGGAAGCCGCGACCGCCGCGGAGGCCGCCCCCGCCAAGAAGGTCGGCACGATCTCGATCAAGTTCATCGGCATCGCCAACGTCGGCGAGCAGATCGTGCGCGCCAACATCCAGGTGAAGGAGGCCGCGCAGTTTGACGACGCGATGATCGACCGGGACATCCGCACGCTCTACCGCACGGGCCTCTTCGAGTTCATCGAGGTCAAGCGGGAGGAGCTCCCGGGCAACGCCGTCAACCTCGTCTTTGAACTGACACCCAAGTACCGCGTCCTCGCGGTGCGCTTCCGGGGCAACCAGCGGGTCAAGACGGCTCGCCTCGAGAAGGAGATCGCCACGAAGGCCAACGCGTCGCTCGACGAACGGACGATCAAGGCCGACTCCGAGAAGCTGCACGAGTTCTACCAGAAGCGCGGCTACAACCAGGCGCAGGTCACCTACGACATCGAACGGGACCGCGGCGCGGGCTACGGCACCGTGACCTTCAAGATCCGCGAGGGGGACCGCGTGCGGATCGCCGCCATCCGGTTCGTGGGCAACAATCACATCAAGGCGAAGCGCCTCCGCAAGGAGATGGAGACGAAGCGGTGGTGGATGTTCTCGTGGCTGATGGGCTCGGGCCGGTACAAGGACGACCAGTTCGAGGACGACCTCACCAAGCTGACCGATTACTACCGCGAGCAGGGCTTCCTGGACGTGGAGCTTCCCACGGACCTGATCGCCTATGACTACCCGAAGCGGGGGCGGCTGGTCCTCACCATCCACATCAACGAGGGGCGGCAGTACCGGATCGGCGACATCAGCGTCACGGGGTGCAAGCTCTACTCCGAGGCCATGCTCAAGCTGGTGCTGCGGCAGAAGAGCGGCATGGTGTTCCGGCCCTCCAAGCTCGACAAGGATGTCGAGACCCTGGAGAGCTTCTACGGTCGTGCGGGCTACCTCGACACGCGGGTCCACCTCGTCCGCAAGCCCAACATCGCCAC
>CAZKDK010000339.1:0-3659 GCA_964551145.1 uncultured Opitutaceae bacterium | reverse complement strand
TCGGTCCTGGCGTCGGCGATGATCTTCACGAAGCCGTCGGCCGCGCCGGCGGCGATGGCCCGGCCATTGGCGGCGAAGAAGAACTTGCCCGTGCGCACTTCGATGCCCCGAGCGCGGGCGGCCTCCTCGCCGAGGCCCACGCCCGCAAGTTCAGGATCCGTATAGATGACGCCGGGCATGAGTTCCCAGTCGACGTGACCGGCCCGGCCCGCGATCCACTCCGCGACGGCGCCGCCGTCCTCCTCGGCCTTGTGGGCGAGCATGGGCCCGGCCACGACGTCGCCGACGGCCCAGATGCCGGGGGCCGTCGTGCGCAGGTGATCGTCCACCCGGATGCGCTTCTTCTCGTCGAGTTGCACACCGGCCTTTTCCAAGCCGAGGCCCTCGGTGACCGGGCGGCGGCCGACCGCGACGAGAATCTTGTCGGCGGGAAACTCCAGGGTCTTCCCCTCGCGCTCGGCCGTGAGCACGGCCGGGTCGGTGGTGCCCGCACCTGGCGGTTTCAACCCGGTCACGCGGGCGTTGACCTCGATGCGCAGGCCCTGCTTGACCAGCAGCCGCGTGAGCAGGCGCACGACATCGTCGTCGTAGTTGCCTGCGATCTTGGGCAGGAATTCCACCACTGCGACCTCGGCGCCGAGGCGCGACCAGACGGAGGCGAGTTCAAGCCCGATGGCCCCGCCGCCGACCACGACCAGGCGCGGGGGGACATCGGGGAAGGCGATGGCGTCGTCGGAGGAAACCACGAGTTGGCCGTCGAACGGCAGGAAGGAGAGTTCGACCGGGGCGGAGCCGGTTGCGATGACGATGTTCCGGGCGGTGACGGTGGTCGCGGCGGCACCGTCGGTGGCGATCGCGACGGTCATGCCGCCGGCCAGGGTCGCGTGGCCGGTGAGCACGGTGATCTTGCGCGCCTTGGCGAGCTGGGCGACGCCGGCGACCAGCTTCTGGACCGCGGCGTCCTTTTTCCGCAGGACGGCCGCGAGATCGAGCCCGACCCCGTCGAGCCGGACCCCGCTGTCCGCCGCGTGGTAGCGCGCCCAGGCGAAGCGCTCGCTCGTCTCCAGGAGCGCCTTGCTGGGGATGCACCCGACGTTGAGGCACGTGCCGCCGAGGGTGGGGCGTCGCTCGATGAGCGCGACCGAAAGGCCGAGCTGGGCGGCGCGAAAGGCGCACGTATAGCCGCCCGGGCCGGCGCCGATGATGACAAGATCGAAGGAGGACATCGGAAGAAAGAATAGGACCTATGGGGCCAATAGGACCTATGGCGGCCCATCAAACCGACAGCAGGAGGCGGGACGGATCCTCGATGGCCTGCTTGACGCGCACGAGGAACGTCACGGCCTCCCGGCCGTCGACCAGGCGGTGATCGTAGCTGAGCGCGACGTACATCATCGGCCGGATCACGACCTGCCCGTTGATCGCGACCGGGCGGTCCTGGATGGCGTGCAGGCCGAGGATGCCGCACTGCGGGGCGTTGAGGATGGGGGTCGAGAGCAGCGAACCGAAAACGCCGCCGTTGGTTATGGTAAAGACCCCGCCCTCGAGATCGGCCAGCGCGATCTTGCTCTCGCGGGCCTTCTGCGCGGCAGCGGCGATCTGTTTCTCGATCTCGTCGAATCCGGCGCGGTCGCAGTCGCGCACGACCGGCACAAAGAGGCCGCGATCGGTCGATACGGCCACGCCGATATCGTAGTAGTGGTTCTCGACGACCGTGTCGTTCTCAATGCGGGCGTTGAGGGCCGGGACCTCCTGGAGGGCGCGCACGACCGCCTTTACGAAGAACGACATGAAGCCGAGCTTGACGCCGTGCTTCTGGGTGAAGGCCTCCTGGTACCGGGTGCGGAGGTCGCGGACCGCCGTCAGGTCCACCTCGTTGAAGGTCGTGAGCATGGCGGCCTCGTGCTGGGCCTGGACGAGCCGCTGGGCAATCCGCTGGCGCAGGGGACTCAGCTTGCGCCGGGTCTGCCGCGCCCCGCCCGCGGCCCGGTCAGGGGGCGGCGGGGCGGCCGTGACCGACGGTGCCGATGGCGGCGGCACTGGAGTGCTGGCCGCGCCGAGCTTGGGGTTTGGAGTTTGGGGTTCGGTGTTGGGAGTCGGTGACGGTTGACTTCCAACGTCCGGCCTCTGCGAACTCTGGGCCGCCGCCATCAGGTCCCCTTTGGTGACCCGCCCGCCCTTGCCGGTGCCGGCGACGGTGGCGGGATCGATGCGAAGCTCGGAACTCAGGCGGCGCACCGCGGGCGAGGGCGGCGAATCGGGTTTTGAGTTTTGGGTTGTGGGTTGTGGGCTGGCAGCCGCTGAGGCAGTGGCCGGCCGGGCCGGTTCCGGTCCGGCGTCGCCTTCCCCGACCTCGATCGTGGCCACGGTCTGGCCGATGGTCACGTCGCTGCCCGCGGCCACCTTCAGCGCGATGCGTCCGCCGGCCTCGGCCGCGCCCTCGGCGGTGATCTTGTCGGTCTCCAGCGCATAGAGCGGCTGGTCCTTCCGGACTAGGTCACCGTCGCGGACGTGCCATTCGGCGAGCACGCCGCCGGTGATCGATTCACCCATCGGCGGGATCTTGACGGCAAGGGTTGCCATGGACGGGAGGGACGAGGGGCGGTTGAGGTGCGGCCGCGATCCAGATGAAAAGAACTGCGGCGGGAACGCAATCGTCGTTTCCGGCCCGGCCGGGGGTTTCAGATGCCGAAGGCGGCCCGGATGAGGGCGGCCTGCTCGAGGCGGTGCCGGGCGAGCTGGCCGACGGCCGGCGAGGCGCCGGCGTCGCGACCGATGTAGGAGGCCTTGCGACCGAACGCCTGCTCGAGCTGCGGTGCGATGAAACTCCACGCGCCCATGTTCTGGGGCTCCTCCTGGCACCAGATGAGCGTCGCGCCGTCGTACTTGTCCACGAGTTCGGCGAGGCGGTTGCGGTGCAGGGGATACAGCTGTTCGATGCGCACGATCGCCGCGTCGGTGATGCCCCGCTGCTCGCGGTGCTGGACGAGGTCGTAGTAGACCTTGCCGGAGCAGAAGATCAGGCGTTCGGGCGGCGCGGACGGCGGGTCCGCCCAGCGGGGATCGTCCAGGATCTCCTGGAAGCGGCCCGCGGTGAATTCGTCGAGCGGCGAGGTGGCGGCGGGCAGGCGTAGCAGGCTCTTCGGCGACATCACGACGAGCGGCTTGCGGAAGTCGCGCCGCATCTGCCGGCGCAGGGCGTGGAAATACTGGGCGGGGGTGGTCAGGTTGCAGACCTGCAGGTTGCCCTCGGCGCAGAGCTGGAGGTATCGCTCGAGGCGGCCCGAGGAGTGCTCGGGTCCCTGGCCCTCGTAGCCATGGGGCAGGAGGAGGACGATGCCGCTCGGCCGCTGCCACTTGCTCTCGGAACACGAGATGAACTGGTCGATGATCGTCTGCGCGCCGTTGGCGAAGTCGCCGAACTGCGCCTCCCAGAGGCAGAGCATCTGGGGATAATCGAGGCTGTAGCCGTAGTCGAAGCCCAGCACGCCCGCCTCGGAAAGCGAGGAGTTGTAGACGCAGAACTGCGCCTGTTTTTCTCCGAGGTTGACCAGCGGTACGTAACGCTCCCGGGTTTCAAGATCGTAGAGCGCGGCGTGGCGCTGGCTGAAGGTGCCGCGCTCGCTGTCCTGGCCGGACAGGCGGACGGGCGTGCCCTC
>CAZKDK010000338.1:0-3668 GCA_964551145.1 uncultured Opitutaceae bacterium | reverse complement strand
CTTCACCCTGGTTTTCCTCCTTTGCGCCAGCCAGCTCGCCGTGGCGTTGATGAACTGGCTGTCGACGCTGCTGGTCAAACCCCGCCTGCTCCCCCGCCTGGACTATTCCGCCGGCATCGCTTCGGACTGCCGGACGATGGTGGTCGTCCCGACGATGCTCACGAGCAGGGAGGGCGTTGACCGCCTCATCGGGACCTTGGAGATCCATCATCTCGCGAATCGGGATCAGCACCTTCATTTCGCCTTGCTGACGGATTTTCGCGACGCGTCGGAGGAGATCCTGCCGGGAGATGGGGCCCTGTGTCAGCAGGCGCGGGCCGGAATCGAGATGCTGAACCGCAAGTATGCGGCCGATGGGCCGGGCCGCTTTTTCTGGCTGCACCGCCCGCGCCGGTGGAACGCCGGAGAAGGCCTGTGGATGGGTTACGAACGCAAACGGGGGAAGCTCGCGGAATTCAACGCCCTCCTCCGCGGCGGTTCGCGCGACTGCTTTTCCGAGACCGTGGGGGAAACGGCCATCCTGCCGGGCATCAAGTACGTCATCACGCTCGACACCGACACCCAGCTTCCGCGCGATGCCGCCCGCCAGCTCGTCGGAACGATGGCCCATCCGTTGAACCGCCCGGAGTTCGACGCGGTGCGCGGAATCGTCGTCGAAGGCTACGGCATCCTGCAGCCGCGGGTGGGGGTCAGCCTGCCCAGCGCCCGGCGATCCTGGTTCGTCCGGCTGTTTGCCGGCGACGCGGGCATTGATCCTTACACGCGGGAGGTGTCCGACGTGTATCAGGATGTGTTCCAGGAAGGCTCGTTTATCGGGAAGGGGATCTACGACGTGGATGCCTTCCAGCAGGCCATGCGTGGACGCTTCCCGGAGAATGCCGTGCTCAGCCACGACCTGCTGGAGGCCTGCCATGCCCGCTCCGCCCTCGTGAGCGACGTGGAGTTCTACGAGGAATATCCCTCCCGCTACAACGTGGACATCGACCGGCGCCACCGGTGGATCCGCGGCGACTGGCAGATCACGCAATGGCTCCTGCCGCGGGTTCCCGGGTCGGACGCCCGGCGCATGGCCAACCCGCTTTCCGGGCTGTCGCGCTGGAAGATCTTCGACAACCTGAGGCGCAGTCTCGTCCCCGTGGCCCTGATGCTCCTGGTGCTGGGCGGCTGGCTGCTGGTCCCTGAACTCGGAGGCCTGGGGTCGCTGCTGGTCCTCGCGATCATCACCCTCCCCGGATTGCTGGCGGCGCTGGTCAATGCGTGGCGCCGGCCGGCGGACCTGCCATGGGCGATGCATCTGCGGGGAGCGGCCGGGTCGGGCGGCCGGCAGCTCGGCCAGATCTTCCTGACCCTGACCTTCCTGCCTTACGACGCTTTCATCAGTCTGGACGCTGTCGGCCGGACGCTGCTGCGCCTGCTGGTGACGCACCGGCGGCTCCTCGAATGGCAGACCTCGAGTGATTCCGCCCGGGCCACGCGCGCCGACCTCGCCGGTTTCTATGCGACGATGTGGATCGCACCGATCGGCGCGCTGCTGGGCGGAGGCGCGCTGCTTTGCCTCCAGCGGACCCAGCTGCCCCTGGCCTGGCCGTTTCTGGGCCTGTGGTTCGTGGCGCCGGGAATCGCCTGGTGGATCAGCCAGCCGATCACGTCCGCGACGCCGGATCTGACGGCGGAACAATCGACCTTTCTGCGGCGGACCGCCCGCCGGACCTGGCACTTCTTCGAGACCTTCGTCACCGCGCAGGAGAACTGGCTGCCGCCGGACAATTTCCAGGAGGTGCCCGCCCCGACGATCGCCTCGCGGACCTCGCCCACGAACATGGGCCTGGCGCTGCTCGCCAATCTGGCCGCCCGCGACTTGGGGTATCTGTCGGCGGGCGGCCTGCTGCGACGCACGCAGGACGCCCTCGCCACCATGCAGCAACTCGAGCGGTACCGCGGGCATTTCTACAACTGGTACGACACCCGCACGCTCCAGCCCCTCCTCCCGCTCTACGTGTCGAGCGTGGACAGCGGCAACCTCGCGGGACATTTGCTGACGCTCGGCTCCGGACTGAGGGAACAGGCCGGCGAAAGGATCCTCACGCCGGAGGTTTTCGCCGGGCTGCGCGACACGGTGGGGATTCTCCGGGACCTGGCCCCCGCTCAGGCGGCGCTGGCCAGGCTCGACGCGGAGCTGGCGCTCGCACCGCCCGGCCTGCGCGCGGCCTTTGCCCTGCTGAAAAGCGCGACGGGCCAGGCGGCCGTGATCGCGGCTTCGCTGGAGACCGCAGGGGAGGAGCTGGCCGCGTGGGCCCGGATGCTTCAGCGGAGTTGCGAGGAGCAGGTGGCGGACCTGCTGTTCCTGGCACCGTGGCTGGCCGGGCCGGCCCCTGGCCGGGGGAGCCGGCGCGAGGAGGTCCCCGCACCGTCCTCCCGGGCGGCGCGGGCGGCGGGGGGTTCCCCCGCGTCGGCGGCTGCCATCAGGCTTGAGCAGCAACTCGACCAGGCCCTGACCTTGTCGGAAGTCGTGAGACTCGAGCAGGCGCTCGGACCGTTGATCGAAGCGGCCGGGCAGGACCTCGCGGCGGGGCCCGCCGCAGCCCGGACAGAAGGGCAAACGTATCTCACCGAGCTCGCACGCTGCGTGCGGGAGGCCGCCGACCACGCCGGCCAGCGCCTGCTCGCGTGGGAAAGCCTGGCCCGGCAAAGCGATGAACTGGCGGCGATGGATTTTGCCTTTCTGTTCGACGCCGGGCGGGATCTGTTTCCCACCGGGTTCAACGTCACTGAACGCCGGCGGGATACCGGCTTCTACGATCTGCTGGCCTCGGAGGCGCGCCTGTGCAGCTACGTCGCCATCGCCCTGGGGCAGGTGCCGCAGGACCACTGGTTCTCGATGGGCCGGTTGCTCGTCGCGTTGCGCGGCGAGCCGATCCTCGTTTCATGGAGCGGCTCAATGTTCGAATACCTCATGCCGCTGCTGGTCATGCCCAGCTACGAGAACACGCTGCTCGATCACACCTGCCAGGCGGCGGTGGAACGGCAGATCGAGTATGGCGAATCGCGCGGCGTGCCGTGGGGCATTTCCGAGTCGGGCTACAACCGGACCGACGTTCACCTGAACTACCAATACCACGCGTTCGGCGTGCCGGGCCTGGGATTGAAACGGGGCCTGGCCGAGGACCTTGTGATCGCGCCCTACGCGACCGCGATGGCGCTGATGATCGCGCCGCGGGCGGCGTGTGAGAACCTGCAGCGGCTGGCGGCCGAGGGCCGCGCCGGCCGCTACGGTTTCTACGAGGCGGTGGACTACACGCCGTCCCGCCTGCCGCCGGACGAGTCGAGCGCCAGCATCCGGTCCTTCATGGCGCATCACCAGGGGATGAGCCTGCTGGCCCTCGTCAGCCTCCTGCGGGAACGCCCCATGCAACGTCGCTTCATGGCCTGTCCGCTGCTCAACGCGGCGGACCTGCTGTTGCAGGAGCGGGTGCCGCGAATCGCGGCGGGCGTGCTGGCGGACGATCTGACCCTGGAGACCTCGCAGACCCTGGCGGGCGAAGGCGAGAGCGTGATGCGGGTCTGCACCAATCCGCTGCCGCCGGCACCGGAGGTCCACCTCCTGTCCAACGGTCGCTATCATGTCGTCATCAGCAGCGCCGGGGGCGGCTACAGCCGCTGGCGCGATC
>CAZKDK010000337.1:0-3687 GCA_964551145.1 uncultured Opitutaceae bacterium | reverse complement strand
CGCGGTTGGACGTCTGGTTGCACGCATTGACCAGGGCGTTGAGCGTGAGCGGGTAGTAGTCGGGCGTGGTGACCGCCTTCTCGACGAGGGCGCCGATCACGCGCGCCTCGACGGCATCCAGCATCATTGCATCCGGGACGGGATTCATTGGCTCCGGTGACGATGGATTTTCCCCGCCCCGACGCAATCCCGCAGCACGATCTTGCCACGGAGCACACAGAGAGTCCGATCCGAGGTCACGGAGTCCGATCACCTCTGTGAACTCGGGTTGAACTCTCTGTGGCCTCTGTGAAAAGAACGCCTCCCGACGTTTTGCTTTCGAATGTCGTCACAGAACGCACGGCGCGGCGCAGCCGCAACCAAACGTGGAGGGCGCGGCGCCGTCCGCGCCGATCCGGGGTAGGCGGTGACAGCGCACCGCCCTCCAGGCACCCGGGCATCTCTAATATGGACGGCGCGGCGCCGTCCGCGCCGGTCCGGGGCTACGGACTCTCGGTTTCGCCTCGCCGGCCTCCTTCGCCGAGGCTCCGAAGGCCCGAAGCCCGGACCCAGTCACAGAGCACACGGAGACCCGATCCGAGGTCAGCTTCAGTTCTTCGGGGTTTTGCTCTCGAAGAATTCCCGCAGCACTTCCATGCGCTTGCGGAGGCGCTCGTCCTGGTCGATCTCGTCCGTGCTGCGCTGGGCCTCGTTTTGGGCCATGAGACCGCGGATCTTCTTGAGGGCCAGAACCTGGAGCTGCCGCACCCGCTCCCGGGTGACGGCGAATTTCTTGCCCACCTCGTCGAGCGTCAGCTCGTCGTGGCCGTCGAGACCGAAGCGCATCCGCAGGATGTCGGCTTCGCGCGGGTCGAGCGAGTTGATCATGCGGTCGAGGTCGGACCTGAGGTTGCCTTCGCGGGCATTCTCGTAAGGGCTGATGGCGTTTTCGTCGCGCACGATCTCGCCGAACGTGCCGGATTCGCCCTCCGCGCCGATCGGCGCGTCCAGCGAAGTCGGGCGGATGCTCACGGACCTGAGGTGGGCCACCTTGTGGACGGGGATGTCGAGCTCCGTCGCCACCTCCTCATCGGTCGGCTCGCGCCCGGACTCCTCGGCGAGCTTCGTGGCGGCCCGGCGCATCGCGGAGATCTTGCTGATGAGGTGGACGGGCAGACGGATGGTTTTCGACTGGTTGGCCAGCGCCCGCTTCATGCATTGCTTGATCCACCAGGCGGCGTAGGTGCTGAGCTTGCCGCCCTTGCGCGGATCGAAACGCACGACGGCCTTGATGAGGCCGATATTGCCCTCGCTGATCAGGTCGAGCAGGGGCAGGCCGAAATTCTCGTAATCATGCGCGATTTTGACGACCAGGCGCAGGTTGGCCTTGATCATGTGATCGCGCGCCGCCTGGTCGCCGCGGCGGATGCGGCGGGACAACGCCACCTCCTCGGCAATGGTGAGAAGGGGCGTCTTGGCGATTTCCTGCAGGTAGAGCTGCAGTCCGCTGCGTTCCATCGCATAGGGCTCGGGCTCGGCGGCCCTCGGCTCCGGAGCGTCCAGAAAGGACGGCGCTGGGTTGGGCGCGGACGTTACAGGATAGGAATGGTCAGACATGGTGAATGGATGGACGGCTGCGCCGAGTCGGCAACGTCAGCGCCGGCTCCCCGAGCGGAGGTTCGGACCCCGTGTACCGGCGTCTGTGCCGCCCGCCTCAGGCCCGACGACTGGATTGAATCCCGGATGGAGGAGATTACGCATGTTGCTTAATTGCCATAAGATGCGGCACTGATCCGAATAAGCAATTTTAATCATAGTATCGACGGATAAACGGTCCAAGCCAGCTCGGCCGACTGACTTGCGTGAGAGCCCATGGCCCCGGAAACGAACTTTAGTCGGTTGAATCGGAATGGGAAATGGCCGGCGGGAAGCCACGACAACACGCAGGGTTCTTGTTGCGTCTCTTCGTGTTGCAGTGGTGCAGAATCCTCGCGTGCCGCGATGATTTCACTGCAGGGCGCAGCGCCTTCCGGACGAAATCCGGAATAGGCGGTGACAGCGCACCGCCCTCCAGGCGCCCGGGTATCTTGAATATGGAGTGCGCGGCGCCGTCCGCGCCAGATCTGGAATCGGCGGTGACAGCGCACCACCATCCCGGCGCCCGGGTATCTTGAATATGGAGGGCGCGGCGCCGTCCGCGCCAGATCTGGAATTGGCGGTGACAGCGCACCACCCTCCAGGACCCCGGTATCTTGGTTGTGGAGGGCGAGGCGCCGGCCGAGCCGGAATTAGAGATCGGCTCACCGGCCTCCTTCGCCGAGGCTTCGAAGGCCCGCAATGACGGGAGTGTTCTCATGGCCACCAAGAGGCACGAAAAGCCACAAAAACCTGCAGGATCCTTTTGGTGCCTCTTGGTGCCTTATGGTGGCCAAAGACCCTTCGGCGGGCCGCGCCCGCGATTTCGAAATCGGCTCGCCGGGAGGCTCGCCCTCCAGCTCGGATCGAACGCTCTGTGATCTCTGTGAAAAGACCGCCTCCCGACGTCCTGCTTTCGAAGGTCGCCGCAGAGTACACAGAAGATCCGATCCGAGTTCACGGAGTGGGTAGGGCGCGACCGCCCGCCGTCGCCAAGGCTTTGGCGGGGCGGGGCTGGGCGCGCCGTTCCGCCTCGGGTGTTCATCGGCTCTTCAGCTTTGGTTGCGGCCAACGGTGTTGCATCCGTCTTGGTGGCGTAGCGCCAATATCTTGCAGACTTGAACCAGCCTGATGCGATCCTCCCGGCGGCTGTTTTCGCTTCATATTTTATGAACTAATGCTTGGCGCTAAACTGTTTAGCTGATGCGCAAATTTGGTTAGGCGAGCATCGCAAAAATTGAGTGCCAAAGGCGCTTCCTTTCATAAGGCAAAAGCGCTGCAATTACGGCCATGGCAATGACCGCCTCGCCGTTTGAAGTCGCCGGCATCGGTGATGTCCGGCGACCAGCCGAGCGTTCCGGCGCGATGATCGAAGCAGATTCCATCTGGCCGCGCTGGATTTTCGCCCGGGGTCTTGGCGTCCTTTCTCCGGCGGAGCTATTGCCAGCGCCGTCGCAGTGCCAATCGGGGAGCGCCAATCATTTCGAAAGTGAAAATGCGTGGCCTCCCGCGCAGCTCCTGCGGCTCGTGCAGGCGCTGATGGCGCCAGCGACCAGATCGCGCGATCTGGATTCACCAGCAGAGGCGGCGGCGGCCGCATTCACGCGTGCGGTGCAGGACGTCGAGGTGCAACGCGCCCAGGGCGGCCTGACGAACGAGGGATCGGTGGAGAAGATCCACGCCGCCTGGGAGGAATTTGAAAACGAAAGCCGGTTGGTGCTGCTCAAGGTGGTCGCGCAGCCCGACGGATGCACCCGCCAATGGCGGCCCCTGTTTGGCGGCCAATGGACGGCGATGAGCGAGGACGGAGCCCTTGTCGGCATCGGGGTGAACCAGGTGCGCGTTTTCCGGGACGGCTTCACGCCGCTGGTTGAGAATGTCACGACCGACACGGATCTGACCAGAACCTATCGTCTGGCGCCGTCGCCGGACTGACCGGGAATCAATGGAGTCCAATTCCCGTGCCTTTCTTCGGCCGGAATCTAGTCGATCCGCCGGCTGTGGTCACAGAGCACACAGAGGGCCCCATCCGAGGTCACGGGGTCCGATCACCTCTGTGAGCTAGGGTCGAAC
>CAZKDK010000336.1:2057-3696 GCA_964551145.1 uncultured Opitutaceae bacterium | reverse complement strand
CATGGCCGGGGTCGTGCTGCTCGTCGCCTGCCTCAACCTGGCCAACATGCTGCTGGCCCGCGGCGCCGCGCGCCGCAAGGAGATCGCCATCCGGCTCGCGATCGGCGGCAGCCGCGGCCGCATCGTGCGCCAGCTCCTGACCGAGGGCCTCGTGCTCGCCCTGGCCGGCGGCGCCGGCGGCCTGGTCCTGGGCGTGTGGTCCTCCAGCCTGCTGGCCTCCTCGTTCGGCGCGCACATGCCGGTGTCGCTTTCCCTGCGGACCCGCCCCGACCCGGTGGTCTTCGGCGCCACGCTGGGCTTCTGCGCGCTGGCCACACTCTGCTTCGCCCTCGGGCCCGCGCTCAAGCTCACCGGCGCGGGCGTGCTCGGCGACCTCAAGCAGCACGCCGGCGAGGACACCGCCCGGCGCCGCCGCTGGCTGCCGCGCAGCCCGCTCGTCGTGGCGCAGATCGCCCTCTCCCTCGGCCTGCTCACCGCCGCCGCGCTCTTCATCCGCGGCGCGCTCAAGGCCGGCGGCGTCGACACCGGCTTCCGGGCCGAATCCACCGTCCTGGCCGAGGTCGACGCCGGCCTCGGCGGGTATGACCAGACGCGCAGCCTCCAGCTTTACCGCGCCGCGGGCGACCGCCTGGCCGCGCTGCCCGGCGTCCAGTCCGTCAGCGTCGCCGCCACGGTGCCGTTCGGCCTGGTCGAGATCGACCGGCCCGTCCAGCGCGCCGGCATCAAACTGGCGCCGGACGCCAAGCCGGCGACCGCCGCCGAGGGGCTGGCCTTCAACGTCCGCTGGAACGGCATCGGCGCCGACTATTTCGCCACGATGGGCCTGCCGCTCCTGCGCGGCCGCACGTTCACGCGGGTCGAGGCCGAGACGCCCGATTCGCCCGCTGTCGCCATCATTGACGAGGTCCTCGCCCGGAAGCTCTGGCCCGAGGGCAACGCGCTCGGCCAGCGGATCCAATGGGCCGACTCCAGGACCCCAAAATCCGGCGGCGGCGGCGGCAACGCGGGCGGCATCAGCCGCGATCACGCCAGGAACGCCAGCGATGCCAAGACGGTCGAGATCGTCGGCATCGTGCCGGCGACCCGGTGGGACCTGTTCCAGAAGGAGCCGGGCGGGGCGATCTACGTGCCGCTCGCGCAGGGCTTCGAGAGCAACGTGTTCTTCCAGGTCCGCACGGCGCCGCGCGCCGCCGGGGCCGACGCCGCGCTGTTCGACGCCATTCGCCGCGAACTCCGCACCGCCGCGCCCGGGGTGCCCGTGTTCGCCGTCCAGACCTTCCGCCAGCACCTCGATCGCAACATCCAGCTCTGGGTCGTGCGGACGGGCGCGGCGCTGTTCACGGTGTTCGGCGGCTTCGCCCTGATCCTGGCCGTCGTGGGCGTGTACGGCGTGAAGGCATACTCGGTGGCCCGGCGCACCCGCGAGATCGGCATCCGCCTGGCGCTCGGCGCGGAGCCCGGCACCGTGCTGCGCATGATCCTGCGCGAGGGCCTGGTCATGACGCTCAGCGGCACGGCGCTGGGGTTCCTGCTCGCGCTCGGCTTCGGCCGCATCTTCGGCAGCCTGCTCTACCGGGTGAGCCCGGTGGACCCGGTGGCGTTCACCGTGGCGCCCCTGGTGCTCGCCGGCGCGGCGCTG
>CAZKDK010000336.1:0-1957 GCA_964551145.1 uncultured Opitutaceae bacterium | reverse complement strand
GGTGGACCCGGTGGCGTTCACCGTGGCGCCCCTGGTGCTCGCCGGCGCGGCGCTGGTCGCCTGCTGGCTGCCGGCGCGGCGCGCGACGAAGGTGAACCCGATCGTGGCGCTGCGGGCCGAGTAGGCCGCGGCCGCTGGCCGATCTGCGGGCGCGGCGGTCGTATGTCAAGATTGGTAGGGCGGATTATCCCTAATCCGCCGAATCCGACATCGGACCGGCGCGCTAGGGATAGCGCGCCCTACCTGCCTGCCGCATCGCGACACGGTGTCGCGATTCCTGTCGCGATAGGCTGCGGCCGGCAGTCGCCGGCGGTTGAGGTGTCAGGTTGAGGTTGAGGCCGGCGGCCGCTGGTTTTGGGTTTTGGGTTTGGGGTTTTGAGTTGATCCCAAGCCGGTTGGGCGCGCACGCAAGGTGCGGCCCTACGGTTTTCACCGCGAAACGACGCGATTGGGCGGCCGACGGCCGCCGTGCTTGGTTTTGGGTTTTGGGTTGATGTCGGAACCAAACTCAAAACCCAGAACGCAAAACCCAAAACCGTGAGCGCGGTCACGCCAGCGCGAATTCCCGGAAGGCCGCGTTGTTGTCGGGACTCGTGTCCGCCGCCGACACGATCGTGGCCGAAATCCGGAGGCGCGCGGCCTGCCTGGCCCCGACGAGCGGAGGCCGAATCGGACCGACCTTCAGCTTGGGCAGCTTGACGGCCGTCGAGCCGACCGCGTCGGCGTTGGCGGCGATCGAGGGCATCTTGATCGTCCCGAGCGCCGTCCACCCGGGCTTCACCTGCCCGCTGGCGCTGACCAGCGCGACCGTTAGGCCGACCGTCACGCCCTTGGCCGTGGCATTGCCCTTGTTGCGGACGCGGACCCGCAGCAGGTAGCGGGGAGGCATTGACTTCGCCGCCTTGGTCGAGACCAGCCAAATGTCCGGCGTGGAGAGGTTCCGCGCAGCGTCGTGCCAGTCGGCCTGGTACTCGCAGCCGGCCGGCGAATCCCGGCGGGTGATCATGAGGTCGGGGGCGGGCGCGGCCGCCTGCACGCTGCAGGTGAAATTCGCGGCGACCGCCCGGGTGCCGAGAACGATGACCACCTTCCCCACCGCCGCCTTCGTCGTTCCGCTGCCGTAGGGGCAGCCGATGACCCGTTGGTAATTCGCCGAAGTCGTGCGGATGATGTCCAGCAGCGATCCGGTGTCGGTCAGGACCAGGATCTGCACCAGAACCTGCGGGTCGCCGGCGCCGGCGGCGGGCACTGCGCTGATCCCGACGCTGAGCGGCTGCGCCGCGCCGGACAGATTCACCTCCTGGTAGCTGACATCCCACGGCTGGAGGCTGGCCGTGACGACATCGCCGACCGCGCAGGCGGACACCGGGGCGGGCTCCATCATGAACTGCGGAAGCGGCAGATAGTGGAAACGGCGGTCCGGAACCGGGGGCTGCAGGTCCTTCAGATGCCAGGCCGCCAGCCAGTTTCCCCAGATGGTCTCGTTCGAGAGCAGTGCGCCGCCGGTCCCGAAGGCGAAATCCGCGAAGGTGACGCCGGGCGGGGTCAGGGCGTTGACCGCCGCGGCCAGCGTGGGCGCGTCGATCGCCTGCATCTGCCGCGCCGTCTCCCAGCAGTGGCGCAGGACGTCCGCTCCGAACGTCGGCGAGCCCGCGGGATCGGGGCTCTTCGTGAGCTGCTCCTCGAGGTACCGCCAGAGGATGACCGTCGCATAGGAGTAGCCGGACTCCAGGGGGGTGCAGGACTGATATCCCGACCAGAGGGTGAAGTTCGGGTTGACCAGCGATATCGCCGCGTTGGCCGAGCCTTCATACCAGTAGACCGGATGCAGCGTGGCGGGTGGCGGGACGTAGTACCGGTATTGCACCAGATGGAAGAGCTCATGGGAGGTGAGCTGTCCCAGCGACCCGCCGCCAGCATAGTTCGTGGGTCCGATCAGGATCACACTGTCCGCCGG
>CAZKDK010000335.1:0-3708 GCA_964551145.1 uncultured Opitutaceae bacterium | reverse complement strand
CCGAAGGCATGGAGATCACGACCCACAGCGGCGAACTCACCGAGATCCGCCGCACGGTCATCGAGCTCCTCCTCTCCACCCATCCCAACACCTGCCTCACCTGCGGGCGCAACGGCACCTGCGAGCTCCAGGCGCTCGCGGCCGACTTCGGCATCCGCACCGAGAACATCAAGCGCATCGTCACGCCGGTTCCCCCCGACGCCTCCAACGGATCGATCATCATCGATTTCACCAAGTGCGTGAAATGCGGCCGCTGCGTGCAGGTCTGCCAGGAGGTCCAGGACGTCTGGGCGCTCTCCTTCCTCGACCGCGGCATCAACACGCGCATGGCGCCCGCCGGCGACATCACGCTCGCCGAATCGCCCTGCGTGAAGTGCGGCCAGTGCTCGAATCACTGCCCGACCGGCGCCATCGTCGAGAACGACGAGACCGCCGCCATCTGGGAGGCCCTGCACAACCCGGCGAAGCACTGCGTCGTGCAGATCGCCCCGGCCGTGCGCGTCGCCATCGGCGAGGCGTTCGGCCTCCCGCCCGGCGTCAACCTCACCGGCAAGCTCTACACCGCCCTGCGCCGCCTCGGATTCAAGGCCGTGTTCGACACCAATTTCTCGGCCGACCTCACCATCGTCGAGGAGGCCAGCGAGTTCGTGGAGCGGTTCGTCCACAAGCAGGGCCAGCTCCCGCTCATCACCTCCTGCTGTCCGTCGTGGACGGACTTCATGGAGAAGACGCACTACGACTTCATCGACAACTTCTCCACGGCCAAATCGCCGCAGCAGATGCTGGGCGTGCTCGCGAAGACCTATTATCCCCAGAAGATGGGAATCGATCCGGCGCGGATGTACGTGGCGTCGGTCATGCCGTGCACGGCCAAGAAGTACGAGCTGGAGCGCACCCACGAGATGTACGCCTCGGGCTACATCGACGTCGATCTCGCCCTGACCACCCGCGAACTGGCCCGCCTGATCAAGCAGTCCGGCCTCGACTTCCTCAACCTGCCCGACGGCGAGGCCGACAGCATTCTCGGCGACTACACCGGCGCCGGCGCCCTGTTCGGCGTCACCGGCGGCGTGATGGAGGCCGCGCTGCGCACCGCCCACTTCTACATCACCGGGAAGCCCCTGGATCAGATCGAATTTGCGCCCGTCCGCGGCTTGCAGGGGGTGAAGCAGGCCGAGATCGCCATCAACGGCTCCCGCGTCCGGGTCGCCGTCGCCCACGGCCTGGCCAACGTCGAGAGCGTCCTGGAGGAGGTGCGCGCCGCGCGCGCCGCCGGCCGGGAAACCCCCATCCACTTCATCGAGGTCATGGCCTGCCCCGGCGGCTGCATCGGCGGCGGCGGGCAGCCGTACGGCGTCAACGGCGAGGTCCGCGCGAAGCGCGCCGCCGGCCTGTATCAGCACGATCGCGACCGGCGCCTGCGGTACTCGCATGAGAACCCCGAGGTCAAGCGCCTGTACGAGGAGTTCCTCGGAAAGCCGCTGAGCCACAAGGCGCACGAATTGTTGCATACGCGCTACACCGCCCGTCCAATGTACAAACGGTGACCGGCGCCATCCTCACTGCGCTCTTCTTCGCCGCCAACGCCGTGTGCGCGCGGCGGGCGGCGCTGCATTACGGCGGCACGACGGGCAATTTCCTGCGCCTGCTCCTGGCGGTCGCGCTGCTCGGCGCGTGGGCGCACGCCGCCGGCCAGGGCCTGGCCGGCGGGGCCCTGGCCTGGTTTCTCGTGAGCGGCGCGATCGGCTTCGGACTCGGCGGCCTGACCATGTTCCACGCCTTGCCGCTCATCGGGTCCAATCTGGGCATGCTGATTGTCCAGTGCGGCATGGCGGTCGCAGGCGCCGGCATCGAGTGGGTGTGGCTCGGCGCCCGCCTCTCACCCCTGCAAGCCGGCTTCGCGGCCCTGACGCTCGTCGGGGTGGTGATCGCGCTCCTCCAATCTATAGGTCCCATACGACCCATAGGACCTATGTTTGGGAGCCCGGGTTTTGCCCTCGGCATCGCGCTCGCCGCGATCTCGGCCGTCGCCCAGGGCGTTGGCGCAGTGATGAGCCGCAAGGCGTTCGGCCTGCTCCATGCGCAGGGCTTTGTCATGGACGGCGCCACCTCGGCCTATCAGCGCGCCCTCGGGGGGCTGGCGGTCGGCGCGCTCGCCCTGTGCGTGGTGCGACTGGCGCCGAGGCTGGAGCAGAGGAACCGTGAGGCCGCCGTTGTCGTACCCGCTCAAATCCTGCCCCCCTGGGCCTGGGTGGTGTTCAATACGCTTCTTGGACCCGTTCTCGGCGTGACGTGCTATCAGTGGGCTTTGCGCGGCAACCAGGCCGGAATCGTGCTGCCCATCGTCGCCACCGCCCCCCTGCTCACCGTGCCCATCGCGCGGGCGCTCGAACACAGCCGGCCCCCGGCCCGGTACTGGATCGGAGCCGTGCTCGCCGTGCTCGGCGCCGCCGGCCTCGCCCTGCATCCATGAGACTGTCCGCCGCAGGACTCTGCCTGTTCGCCACGATCGCCGTCCACGGGCAGACGGCCGCGCCGGAATCGGGCGCCCCCGTCCGCCTCGACCCGGTCGTCGTCCGCGGCGAGCCGACGCCCGGGTGGCTCAACCTGCCACCGGCGCAATTCCAGTGGCGGGTGCCCGACAGCCTGGCGGATTCGCTCGATCCCGTGCCCGGCCTGGCCCTGCACCACATGGGCGCCGCCGCGGCCGAGCCGCTGCTGCGCGGGCTCGGTTCCGACCGCGTGGTCATCGCGCTGGACGGCCTGCCGCTGCCCAATGCCTCGCCCACGCGCACCGCGTCCCCGCTCGCGCTCATCACCGCCGGCCTGCCGGCCACCCTCGCCGTCGGCCAGGCGCTCCCCTCCGTGACGCTCGGCCCTCCGGCCAACGCCGGCTACATCGACCTCTCGACTTCGGATGATCAGTATAGGTCCTATGGGTCCAATAGGACCTATATCGGGACCTCCTGGGTCCCCGATCGCGCCGGCGGCTCCGTCCTTGCCACGGTGAACGCGGCGCAGGGCGCGGGCCGCCTCCGCGCCGCCCTGGCGGGACACGACCTCGGCGACTACACCGCCGGCGACGGCACGATCGTGCCCGCCGGCGATCGCAGCGCCGGCGCCGCCCTCGACCTGGCCTGGCGGCCGGACGCGCAGCATGAGCTCCGCCTCAGCGCACTGTTCGCCCGCCAGCAGCTGGCCGTCAACTCGGCGCTGCCGCTGGACACGCGCAACACCGACACCATGGCCCTCGGAGGCGCCGGCACCTGGGCCATCACTGCAGACACAACGATCGCCGTCCGCCTCGGCATCGGGCTCACCGAGCCGCACCTCGACAACGCCGGCCGCCCGGCGCCCGCCCCGGTCTCGGCGGACGGCCGAACCCGCAGCCTGGCCGCGGGCGTCGCCGTCAGGCATCGGACCGCCGGAGGGAACGAGATGACCGTCGGCGTGGACGCGACCGCGGAGAACCGCGACCTGGAGCGGCACCGCCCCGGCGCCGTCGACCGCCTCTGGCCGGATCTGCGGCAAAGCGACCTCGGCGGCTTTGCGGAGCTGACCCACCCGATCAGCGCCGACTGGAAGCTCCGCCTCGGCGCACGGCTCGACGCCGCCCGCAGCGAGGCGCGCGCGGCCGGCGCCTCCGCCTTCAACCGGCCGATCCGCGACCTCTACGTCGCCTACAACGGCGCGGGTGCGGCGCAGACG
>CAZKDK010000334.1:0-3727 GCA_964551145.1 uncultured Opitutaceae bacterium | reverse complement strand
TCAACCCCTGGCGACCGTGGCGGACGGCCGCGGCACCGGCGCGACGGGCCTGCTGGATGATCTCCAGCAGCTGCTGCGCGGTCCCGCTCGGGGCGTCCTTCTTGAGGCGATGGTGCATCTCCACGATCTCGGCGTCGTACTCCGGGCCGAGGACCCCGGCGGCCACCTGCGTGAGGTGGAAGAGCAGGTTGACGCCGACCGAAAAATTGGCGGTCCACACACAGGGCACGGCGGCGGCGGCCGCGCGCAGGGCCGGAAGGTCGGCCGGGGCGTGGCCCGTGGTGGCGATCACGATCGGCTTCCGCCGGTCGGCGGCGAGGCGGAGGATGGCCGCGGTGGCGGCCGGCGTGCTGAAGTCAACGATGACGTCCCACGCCGCGGCGACCGCGGACGGATCGTCGCCGATGTCGACCGCCGCGCCGACCCGCACACCCAGCTCCGCGGCGGCGGCGGCCACGGCGCGGCCCATGCGGCCGCGGGCGCCATTGAGGAGGATGGTCAGGGGCATGGTGGGTCCTCAGGCGAGGGCGGCCATCACGCCCCGGAGGGTGGCGAGGCTGGCCGGGTTCAGTTCGCACAGCGGCAGCCGCACTTCCGGCGAGCCGATCAGGCCGGCCTCGTGCAGCGCCGCCTTGATCGGCGCCGGGTTGGTCTCGACGAACAGCGCCTTGAACAGCGGATAGAGCCGCCGGTGCAGCCGGCCGGCCCGGCGGAAATCGCCCGCCCGGGCCAGGCGCACCAGGCGCCCGACCTCGCGCGGCCGCAGGTTGGACGCCACGCTGATGACGCCCTCCGCCCCGACCGCCAGGAACGGCAGGGTGAGGGAGTCGTCGCCGCTCAGGACCGTGAGGTCGTCGCCCAGCGCCTGCTTGAGCTGGTCGACCCGGTCCACCGAGCCGCCGGCCTCCTTTATGTAACAAACATGCGGATACTTGGCGCGCAGGCGGGCGACGACGGGCACGCCGATCTCGACGCCGCAGCGGCCCGGGATCGAGTAGAGAACGATCGGGCGGTCGGTGGCCTCGGCCACCTGCGCGAAATGGCGGAACAGGCCCTCCTGGGTCGGCCGGTTGTAGTAGGGGGCGACCAGGAGCATGGCGTCGGCGCCGGCCTCGTGGGCCGCGCGGGTCAGCTCGAGCGCCTCGCGCGTCGAATTCGAGCCCGTCCCGGCCACGACCGGCACGCGGTGCCGGGCCGCCTCGATGACGCAGCGGACGACGTCCATGTGCTCCGCATGCGACAGCGTGGACGATTCGCCGGTCGACCCCACCGGCACCAGGCCGTCGATGCCCCCCCTGAGCTGGAATTCGACCAGGGCGCGCAGATCGTCAAAGGCAACCTGCTGGCGCCGCATCGGGGTCACCAGGGCCGTGAGAGTGCCGGTCAGGGGACGCAACTTCATATTTAATTAGAAGAAAGGTTGGGATGCAGCCTTGCTGACCAATACAGACCCCGGTAGAAAAGCACATACTTTTTTAACCGATCATCCCAATCGCACCTCCTTTATGGATCCCGTCGAGGTTTTCCGTGATATCCTCAAACTGGCCGTGGACGCCGGAGCGAGCGACATCGTCATCAAGTCGAACAAGCCCGCGTACCTGCGCATCAGCGGCAAGCTCAAGCCGATCGACATGGACCCGGTGCCGGGCGGCATGGTCGTGGCCTTCATCGAAGCGTCGCTGCCGCGGAATTTCCACGAGATGTGGGAGCGCGATGCCCAGGTGGACTATGCGTATTCCGCGGAGAACCTGGGGCGTTTCCGCGTCAACGCCTTCCGCCAGCGCGGCACCGCCAGCATCGTCTTCCGGTACGTGAAGAGCCGGCCGCCGACCTTTGAGGACCTCAATCTCGATCCGGCGCCGCTGATCAAGCTGGCCCAGTCCAAGGACGGCATCCTCCTGCTCTGCGGCGCCACCGGCGCGGGCAAGAGCTCGACGATGGCGGCCATGCTCAACTGGATCAACCACAACCTCGACCGGCACATCGTCACGATCGAGGACCCGATCGAGTTCACGTTCACCGACGACAAGTCGGTCTTCGAGCAGCGCGAGGTGGGCCTCGACGTGCCCGACTTCCCCCTGGCGATCCGCGCGGTGCTGCGGCAGAACCCCGACATCATCCTCATCGGCGAGATGCGTGACAAGGAGACGTTCGAGACCGCCATTTCCGCCACCGAGACCGGCCACTTGGTCTTCTCGACGATGCACGCCGCCACGGTGCAGCAGGCGCTGACGCGCCTCTTCGAATTCTTCCCGCCCGAACAGATCGCGCAGGCGCGCCGCCAGGTCGGCAACTCCATGCGCGGGTTCATCTGCCAGAAGTTGATTCCCGCCCTCGAGGGCGGCGGCCGCTACGCCGCGTTCGAGATCCTCGTGGCCGACAGCACCGTGCGCAATCTGCTCGTCGAGGGGCAGTTCGACCGGATCCAGCAGTTGCTGGAGACGGGTGACGATTCCGGGTCGCGGTCCTTCAACAAGGACCTCTACCGGCTGGTCAAGGCCGCGAAGATCAGCCGGGCCGACGGCCTGCGGTTCTCGCCGAACCCGCAAGCCCTCGACATGAACCTCAAGGGCATCTTCAGCACCTGACCCCGCCCGGGGCGGGGCGCGCGCGGCGTTTTCAGGCTTGGTTTTTGGCCGGCGGACCGGT
Organism: uncultured Opitutaceae bacterium; assembly: GCA_964551145.1. Classification (GTDB taxonomy): domain Bacteria; phylum Verrucomicrobiota; class Verrucomicrobiia; order Opitutales; family Opitutaceae; genus Fen-1467. The sequence continues at coordinate 1,078 of CAZKDK010000334.1, read as the reverse complement.
TTAACCGCCGTTTCTCCGCCATGCCAACCGCACTCCTCTTTGCCGGCCAGGGCGCCCAGAAAGTGGGCATGGGCCGGTCGCTCTACGAGAACTCGCCCGGCGCCCGCGCCCTCTACGACGAGGCCAACCGCGTCCTCGGCTGGGACCTGAAGCGGGTCAGCTTCGAGGGTCCGGAGGCCGAGCTGACCCAGACGCGGGTGTGCCAGCCGGCGCTCTACGTGCACGGCCTGGCCCTGCTCGCGGCCCTGCGGGAGAAGGGCGGAGCGGGCGAGCCGGCCATGGCCCTCGGCCTGAGCCTCGGCGAGATCACCGCCCTGGCCGCGGCCGGCGCCTTCGATTTCGCCACCGGGCTCCGTGTCGTCGGCGAGCGCGGCCGGCTGATGCAGGCGGCCTGCGAACAGACGAGCGGGACGATGGCGAGCATCATCGGCGAGGAGCGGGCGGCGGTCGACGCGCTCTGCCGCGAGTTCGACGTGGAAGTGGCCAACCTGAACTGCCCCGGGCAGATCGTCATCTCGGGCGACCGGGACCGGGTCGGTGCCGCGGTGGCCGCGGCCCGCGAACGGGGCATGCGCAAGGTCATCCCGCTGAACGTGGCCGGCGCCTACCACAGCCGGCTGATGGAGCCGGCGCGCGCGGCGTTCGCCGCCTTCCTGGAGCCGATCGCGGTGGCCGCGCCCGTCCTGACCGTCTTCAGCAACACTACCGGGGGGCCGGTCGCGGAACCCGCCGCGATCCGGGCGGCGCTCGTCCGTCAGATCGTCTCGCCCGTGCGCTGGGAGGACTGCATGCGCGCGGCCGCGGCCGCCGGCGCGACGGAATTCATCGAACTCGGGCCGGGCGCCGTGCTCGCGGGGCTCGCCCGCCGCACCGACCGCGCCTGGCGGGTGCGCAGCTACGCGGAGTTCGCCGATTTAGCCGCTTGAAAGCGCCTGGCGCCGGCACCACATTGACCGTTTACCTGCACCGCGGACCGGAAACCTGACCGGCGCGGCGCCCCGCATGGACGTATCCCTCAAACGCAATTTCTGCATCATCGCCCACGTCGACCACGGCAAGACGACCCTGTCCGACCGCC
>CAZKDK010000333.1:0-3731 GCA_964551145.1 uncultured Opitutaceae bacterium | reverse complement strand
AAGAACATGCCGCCGGCGGTGACGACGGCGTCCGCGCCGGGAGCCACCAGGTTGTGGCCGGCGGAAAGTCCCGCCGCGGCGCGCGCCTCGGACGCGACCGCCGAGGATAGCGGGACCGCGATAAGGAAGTCGCTGTTCACGGACACCGTGGCTTCCCCACTCGTCTCCATCAGCCCGGGCTGGTTGCGGCGGTCCCAGTTTTCCAGACATGCGACCAGCAGCGCATACGAGAGCGTCGCCCGGCTCTTCCAGTAGTCGACCTCGGACGGGTACGGGTTGCGGCGGAGAAGAAATTGGTAGGCGCGCCGGATGATCGCCGCGTAGTCCGCCGGATGTCCCGCCAGCCAGGCGAGGTGGCGCTGCATCAGCTCGGAGTAGGTATGGGCGCCCTCGGACCAGCGCGCGATTTCGTCCTCGGCGGGCGTCCGGCCGAGGGCGTCCTGGCCGGCCTTGATGACCGCGGCCCGCCGCGCCGCGGGATCGCTCGCGAGTCGTTCGCGGTGCCGGGCAATCAGGTCCGCGATCGAAAGCGGTCCCTGCTCCGACCACTGCGCGAGCTCGGCGGCCGAGGGCGCGCGGCCGAACGCGAGCACGTACGCCGCCGCGATGCGCTGTGTCTGCTCCGCGGACGGGGCCGGCGCAGCTTCCGCCGACAAAGGCAAAACGGCAGCCAGAAGCAGGAAGGCGACGAGGGCTTTCATGGGGCTGGGGCAAACAGCAATCGCTCCGGCAGGAGGCGTCAATCGTCTTGCGGGACCGTCGCGGCCGCCGGCCCGCGGCTGAGGTTTAAGGTGTAAGGTTTAAGGGAACGGATGGACTCCAGGAGTTCTTTGGCCGCAAAGGAGCACGACGCGGCGAAGCCGCAACCAAAGGTGGAGGGCGAACCTCCCGGTGAGCCGAAACCGGGAATCCGCGATTTCGGATCGGCGCCGACGGCGCGGCGCCCTCCACAATGGAAACCATTCGTCAGTGGAGGGCGGTGCGCTGTCACCGCCGATTCCGGGTTTGGTCCGACCGGCGTCTCGCCCTCCATCTCGGCCCGGCGGCATCGCGGCGGTAAAGCCGATGGAACCACGACCAAACCCAAGCCTCGGAAATCTTCGCCACAAAAAGGCGCCAAAAAGCACAAAAAGGATCCTGCCGTTTATGGTGACTTTTCGTGCCTCTTTGTGGCCATAAAGATTCGTTGTAGCGCAGAGCTTTAGCCTGCGCGAATCGAGACGGGCGCAGTCGAGGCCTCCGCCAACACCCCAAAACCAACAGCGGCGGATACACACCCCGGCCTTCGGCCACCCCTCTCGAGAGGGGATTCACGCCGGGGCGGTTGCCCGTTCGACTTCGCTCAGGGCCCCGAGTCTGTCGAGGGGCGGTGTCCCCTCTAGAAAGAGGGGTGCCCGCGAGGGCGGGGTGTGTGAGTCCGCGATGGCCGGTCACCAACGGCACGACCGGCGGGCGTAAAGCCCGCCCCACCGACAAGGCACGTCGGACCACGAATGCAGGCTTTGTCCCGGGCGGCGCCAAGTGACCGGGCCTCCGCACTCAACCCAGAACTCAAAACCCAAAACTCAAAACCCAAAACCGACGGCCGCGGCGGCGCGGCCGTTGGTCTAGAGTTCGAACGGAATAGGCTTGGTTTTCGCGTGCGGCGGGGCGTTTGCTTGGCTGCACTCTCCCGTCAGGCCCGAAATCCCGATCCGTCCTCATCATGAACCCGCGCTGCCTGCGTCCCGATCCCCGTCTGCCCCGCCTGGTCGCGGGGGCGTTGCTGCTGGCCCTCGCCGGCGTGCCGGCGGCCCGCGCCCAACCATCGGGCGGGCCGTACGGACCGGTCCAGCGGCGCTACGAAGTGCCGGCGGCCGCGCACGTCTACTACGTCGCGCCCGACGGCGGCGCCGAGGCGACCGGCGCCTCGCTTGACCGGCCGACGACGCTGGAGGCGGCGATCGACCGGGTGGTGACGGGCGACGCGATCGTGCTGCGCGGCGGCACCTATCGCACCGGCGGGCTGAGGCTCAACCAGGGCATCACGATGCAGCCGTATGCCGACGAGCGGCCGGTCCTGAAAGGGACCGAGGTCGCCACCGAGTGGACAGCGCTGCCCGGCGGCCGGTGGCGCACGTCGTGGACGAAGCTCTTCCCGGCGGCGCCGGCCGACTGGTGGAACCGCGCCCACTTCGAGAAGCAGACGCCGCTCGTGATCTTCAACAACGACATGGTGTTCATCGACGGGGAACTCCTCGGCGCGGTTGCCACGGAGACTGAAGTCACGGCGAAGACCTACTTCATCGATTACCCGGCCGGGCAGATCACCATCGGAACGAATCCGCAGGGCCGGCTCGTCGAGATCACCGCCCACGACAGCGCGCTGGTGCGGACGATCCGCGACGTGCACGGGAAGACCAGCGACCGGCGCGGCCCGGTCATCCGCGGGATCATGTTCACGCAATACGCCTACCGCGCGCTCGAGATCGAGGGCACGGAGCCCGACCGGCACATGGATCCGTCCGAATTCGGCAAGGAGGTCGTCGGCACCACGCTGGAGAACGTGACGATCTCGTTCTGCTCGCGCGTCGCCGGCTATTTCCGCGGCGACGGGCTCGTCATTCGCAACTGCCTGGTCGCCGACTGCGGCACCGAGGGCCTCTACGTGGTCGATTCCGCCGACATCCTGCTGGAGCGGAACATCGTCACGCGCACGAATCGCGCGGAGAAGATCGCGGGCTACTACGCGTGCGCGGTGAAGATCTTCAACCAGTGCTACCGGGCGACCATCCGCGACAACCTCGTGATCGACAACCCGGACGCCAGCGGCGTCTGGTTCGACGTCGGCGAGGTCGACGGCCGGTTCGTCGACAACTGGGTCGAGCGGGCGAGCGAGGGATTCTTCTCGGAGATCTCCAAGGGCGCGATCTGTGCCGGCAACGTCTTCGTCAACTGCGTCAGCGGCATCAAGGTCCTCAACAGCTCGGACGCGCAGGTCTGCCAGAACACGTGCTACGACAGCCCGGTGGTGATCGGGCGCACGGAGCGCAGCGCGGTCGGCGACCATTTCGGCTGGCATCCGAGCGCCGGCCCCGGGGTGGAGGAGCGGCACGGCCACGTGTTCGCGAACAACCTGCTGGTGGCGGACGAGACGGTCGCGGGGCCGCTGCTGGTGGTCTTCCAGAGCCAGAAGGTGCACCAGCTGCGGGATTCGCAGCTGAAGGCGATGGACGGCAACGTCTATGTGCGGCGGGCCGGCGCGAAGCCGCAGCCGCTGGCGATCTGGAGCCCGGCGGCGAACGAGCGGGACAGCATGACGGCATCGACGCTCGACGCGCTGCGGAAACTGGGCCCGTGGTTCCAGGCGAGCGCGCAGGACAGCGCGGAGGCTTCCACGCTGGCCGAACTGCGCCAGCTGGCGCCGCCCTTCGAGGCGAAGGCGCAGGTGTTCGCCGACTATTGGGGCCCGCTGTTTCGGAGCGTGGAGCTGAAGAGATTCGCGCTGGCGCGGGCGTTTCCCGGAGCGAATGCCGGCGTCCCGCTGCCGGCGGCGATCAGCGAGCGCCTGGGCTGGAAACCGGCCGCGGCCGCATTCCCGGGCGCCTATGCGCCGCGATGAACGATGGTGCAGGCGGCCGGTGTCTGGGCGCTCCGCCGGCGCTGGGACAAGACAGGTGGCATGGGTCTCCCGACCCATGTCGCCGGAATTCACGGGTCTGGAGACCCGTGCCACATTCGACCCGTGGCAG
>CAZKDK010000332.1:0-3733 GCA_964551145.1 uncultured Opitutaceae bacterium | reverse complement strand
CAAGCTCTTCACCGTCACCACCTTGGGCGAAAGCCACGGCGGCGGCGTGGGCGTGGTGGTGGACGGCTGCCCGCCCCGCCTGCCGTTGGAAGCCGGCGAGATCCAATCCGAGCTCGACCGCCGCCGGCCGGGACAGAGCGACATCGTCACGCCGCGGCAGGAGGAGGACCGGGTCGAGATCCTGGCCGGGCTCTTTGAAGGGCGCACGACGGGCGCGCCCATCTCGCTGCTGGTGCGCAACGCCGACGCCCGCCCCGGCGCCTACGACGAGATGAAGGAGAAGTTCCGGCCCTCCCACGCCGACTTCACCGTCCAGGCCAAGTACGGGATCCGCGACCACCGGGGCGGCGGCCGTTCCTCGGCGCGGGAGACCGTCGGCCGCGTCGCCGCCGGCGCGATCGCCCGCAAGATCCTGCGGCTGGCCGGCGGGGTCGAGATCCGGGCGTTTGTCGCGCGGATCCACGACATCGAGGCGCCGCCGCCGGGGCATTTTCCGACGCTGGAGGAGGTCGAGGCCTCGCCGGTGCGGTGTCCGGACGCCGCGACCGCCGCGCGGATGGTGGAGCGCATCAAGGCCGTGCGGGCCGAGGGCGACTCGCTGGGCGGCGTGATCGAATGCCGGGTGCGCGGCGTGCCGCCGGGCCTGGGCGAGCCGGTGTTTGACCGGCTCGAGGCCGACCTGGCGAAGGCGATGCTCTCGCTGCCGGCCACCAAGGGATTCGAGATCGGCAGCGGTTTCGCCGGCACCCTGCTCAAGGGCTCGGCGCACAACGATCCTTTCGAGAGCCGCGACGGCCGGGTGCGCACGCGCACCAACCGCAGCGGCGGCGTCCAGGGCGGCATCAGCAACGGGGAGGAGATCTATTTCCGCGTCGCCTTCAAGCCGACCGCGACCATCCTCCAGCCGCAGGCGACGGTCGACGTGCAGGGGCGGCCGGCCGAACTGGCGGCACGCGGGCGCCACGACCCGTGCGTGCTGCCGCGCGCCGTGCCCATCGTCGAGGCCATGACCGCGCTCGTGCTGGTCGACCACTGGCTGCGGCAGAGCGCGCAGAACCAGACGTTCAAGTTCTGACGGCGCGGCCGGCCCGGCTCGCGCAATGGCGGCGGGGCGTCGCCTGCAGGCAGGCTCCTACCAAGTTGGATATGAAACCGCTCGTCTATCTCATCCTCGGCGCGGCCGGCTCGGGCCGGCGTGAGATCGTGGCCGACCTCATCGAGGGCGGACTCGGCGCAGGCGACCGCCCCCTCGTCCTGCTCCCCGCGGAGGAGCCGCCCGCCGCGGCCGATGCCCGCCTCGGCCCGGTCGCGCGCTGGTCGTGGACCGATCACCGCATCGACTCGCCCGCCCTGGGGGGCGCCACCCATGTGTTTCTCGTCGTCGACGGCCGCCGCAATCCGGTCGACCAGGTCGAGGCCTTCCTGCCGTGGCTCGCCGCGAGCGGCGGCGCGCTGGCGCGCATCGTGTGCGTCATCGACTGCGCCCTGGCCGAGCGGCACCCGCCGCTCCGGGCCTGGTTTGACGCCTGCGTGCATTTCGCGGACGTGGTGCTGCTCGCCAGGCGCGCCGGCCTGCCCAACAAGTGGCTGTCCGATTTTCAGGCGCACTACGCCGCGCAATTCCTGCCGTCGCTGTTCGAGCCGGTCAAGGCCGGCCGGGTGCGGAACCCCGCGCTCATCCTCGAGCCGCAGGCGCGGCGCCTCTCGCACTTCTTCGACGAGGAGACCGACTGGGAGATCACCGGCAGCAGCGAGGATGCCGGGGACGTGGAGGGCGAGGAGGAGGTGACCGTGACGCCGGTCGAGGACCCGTACCTCCAGCGCCGCCCGGGCGGCCGGCGGGTCAAGGAAATCCCCGATGTGGCCGACTTTCTCTCCGGTCCGGCCGAATAACCCGCCCGAAAATCGGCGGAAACGGGCGCGCGGCTTGTGGTAGAGTGGGTCCATCCTCAATCCGACCATGATCCGCATCCTGCCATCTTCCGCCTCCCCCGCCGCGGAGCGCCCGCCGCGCCTCGCGCCCGCCGGCCCGCGGCTGCCGTCGGGCCGCCAGATGTACCGGGCGCTCCTCGCCCGCGATCCCGCCTACGAGGGCGTTTTCTATGTCGGCGTGAAGACGACCGGCATCTTCTGCCGGCCGACCTGCCGCGCCCGCAAGCCGCGCGCCGAGAACGTGGAGTTCTTCGCCTCGGCTTCGGAGGCGCTGCACGGCGGGTACCGGCCGTGCCGGCTGTGCCGGCCCATGGACCGCGTGCCGGCGCCGCCCGCGGTGGTGACGCGCCTGCTGCGCGCGGTCGACGCCGATCCGTCGATCCGCCTCGGCGACAAGAACCTCGCCGCGATGGGGATCGATCCCTCGACGGCGCGGCGGCAGTTCCGCGCCTACTACGGGCTCACCTTCCAGGCCTACCAGCGCGCGCGCCGCCTGGGCCGGGCGCTGCACGAGGTGCGCGCCGGACGGCCGGTGCTCGCCGCCCAGCTCGACGGCGGCTGGGAGTCCACCAGCGGATTTCGCGAGGCCTTCCTGCGGGTGTTCGGCAAGCCGCCGCGCGGAGCCCGCACCGACGACTGCCTGCTGGCCCGGCGCATCGACACGCCGCTCGGCAGGATGCTGGCGCTGGCCGACGGGCGGGGGCTGCGGCTGCTCGAATTCGTGGACCGGCGCGGGCTCGAGCGCGAGATCGCGCAGCTGCGCCGCCGGCTGGGCTGCGTCATCGTGCCGGGCACAAACCCGGCCCTCGATGCCACCGCCGCGCAGGTGCGCGCCTACTTTGCGGGCGAGCGGCTCGCGTTTGACCTGCCACTGGCGCCGGTCGGCTCGCCGTTTCAGCAGCGGGTGTGGGCGGCGTTGGGGCGCATCGCGCCCGGAGCCACGCGCTCCTATGCCGAGATCGCGGCGGAAGTCGGGCGCCCGGGGGCCGCGCGGGCCGTGGGCCGGGCGAACGGCTCGAACATCCTGTCCCTCGTGATTCCCTGCCATCGCGTCATCGCGGCGGACGGCGCGCTCTCGGGCTACGGCGGCGGCGTCTGGCGCAAGCGCCGCCTGCTGGAGCACGAGAAGGCGGTAAGCTGCAAGCTATGAGCCGATGGCGAAGTGGGGACGGTTGGAGCCCCCGGATCGGGACCTCGGAATCTCCGCCTTAAGCTTGCCGCCTGTCGCCTACAGCTTGGGGCTGCCCGCGGCGGCCACCGCCTTGACGAACGCCTGGGCGCGCGCGGTGATTGCGGCCCAGTCCTTCGCCTTGAGCGCCTTGTTGTCGATCAGCGCGCTGCCGGCCGCGCCGGCCATGGCGCCGGCCCGCAGGAAATCGCCGATGGTCTCGGGCGTCACTCCGCCGGTGGGGACCAGTTCGACGTGGGGCAGGGGAGCCTTGACCGACTTGATGTAGGCCGGTCCGAAGAACTCCGCCGGGAAGACCTTGACCGCGTCCGCGCCCGCCTCCCAGGCGGCGACGATCTCGGTCGGGGTCAGGGCGCCGCAGAACACGGGCACGCTGTAGCGCCGGCAGAGCGTCACGACGGCGGGCCGCAGGGCGGGCGTGACGATGAACCGGGCGCCGGCGAGGATGCCGGCGCGCGCGGTCTCGGGATCGAGCACCGTGCCCAGGCCGAACAGGAAATCCGGGAGTTCCGCGCAGGCCTTTTCCAGCATGGCGATGGCGCCGGGCGTCGTCATCGTCAGCTCGATGCTGGTGAGGCCGCCCGCGGCCAGCGCCCGCGCGCAGTCGAGCAG
>CAZKDK010000331.1:0-3760 GCA_964551145.1 uncultured Opitutaceae bacterium | reverse complement strand
TGGTAGAGGGCAAACTTGATGCTCGAGGAGCCGCCGTTGATGGTGAGGATGGATTTCATAGTTTCAGATTTCAGCGCTGGTTCCGTAGGACTGGACCGACCGGGCTCATCGGGTGGGGGCCGGCGCCCGGGAGCCGCGGGCCGGCGTCGCTCGAAGCATGCGTCGCGCGGCTCCAGCGGGATACGTGATCCTGGTGCCCCGCACTTTCGCGAATGGAGTCAGCGTATGCCCCTGGCGGCGGCCGGCGCTCAGGATGTCCTCGACGCGAATGCCCCGCACCAGCAGGGCGTCGCTGATGAGCGACCGATGACAGCGCCACGGCACCGCTTCGGCGCACATTATGGCGAGCGGCTCCCGCTTCGCCAACCGGATCAGTTCATCGAGACTTCGAGCGAATTCCGGCGTCTGCATGTAATCCGCATAGCCCCGGAAGGACGCATTGCGCCAACCCAGATTGACCGAATCGGGTCGGGCCCGACGCAGTCCGCCGAGACCTGGCAGATGAACGTAGCTCACTTCGGCTCCCTTCAACGAACCCCGCAGCGCAGCCTGATTGAACTGCGGATTATGCCGGGACCCCGGTATCGTCCGCACATCGGCGACGCACGTCACGCCGTGCGCCGAAAGCAGGTCGAGGAATTCCCCGATCATGCGGGTGGAATGTCCGATCGTCAGCACGCGGAGCGCGGGCTTGGCCCCGGGTAGCTTCTTCCCTCCCCCCACACCGTTGCCGGCCTTGATTCTGGGCGCGCCCATTTTGGTCCTTTTCCGCGTCGCTGGCGCCCGCTCCTCAGGTCTGCCGACCGCGGCGGAATGGTTCCCGCCTTTCGGCGGCCGGGTCCAGGACAGGGATTTCATGGGAATCAGGGCGGGACGGCCGGACCGGGAGGGGACGCCGGCCCGGGGAACGACTTCAGGAAGGCGATCAATTTGCGCAGGCTGGGTTCGGGAATGTAGTTGAGATAAGAAGGCATGACCGGTGCATAGCCGGCGACCACTTGTTTCGACGAATACAGAATCGAATCGCGAAGATATTGGTCATCGGCGCGGACGAACGTACCGTCGCTCAACCGCACTCTCTGCCCGTAGATCCCGACGAGTGAAGGCGCGTGGTGGATCGCTTCCGGGGCGTGACAGACAGTACACCCATATTGCCGGAAGAGCTGGCGCCCGGCGCGCTGCGCGGCTGTGTCCGTTTCTTCGGCACGCGCGGCCGCCGGTATCGGGACGGACGGGGGCCCCGACGACTTCTGTTCGGCAAGAACCAGGTTCATCGCGCGATCGATGGGAATATGCACGACGCCGGCGGCGCGATCGACCCAGCCGTAACCTTCGAGATGGGCCCGCGCCAGTCGATCCGGTTCCTTCCATATCGGTTCGATGCCGGTGGCCGCACGGTCTTGTGCAGCGGGCGCCGGTTCGGGCGCATCCGACCGCTCGCGCAAATGCCGGCCGCACGCCGTCAGCATCAGGGCAACAGCGACGATGGTGATCAGTCGGACGCCGGTCGGGACGGGCGCACCTCCCAGGGCATTCGCCCCGTTTTCGCCCGGAGAGATTTGAAGCCAGTCGACGTTCATCCGGCCGGCCTCCTCAGCCTCCGCGCCATCGCACTATAACGATTGAGGCTCGTCGCCACCCCGGTCACGAGCAGCGCCAGCACCAGCAGCCAGCCGGCAGGGGAGAATGGACTGGCGGAGGGCAGGATCAGCCAGGCCGTATACAGCCCCTGGCTGAGCAGGAGCATGACGGCGACCACCGCAAGCCCCGCCGCGCTCGCCTTGTAACACCGCGACAGCAGCAGCAGAAAAGGCAGCATAAAACCGAAGACCGCCAGGACGGCGGGCACCCATAACCACAGACCTTCCGTCCGGTGCGTGTACCACGAGATCTCCGCGGGCAGGTTTCCAGCCCAGATGATCAGGAACTGGGCGAATGCCACATAGCACCACGAGAGCAGCGTCGCCATCAGCAGGTTGCCCCAGTCGATGCCGAGCGGACGGTCCCCGCTCCCCGTCGAGACCGATTGCACCCCGCTCGCCAAGCCGCCCAGGAGGGCCAGCGACAGACCCGCCACCCCCTGCCCCGTCATCCAGACGAACGAGAATCCGGTGGAATGCCAGCCGGGATCCACCGACGCGATCCAGTCGTCCGCCAGCAGAGTGAGCGTGAAAACCAGCACCAACAACCCCACCGGTCCGACCCATGGTCCCTGGTTGCGGGTCGGTGTGTCGTCCCGCCCGGCATCCCGCGAAACGGCCCGGCTCAAGCCAAAGAAAATCGCCGCATAGATTAGGGAGCGCACTATCACCATCGCCAGGCTCTCGTAACCGTGGGCCGTGGCAGCCAACGGCGGCGCATGCCGGCTGAGCGAAGGCGGAAGAAACGGAATCGGCAGGGCGAAGAGCCAGATCCACGGCAGGAGCAAGACTCCCGCCAGCAGAAACGGCCGGAGCCCGCTCGCCCATTGGCCCCCCGTCAGGCGGTGAATCAGGGTGAAGATCAGGCAACCGACCGCCGGGGCCAGACAGGCAAAAACGACAAAGCGGTATGCGAGCCCAAAGTCGCCGGGATCGATCCAGAGCAATCCGAACGCCGCCAGCCCGGCGCCAACCGCGGCCCAACGCGCGCCGCGTTCGACCCGCTGCGAACTGAGATCATCCGACGGGTTCATGGCGCAGACAAGCGTTGACGTTCCGCGGCTGGAAGATCGGCGGGCGTGGCGTGCTGGCTCCACTGGAGCGCGCGAACATAGGCGACAATGGCCCAGCGATCCCGGGGTTCGATCCGGTCCGCCAGGGGATACATCCGGCCGATCCCGTGGGTGATCACCCCGAAGATATGGCCGGCCGGCGCCTGGAGCAGCCAGGGTTCCTGATACGAGGGCGGGTCAGGAAACCCGAGCAAGGTGACGATGCCGCGCCCGAAGCCGTCCTGGCCGTGACACGCGGCGCAGAAAATATCGAACCGCTCGCGGCCCCGTTCGAGCAGGTCGCGCGTCAGGGGCAGCGGTATCTCCGTCACCGGGACGCTGTCCTTCAGCCCGGTGGCGACGGGATCATTCGGCGCCGGTTCACCGCGGGCGACCGTGTGGGCGGGCGGAGGCCGCGCCGCGGCGCCGTCGCGGAAAAAGGCCGACGCGGCGAACGGTCGGACGTTTTCCTGATGCTTCATGTTGTCGCAGGCCGGGAGGGCGGCGACTAGCAGCACCATCCCGATTGCCGGCGCGTTTGCGCGGACGGATTTCATGCCGGGACCTCCGTGATCGATTCCGGCTGCGCGTCCGCCAGCGCGCGCCGGACGCCCGCGTTCGCATAGAGCGGATCGTCGGCGCGAAGGCAGATGAAGAAACGATCCTGGCTCGCGCGCCTGAACCGCGGATCGGCGAACACGGGGTGATGCAAACGGGGAAAGCCGGCCAGCCAGAGGAAAGCCAGCACGCCGACAAGCGCGGAGGTCAGCACCGTCAGTTCAAACGTGATGGGGATGAAGGCCGGCCAGCTGTTCAGCGGCCGGCCCCCGACGTTGAGGGGGTAGTCGCGGGCGGCGAACCACTGCAGGAAGAACCCGCCACCCGCGCCGGCGATCCCGGCGAGCAACATGATCCAACCGATCGGAGTCGCCGTTCCGGCCGGCAGGGCGGCTTCGACCGGATAGGGGGTATAGGCATCAAGCCGAACGCAGCCTGCCTCGCGCAGGCGCTGGAGCGCCGCCCGGAACGATTTTTCGGAGGCGAAGGCCGCCAGGAGACCGTGGCTGG
>CAZKDK010000330.1:0-3760 GCA_964551145.1 uncultured Opitutaceae bacterium | reverse complement strand
CCGAGGAAGCTCAGGAAGGCCTCGAGCAGCATGACCGACGGGATGGTCAGGGTGGTGTAGACGATGATCGGCCCGAGGATGTTGGGCAGGATGTGCCGGAAGAGGATGCGGCCCCGCCCGAACCCGAGCGCGCGCGCGGCCTCGATGAATTCCATCCGTTTGACGGCCAGCACCTGGGCGCGGACGATCCGCGCCATCGTCAGCCACTCGACGGCGCCGATCGCCATGAACAGCAGGATGATGTTGCGCCCGAAAACCACCGTCAGCACGATGACGAAGACCGTGAACGGGAGGGAGTAGAGGATGTCGATCGCGCGCATCATCGCGGCGTCGCGCCGGCCGCCGACATAGCCGGCGACGGCCCCGTAGGTCACGCCGATCACGAGCGCCACGACCGTTGCGCACAGACCCACCGCCAGCGAGATCCGCCCGCCGTAGAGCATGCGCACGAGCAGGTCGCGGCCCAGTTCGTCCGTGCCGAGCCAATGGCGGGCGTCGGGGGCGTGAAAGGCATTCGACGTGACCTGGTCCTCGTAGCCGTAGGGGCTCAGCCACGGCCCGATGACGCAGGCGAGCGCCACGACCCCCAGCACGACCCCGCCGAAGACGGCCAGCCGGTTCCGGCCCAGGCGGTGCCAGGCGTCGCGCCAGGGCGACGAACCCGGTTCCGCCCCGGCGGCCGGGTCGGGAGAGGGGGGAACGGAAACGGGAGTGGGGAGGCTCATTCGAGGCGGATGCGCGGATTCATCCAGGCCTGGACCACGTCGACGAGGAAGTTGCACGCCATGACCAGCGCCGCGTACAGGATCACCGTGCCGAGCACGAGCGTGTAGTCGCGGCCGAACGCGCTCGTGACGAATTCCCGGCCGAGGCCCGGGATCTGGAAGATCGTCTCGATCACGAACGAGCCGGTGAGGATGCCCGCGATCGCCGGGCCGAGGTAGGCGACGACGGGCAGCAAGCCGCCGCGCAGGGCGTGTTTCCAGATCACGCGGAACTCCGAGGCGCCCTTGGCCCGCGCGGTGCGGATGAAATCCTGGTGCAGCACCTCGAGGAGGCCGCCGCGGGTGAGGCGGGAGATCGGCGCCGCGTAGGCGAGGCCGAGGACCAGCGAGGGCAGGACGCGGTCCGCCGGGAAGGACCAGCCCGAGGCGTTGAACCAGCCCAGGTGGATGGCAAAGACCAGGACCGCGAGCGGACCGATCACGAACGTCGGCACGCAGAGGCCGGTCATGCCGGCGGCCGAGGCCAGGTAATCGGCCCAGGTGTTGCGCCGCAGGGCCGCGATGATGCCGAGCGACAGGCCGAGGACGAGCGCGACCGCGAGCGACCACAGGCCGAGCTCGATCGAGACGGGCAGCTTGTCGGCGATGATCTCGCTGACGGTCCGGCTCGGATAGGTGTACGACGCGCGCAAATCGACCCCGAACCAGTCCTTGAGAAAGTCGCCCGTCGTCCCCGGTCCGGCGCGGAAGTCGAGCTTCTTGGGCAGCAGGTCCCAGAGGTAGTCGAGATACTGGCGGTAGAGCGGGTCGTTGAGATGGTACTGGGCCTCGAGGTTGCGCCGGATTTCGGCGGGCACGGCCTTCTCGCGATCGAAGGGCCCGCCCGGGGCGAACCGCAGGATGAAGAACGTCGCCGTGACGATGAGATAGAGGGCGAACAGCGACTGGAGCAGGCGCGACGTGATGAAGCGCAGCATGGCGACCCGGCGAGAGTGGGGGCGAAGCGCCCGGGGACACGAGCAAACTTTTCCAGGCGGGGGCGGTGCCGGCTATTCGCCGGTGAACCGGTAGCCGACGCCGGATTCGGTCCGGAAATACTTCGGCTGGTTGGGTTCGTCCTCCAGCTTCTGCCGCAGGTGGGTCATGTAGACGCGCAGGTACTGCGTCTGCTCCTCCGCCTTCGGTCCCCACAGCTCGCGCAGGATCTGGCGGTGGGTGATAACCTTGCCCGGTGGAGCACCAGCAGCCGCAGCAGGGCGTATTCCCGGGGAGTGAGCTTCACGGGGACCCCCGCCTTGAGCACCAGCCGCCGGGCGAAGTCGATCTCCACGTCACCGAACCGGGCGCTGCTCTCCTCCTCGGGACTCTGCACGCGCCGCAGCATCGCCCGGAGGCGGGCCAACAGTTCGCCGCCGCCGAATGGCTTGCTGAGGTAGTCGTCGGCGCCGGCGTCGAGCGCCTCGACCTTGTCGGTCTCCTGACCGCGGACGGACAAAATGAGGACAGGCAGCCGGCTCCACTCGCGCAACCGCTTGAGCACCTCGAGGCCGGGCAGGTCGGGCAGTCCGAGGTCGAGGATGACGGCATCGGGCCGCTTGGTCGCCGCTTCGGTCAGACCCATCTCGCCGCCCGCGGCCTCCCGCACGCGAAAGCCGGCGCCCTCGAGCGTCACGCGCAGCAGCCGGCGGATCTGCACCTCGTCATCGATGACCAGCACCTCGGGCGGAAAGGTTTCGGCGCTCATTCGGGGGGAACGCTAGCCGGAAGCTCCAGCGGCAGGAAGATCGTAAAGCGGGCGCCGCCGGCGGGTTGGTTGTCCGCGTCGACGTGGCCGCCGTGGGCCTCGACGAATCCGCGGACGATCGAGAGGCCCAGGCCGAGGCCGCCGGCCCGGTCCGGATCCCCGCGGACGAACTTTTCGAAGAGGCGCTCCTTCTGCTCGCCGCGCAGCCCCGGGCCGTTGTCGGCCACCGTGAACCACATTCGCCGGGCGGCCTCATCAGCGCCGGCCCCGAGCGTAATCACGGCGTCCGGGGGCGTGTGCACGCAGGCATTGTGGATGAGGTTGGCCAGCGCCTGCTGGATGAGCCCGGCGTCCGCGCGCACGAGCGGCAGGCCGTCCGGCAGCTCGACCCGCACGGTCCGCCCGCGCAGGGCGTCCGCGGTCGCCTCGCGCGCGGCGTTGAGAAGGTCGGCCGGGTCGCACCAGTCGCGGCGCAGCCGCAGCGTGCCCGATTCGAGGCGGGTCATGTCGAGCAGGTTGTTGACCAACCGCTGCAGCCGCTGGGTCGCCGTGCGGATCTCGCCGACGAGCGCGCTGTCCGCCAGGTTTTCCGCCGCCGCGGCGATCACGGCGAGCGGGGTCTTCAGCTCGTGCGAGACGCCGTCGAGCAGCGTGCGGTGCAGCTTTTCCGACTCCCGCGAGAGGCGCGCGGCCTCCTCGGTGGCGCGCAGGCGCTCCCGGTCCAGGGCGAGCGCGATCTGCGTGGCGAAGCTCTCGAGCAGCTCCCGCTGGCTGATGGGCAGCGCCGCGTCCGCCGGCGGCCGCACCCCCATGACCCCGACGGCGCTTTCACCCGCCAGGAGCGGCAGGTAGAACGCCGCGGCGGCCGGCAGGGTGTCGGTGAAGCGCCCGGCATTCTTGTGGTTGCGGAAGGCCCAGGCGGCCACGCTCTGCTCCTTCTCGTCGGCCACGTAGGTGGCCGAGGGGTGCAGGATCAGCCGCCCGGACTGCGCGGGGCTCTCGGTGAAGATGGCCAGGCGCGCCCCGAAGAGCTCCTGGACCTGGGCGGCGGCGTTGCGCAGCACCTCGTCCACGGAGCGGGCGGCGGCGATGGCGCGGGTCAGCTGATAGAGGGCGCTCGCGCGCTGCTCGCGCTGGCGCTGGTCGCGCTCCTGGGCGCGCAGCCGGCTGGTCAGCCGGCCGGTGACCAGCGCGATGACGAAGAAGATGCCGAACATCAGGCCGTCCTCGAACTTCTCGATCCGGAAGGTGAAGACCGGCGGGATGAAGAGGAAATTCCAGGCCAGCGCGC
>CAZKDK010000329.1:0-3786 GCA_964551145.1 uncultured Opitutaceae bacterium | reverse complement strand
CCATCATCTCGATCTTCTTCACCAGCATGGCGAGGGTGTAGGTGATGATGCGCTGGAAGACGCGCCGGCTCGTTTCGATCGCGGGCACCACGCCGCCCAGGCCGGGCGTGGTCAGGACCATGGCCGCGGCGGCCTTCGCCACGTCCGTGGCATTCGCCACCGCTAATCCCGCCTCCGCCTGGCGCAGCGCCGGGGCGTCGTTGACCCCATCGCCGCTCATTCCGACCACCGCGCCGAGTCGTTGAAAGGCCCGGACAAGCTTGATCTTGTCGGCCGGGAACACGCCCGCATACACGCCGCAATCCAGGGTGTCGCCGCCGAGGTCGCCGTGGAGCTTCTCGGGCGGACAGACGTTGCCGGGAATGCCCACCTGTTCCGCCACGTTCCGCGCGGTCAGCGCGTTGTCGCCCGTGACCATGACTGTGCGGACGCCGGCGGCACGGATGGCGGCCACCACGGCTTTCGAGTCGGCGCGCACGGCGTCCGCCAGGCCGAGCAGGCCGGCGAACCGCACCATATGCTCGTCGCCGACGGCCACGGCGAGCACCCGCTGCCCGCGCGCCGCCATGGCTTCCGCCTGCGGTTGCCAGAGGGATTCCGCCGCGCCGCCGAGGGCCGCGACCACGGCGGGGGCGCCCTTGACATAGCGGCGCGGGCCCGATGCCTCCCGGTAGACCGCCTCGGCCCGTTTCAAGGCCGGATCGAACGGCTTGAAGCTGAGCCGTTCGCTCGCGCCCTCGTGCCAGCCGCGGCCCGCGGCGGCCTTGACGATGGCGCCGTCAACCGGATCCTGGCCCGACGGGTCGCTGGCCAGCGCCGCGGCCCGCACCAGGTCGTCCTCCGAGAAATCCGGCGCGGTCCAGAGTGCGCTCACCGTGGCCTCGTTGCGCGTCAGCGTCCCGGTCTTGTCGCAGCACAGCACGGTCATCGACGCCAGATCGTGCAGCGCGCTGAGGCGCGTGATCAGCACCCCGCGCCGGGAAAGCTCCAGCGATCCGAGCGCGGCCGCGAACGTGAAGGTGGCGGGCAGGGCGACGGGGATCGAGGCAAGCAGGATCGCCAGCAGCAGGGGCAGAATCTCCCCGAGCGACATCCCCTGCACGTGCGCGTAGCCCGTCACGATCACGACCATGGCCGCGTTCACGACAAACAGGTTCCGGACGACGCCCACGATCTCGTGCTCCTGCCGGTTGGCCGATCCGGCGGTGCGGACGAGTTCGGCGGTCTTGCCGAAGAAGGTGTGCACGCCGGTTGCCGTGACTTCGCCGGTGGCCTCGCCACCGCGAACCATCGATCCGGCGTAGGCGGTCTTGCCCGGTTCGACCGCCACGGCCGCGGATTCGCCCGTCAGCGCCGACTGGTCCGCCAGCAACGATCCTTCGTCGAGCCTTACGTCGGCCGGGGCGATGCCGCCCTGCCGAAGATGGACGACGTCGCCGGGCACCAACTCCTCGGCCGGCACGGTGATCCAGGCGCCCTCGCGGCGGACCCGGGCCTTGACGTGCAGCTGCTGGCGCAGCAGCGCGAGCGCCTTTTGCGCGCGTCCTTCCTGCAGCAAGCTCACCGCCGCGTTCAGGATGAGCAGCCCGCCGATCACGGCCGCCTCCACCCGTTCGCCGACAAAGAGCTGAATGATGATCGTGGCCTCGAGGAGCCAGGGAATGGGCGCCCAGAACCGGCGGACGAACTTCCGCAGCGGGTGCGTTTTCTCCTCGACGACCGCATTGGGGCCGAACTGCTGGAGGCGCGCCCGCGCCTCGGCCGCGGTCAGGCCCCGATGGTTGGCGTCGCCGGCGGCGGCGGGCGGAGGCGTGGATTGATCGGCCACCGGGGAAACATAATCGGTTTTCGCCGCTTGTCGCGTCGCGCCCCCTGCCCGGAAGATGCAGGGTGGGGTCGCCTTGGCTCGCCGAAGCCTGGCGAAGGCGGCCCGACCCCGCCATCCGATGCGTCGATCTTCATTCCCTGCGGCGGGATCAGGAGATCCCGCCCCACAACATCGGACGTCCTAGTAGCTCGTCTTGTCCAGCTTCACCTTGCCGCGGAAGATCCAGTAGATGCTGGCGCTGTAGGCCAGCACGACGGGCAGCCCGATCAGCGCAATGGTCAGCATGACGCCCAGCGTCTTGGTCGAGGAGGCCGCGTTGAAGATCGTCAGGCTGTGCGCCGGCGCGATGTGGCAGAAGACGAGGTTCGGATACATGCCGAGGCCGAAGATCGCCATCAGGCCGGCCATCGCCGCGCACGAGGACAGGAAGGCGCGGAATTCCCGGCGACGGTTGACCTCCCGCGGGATGTTCGCGATCGCCAGCACCACCGCGACGACGATGCCAAAGAACCACGGCTCCTGGCGGAAGGCCTCCGTGATGTGCGGCACATACAGCAGCGTCGCCAGCGTCACGACCACGTAGCACAGGATGAAGGCGATGATCAGCGGATTCACCCACCGGCGCACCGCCGCCTGTGGGCCGCCCTCGGTCTTGAGGACGAGGTAGATGGCCCCGTGCATCGCGAAGAGCGCCACCGTCGTCACCCCCATCAGCAGCGCGTACGGATGCAGCAGCCCGAGGAAGCTGCCGGCGAACTCGCCCCGGGCGTCGAGCGGCACGCCCCAGGCGATGTTGCCCATGGCCACGCCGATCAGGAGGCTCGACACCAGGCTGCCGGCCGCGAAGCCGCCGTCCCAGAACGCCCGCCACCGCGGTGACGGGTGCTTGCTGCGGAACTCGATCGCCACCGCCCGGAAGATCAGCGCGCACAGCAGGGCCATGAACGCGAGGTAGAATCCCGAGAACACCGTCGCGTAGACCACCGGGAACGCCGCGAACAGCGCGCCGCCGCCCGTGACCAGCCAGACCTCGTTGCCGTCCCACACCGGGCCGATCGCGTTCAGGAAAACGCGCCGCTCGTCGTCGCGTCGCACGACCAGCAGGTGCAGGATGCCCACGCCCAGGTCGAAGCCGTCGAGGATCACGTAGCCGGCAAACAGCACGCCCACGAGGGCGAACCACACCGCCGGCAGATCAAGGCCGTCGAAGCTCATGGCGAATATCGGATCCTGGGGCCGGCCACCGAGGACACGGAGGCTGCACGGAGTTCACGGAGAATACTTCTGTGTCCTCGGCTCGTTCCTCTCTGTGTACTCTGTGTCGGATTGGCGTTCATTTATCCGGCATCTCCCTTCCGACCGAAGCCGAGCGCCCACTTGCCCGCCGGCTGCAGGTCGCCGTCGTCGGGCCCGTGCCGGATCTTATCGTTGAGCAGGAAGACGAACACCGCGAAAAGCAGCAGGTACACCACGCCGAACATCACCATCGAGGCCGCCACCTGGTTCGCCGTGACCACCGCGGACAGCGCGTCCGAGGTCCGCAGCAGCCCGTAGACGATCCACGGCTGCCGCCCCACCTCCGCGGCCCACCAGCCCGCCTGGTTGGCAATCTGCGGGCCGATCACCGCGAGCACCAGCAGCCAGAGCAGCACGCGGGAATTCTCGAGCCTTTCGCGCCAGAGCGCCACGGCCGCCCAGGCTGCGAGCAGTATCAGCGCGCAGCCGGTCGCCACCATCAGGTGGAACAGCTGGAAGCTGGCATTCACCGGCGGCCGGTCCGCGCGCGGGATGTCCTGCAGGCCCTTCACCGCATGGCCGGTGTCGCCGTACGCCAGCCAGCTCAGCAGGCCGGGGACCTCCGGCCCATGGGTCCGCTCATGCGCCTCGTCGACCCAGCCGAACAGGTGCAGCGGCATCTGCGGCGCCGTCTGCCAGACTCCCTCGAAGGCGGCGAGCTT
>CAZKDK010000328.1:0-3871 GCA_964551145.1 uncultured Opitutaceae bacterium | reverse complement strand
TTCAAGCTTTTCGAGTTTCACGAGATTGTCGCGAAACGCCCGTGCTGCACGCGACGCGTCGCCGACTTCGTCGCCGCGTTCGGTATAGGGGATGTCGAACTCCCGCGTCCCGTTCGCCAGATGCAGCAGCACATCGCAGGCAAACTCACCCACGTCCACTGGGGCCAGGACAAGATGGTATTCCCCTCCATAGATGGCGAGTACATGCCTAAGGCGCTGCGTGACGATGGGTTCGAAGTTTCGCCCTCTGCCGGTTCGATCATTACGACGACCAGCCTGGACAGCAATCTTCGTGGCCAGCAGCATGCCGGTGCGTGACGTGGAATGGGGCCGGCCCGTGTTCCGCGCGCCGGAGCTGCCGGTCTATCCGCAGTTGAGCAATACCGTTCCGTTCACCGCCATGCGTCCGCTCCGGCCCACCGGTCCGGAGCGGCCGGAGACCGGCACCTGAACCGGAAGCCTGCGATCACGTCGTTGCAGGGCGGGGTCTTTTCGGCGCGCCGAAGGCCGGCGGAGGCGGCCAGACACCGCCATTTTTCGACCCGAAGGCGGCACCTGGAGCCGCCGCACTGCAACATCCCGGCTCGGGACATTCCTTGACGGATCCGTATCCTGGCTGCGCTGTCCGGCCTACGTCTCGGGCACGATCCAGCCGCAGCGCGCCGCCGCGCCGCGATCGAGGCCGAGCCGCCGCGCCAGCACGGGCAGCAGCGGCGCGAGATCGTCGTACAGGCGCCAG
This sequence comes from uncultured Opitutaceae bacterium, assembly GCA_964551145.1. Classification (GTDB taxonomy): domain Bacteria; phylum Verrucomicrobiota; class Verrucomicrobiia; order Opitutales; family Opitutaceae; genus Fen-1467. The sequence continues at coordinate 3,132 of CAZKDK010000328.1, read as the reverse complement.
GGCGGGTTGATCACGACCAGCCCGCAGGCCTTCATCCGCACCTGCGGATCGGCGGTCACCGCCAGTTCCGCCCACAGCGTCGGCGGCGGCCGCAGCCACGCCAGCCCCGCGCGGAAGTCGTCGGCCTGCGCCCGATCCGTGACCGGGTGCCAGACCGCATAGACGCCGTCGCGAAACCGCCGGAGCCCCTCGCCCAACGCGGCGCGGATGGCCTCGAATTCGTTCTGGTCCTCGAACGGCGGATCGATGAGCACGAGGGCGCGGCGCTCCGGAGGCGGCAGCACGGCGCGCAGCGCAGCGTAGCCGTCGCCCTGCTCGACCGCCACGCGCCGCCGCCGCGCAAACGAGTCGCGCAGGGCCGCGGCCTCCTGCGGCTGCTGCTCCCAGAGCGCCAGCCGGTCCTGCGGCCGCCGCACGAGCGCGGCCAGCCAGGGCGAGCCGGGATACCACCGCGGGCCGTCCGGCGTTCCGCCGCCGCGCTCATTGAACTGGCGGACCAGGGCCACGTAGTCGGCGAGGGCCGGGGGCAGGTCCGTCGCCGCCCACAGCCGACCGATCCCGCCCGGCCACTCCGGCAGCCGGGCGCTGGCCGGGCCGGCCGGCCGGCCGCCCAGGTCATACGCGCCCCGTCCGGCGTGCGTGTCGAGATAGAGGAACCCCTTTTCCTTCCGCTGCAGGGCGCGCAGCAGCTGCACGAGGCAGACGTGCTTGAACACGTCGGCGTAGTTCCCGGCGTGATAGGCGTGGCGGTAGTTCATGGCGTTCGCCGGGCCGGTTGGATTGCCTTCCAGTTGCCGGTCGCCGACCAACACACCCCGGCGCTTCGCGCCACCCCTCTCAGGAGAGGGGATTCGGCCGGTCGCCTGCGACGTCCCCTCTGGAGAGGGGTGCCCGGCAGGGCGGGGTGTGTCTGCGCTGGTGGGGCGGGCTTTATGCCCGCCGCATCGTCATTCCGGCCGGGCTGCTGCCAGGCGGGATTTTGAATCCTGAATTCGGCGGGCGTTCCGCCGTCGCCAAGCCTATGGCGGACGGGAAAGCCCGCCCTACCCCGGAGTTCGACAGACTGAGCGGCATCGAAGGCCCTCATGCCCCCGCCGGCCGCCCGCCCAGCCGCTCCTGCACGGGCCCGAAGTTCCCGGCCTCGCAGCAACGCACGAATCCCTCGGTCACCGACTTCAGCTCCTCCCACCGCCCGCGGATGTCCCTCGCCTCGCGCGGCGTGATGGCGCTGTCCGTCGCGGCGGCGGCGATCACCGCCAGCATGTCGGCAAATTCCTGCACGATGGTGTTGGTGGCAGGAATGAGTTCCAGGGCCTGCGGATTCATCCGCGGATTCACGATGAAGAAGCCTCCGGCGCGTTCGCACACCCACTGGGCGAGGCGCCGGTCGCCCGTGACCTTCAGCAGCTGCTCGATGCGGTCGAGCGGGTTCGCGGCGCCGCTGCCTTCCGCGGCCGGCTCGGCCCATTTGTAGACGAGCGAGAGCGACAGCCCCATCTCGGACGAGATCTGCTTCGCGCTGACCTTCTGGAGGACGTCCTTCAGTAATTCGTGCGACTGCATGCGGCCATGGTGCGGGCGGGCCGCCCGTTGGCAACGCTGCCGTGGGCGGCGGCCGGACCGGCCTGCTCCTGCCGCGTTCACGACCCTCCGCCCGAGGGGTTTCGTCCTTGCCTGACCCCCGCTTTGGACGTTTAAGTCAGTGCAATACCCCGCGGTGGTCTTATGGAAACCCTGGTCTATGCGGTCTGTCTGTTTGTGGGACTGTTTTTTGCGCTCGTCAGCGCGGTGGCCGGCCATTTCTTCGGCGGCACCGACGCTCATGCCGATATCGGAACCGGTGGGCACGTCGAGGCGGGATTCGACCACAGCGGCATGCCGGGCATCTCCTTCTTCAGCCCGACGGTGCTCGCCTCGTTCGTCACGGCATTCGGGGCTTTTGGCCTGATCTTCACCCGCATTCCGCCGATCAGCAGCGTCTGGGCCAGCGCGCCGTTGTCGGCCGCCGGCGGCGGGGTCGTGGCCTGGCTGGTCTTCCTGCTGTTCAACGCCATGTTCTCGCGGACGCAGAGCTCGAGCGAATCGCACGTCGCGTCACTCGTCGGCCAGACCGCCTCCGTCATCTCCCCGATTCCGGCCAACGGCGTGGGCGAGATCGCCTACGTGCAGGGCGGCACCCGCTACACGGCGCCTGCGCGGGCCGAGCAGGCCGCGCCGGTCGGCAACGGGCAGACGGTCCGGATCAGCCGCGTCGTCGGGACCCAGTTCTACGTGTCCGTCGAGCACGGGCCCGCCTCCTAGCCGGTTTTCCCCCAATCATGCACCTCACACCCTATCTCGCGGCCGCAGACCTGCCGTGGTTCAGCCTGATCGGCGGCGTCGCCGCGATCCTCCTGGTCATCTTCCTTTTCGCCGGCATCTGGGCGAGCCGCTACACCAAGGTGGGCCCCAACGAGGTGCTGGTCATCTCGGGCCGCAAGCGCCGCATGGTCGATCCCGACGGCACCGCCCGCGATGTCGGGTACCGCATCGTCAAGGGCGGCGGCGTGTTCGTGTGGCCCGTCTTCGAGAAGGTCGACATCCTCAAGCTGGAACTGATGACCATCGATGTGCAGACCCCCGAGGTCTACACGAGCAAGGGCGTGCCGGTGAAGGTCGACGGGGTCGCCCAGATCAAGGTCAAGGGCGACGACATCTCCATCGCCACCGCCGCGGAGCAGTTCCTCAGCAAGGGCACGGACGACATCAAGAACATCGCCATGCAGACCCTTGAGGGTCACCTGCGGGCCATCCTCGGCACCATGACGGTGGAGGAGATCTACCAGAACCGCGACGCCTTTGCCTCCAAGGTGCAGGAGGTCGCCGCCGGCGACATGGCCAACATGGGGCTGGGCATCGTCAGCTTCACCATCCGGGACATCCGCGACACGCAGGGCTACCTCGACGCCCTCGGCAAGCCGCGGATCGCCCAGGTCAAGCGCGACGCGCAGATCGCGCAGGCCGAGGCCGACCGCGACGCAATGATCAAGTCGTCCCAGGCCACCCAGGCCGGGCAGGAGGCGAAATTCCAGGCCGACACCAAGATCGCCGAGGCGCAGCGCGACTATCAGGCCAATGTCGCCCAGTACCAGG
>CAZKDK010000327.1:0-3878 GCA_964551145.1 uncultured Opitutaceae bacterium | reverse complement strand
TGACGCTGACCAAGCGGCAGGATGCGCCGATGGCGGGCATTCCGTACCACGCGGTCGACACCTACGTGAACAAGCTCCTCGCCGCCGGGCGCAAGGTGGCCCTGTGCGACCAGCAGGAGCCTCCGCAGGCGGGCCGGCTGGTCAAGCGGGCCCTCATCCGCATCCTGAGCCCCGGCACCACGCTCGCGCCCAGCCAGCTCGACGCCGCGCGCAACCACTACCTGTGCGCCCTGGCGCTCGACCCGGGGGTCCTGCGCGCCGCCTGGCTGGATCTTTCGACCGGCGAGTTCCGGATCGCCGCCGAGGAGCACCCGGAGAACCTGCTGCCCGTGCTGGCTGCCCTCGATCCCAGCGAGGTCCTGGTCGTGGAGGGCGCGCTCGAGACCTGGCACGCCGCGCCGCACGAGCAGACCGCCCTCCACGCCCTGCACGCGTTCTGCGCCGGACGCGCCCATACGGAACTGCCGGCGTATCATTTCGACACTGCCGCCGGCGCCCGCTCGGTCATGGAGGCGCTCGGCGTGCTCAACCTCGCGGGCTTCGGGATCAGCCACACGCACGCGGGCCTGGGGCCGGCCGGGGCGCTGCTCTACTACGCGGCCGAGAATCTCTGCGCCCGGCCGGCGAACCTGCGCTCCCTCCAGCCCTACCAGAGCGCGCGCACCCTGCTGCTCGATCCCGCCACCCTGCGCAACCTGGAGATCTTCCAGTCGGCGCGCGGGACGCGCGACGGTTCCCTGCTCGGGGCCGTCGGCCGGACCGTGACCGCGGCCGGCGCCCGCCTGCTCGAGCGCTGGCTCGCCGCCCCCGCCCTCGACCTGGAGGACATCCGCCGGCGGCAGGCGGCGATCGGCGAACTCCTGGCTCAGCCGGCCGCGATGGCTGGCCTGCGCGAGCGCCTCGGCGGCATCCGCGACCTGCCCCGCATCCTCGGCCGCCTCCAGAACCGCCTCCGCACTCCGCGCGAGCTGGGCGGCATCCGCGACACGCTCGCCCGGCTGCCGGCCATCATCGACTCCCTCGGCGCCTTCGGCCCAAGCGCCGGCCTGCCCGCCACCGGCGGCGACGGGGCCGGATCCGCCGTGGCCGGCATCCAGGCGCGGATCGCCGACCGGCCCGCGCTGCGCGACCTGCTCGGACGGGCGCTCGCCGACGAACTGCCCGGCGACCTGCAGGAGGGCGGTTACATCCGCAACGGGCACGACCCCGAGGTCGACCGCCTCCGGGCGCTCAACCGCGACAGCAAGACGTGGCTGTCCGATCTCGAGCGCAAGGAGCAGGAGCGCACCGGCATCAGGAGCCTCAAGGTGCGTTTCAACTCGGTCTTCGGCTATTACATCGAGGTTACCAAGGCGAACCTGCACCTGGTGCCGTCCGATTACGTCCGTCGGCAGACGACCGTCGGCGGCGAGCGCTACGTGACCGCCGACCTGAAGCAAAAGGAGAAGGAGATCCTGCACGCGGAGGAAAAGGTCGTGGCCCGCGAGCTGGAGCTGTTCGACGTGCTGGTGGCTGCGGTCATCGCCGAGGCGGCGGCGCTGGAGCAGACCGCCGCCGCGCTCGCGGAACTCGACGTGCTGGCGGGCTGGGCCGACCTGGCGCGGGCGTGGGATTACTGCCGGCCCGAGCTCGACGACAGCGAGATGCTGGAGATCGCGGAGGGGCGCCACCCCGTCGTCGAGCAGATGCTCAAGGCGCCCGGCGCCGCCCCGGCCATCGGCGGCGCCCAGGCCTTCGTCCCCAACGACACGACGCTGTCCTGCACGGAGGCGCAGATCCTCCTGGTGACCGGCCCGAACATGGCCGGCAAGTCCACCTACATCCGGCAGGTGGCGCTCATCGCCCTGCTGGCGCAGGTCGGCTGCTGGGTGCCGGCCCGGCGCTGCCGGATCGGGCTGGTCGACCGCATCTTCTCGCGCGTCGGCGCGAGCGACGACCTCACTCGCGGCAATTCGACGTTCATGGTGGAGATGAACGAGACGGCCAACATCCTCAACAACTGCACGGACCGCAGCCTGCTCATCCTCGACGAGATTGGCCGGGGCACATCGACCTACGACGGACTGAGCATCGCCTGGGCGGTCGTCGAGCACCTCCACCACGACCCCGTGCGCGGGCCGCGGACCCTGTTCGCCACGCATTACCAGGAGCTCACCCAGCTGGAGAAATACCTGCCGCGCCTCCGGAACCTGTCGGTCGCGGTCAAGGAATGGAACGACGACATCGTTTTCGTCCGGCGCGTGGTCCCGGGCGCGGCCGACCGCAGCTACGGCATCCAGGTCGCCCGCCTGGCCGGCCTGCCGCTCAGCGTGATCGAGCGCGCCAAGCTCATCCTCGAGAAACTCGAGTCCGACGACACCGAGGTCGCCCTGCCCTCCCCGAACGCCCGCCCGAAGAAGAAGCTCACGATCAAGAAGGGCGACGAGGGCCAGCTGGATCTGCTGTAGTCCCGGGCGATAGCCGGGGCGTGCGACTGCGGTTCCGTAGCGCAGAGCTTCAGCCTGCGCATCCGTGCGTGGCTTCGCCCGGGCTAAAGCACCGCGTCACGGGCGCACCAGCGCCAGCCGATCAGGTAGCGCAGAGCTTCAGCCTGCGCATCCGTGTGTGGCTTCGCGCGGGCTAAAGCACCGCGCTACGGGCGCCTGCCTGGGCGCGCCGTCGCCGCCAAGGCCATCAGGCAGCCGAATCCCCTCTGAGAAGAGGGGTGGCGCGGCCTGTCCTCCGAAGGCCTGGCGAAGGAGGAAGCGCCGGGGTGTGTGGATTGCTGATCGGCGGATCTGAACCAACACACCCCGCCCTTTCGGGCACCCCTCTCTAGAGGGGACTTCGCAAGCGGTTGGCCGCGTCTGCTCCAGAAGATGGCGCTGCGCTGCGGGGACCACCGTGAGGTCCTCCCCCCGCCCGATTTTCTTCTGTTCATCGCGCCCGGTTGGGGGCAAAAGGAACGGCTCGCCCCGTTGCCACCCCGCCTCAGCGATCCCTCCGATGAAACCCCCGAAAGCCAAAGACACTGCCGCCGGCCGCTGGCTGTCCTACCGCCCCGAGATCAAGGTGGTGGACTGCACGATCCGCGACGGCGGGTTGATGAACAGCCACCACTTCGATGACCAGATCGTCCGGGCGGTCTACGACGCCTGCGTGGCGGGCGGCGTGGATTACATGGAGCTCGGCTACAAGGCATCGCGCAAGGCCATCAAGGCGGGCGAGTACGGATGCTGGAAGTACTGCCTCGAGGATGACCTGCGCCGGATCGTGGGCGACAATCCGTCCGACCTGAAGCTCTGCGTCATGGCCGACGCCGAGCGCACGGACTACCACGAGGACATCCCGCCCAAGAAGGACTCCGTCGTGGACATGATCCGCGTGGCCACCTACATCAACCAGCTCGCCACCGCGATCGACATGGTCAAGGACGCGCACGACAAGGGCTACGAGACGACCGTCAACCTCATGGCCGTGTCCACCGTGCCCGAGCACGAGCTCGAGGAGGGGCTGGCCATGCTCGCCCAGTCCGAGACCAAGGCGATCTACGTGGTCGACAGCTTCGGCGCGCTCTACAGCGAGCAGGTGCAGTATCTGGTCCGGAAATACCTGCACCACTGCAAGGCCGCGCACAAGGAGGTGGGGATCCACATGCACGACAACCAGCACCTCGCCTTCGCCAACACGATCGAGGGCATCATCCTCGGTGCGAACTTCCTCGACGGCACCCTGGGCGGCCTGGGCCGGGGCGCGGGCAACTGCCCGATGGAGCTGCTCATCTCGTTTCTGCACAATCCGAAATACAGCCTCCGCCCCATCCTCGAATGCGTGCAGCAGACCATCGGACCCCTGCGCAGCAAGCTGCATTGGGGCTTCGACCTGCCCTACCTGCTCAC
>CAZKDK010000326.1:0-3942 GCA_964551145.1 uncultured Opitutaceae bacterium | reverse complement strand
TGGGGCGCGCGCACGCTCAACGGCGCCGACCAGATGGCCGACGACTACAAGTACATCCCGGTGCGCCGGCTCGCGCTCTACATCGAGGAGAGCCTCTACCGCGGGACGCAATGGGTGGTCTTCGAACCCAACGACGAGCCGCTCTGGGCGCAGATCCGCCTCAACGTGGGCGCCTTCATGCACGGCCTGTTCCGCCAGGGGGCCTTCCAGGGGCAGACGCCGAAGGACGCCTACTTCGTCAAGTGCGACAGCGAGACCACGCCGCAGGACCAGATCAACCTGGGCATCGTCAACATCGTCGTGGGCTTCGCCCCGCTCAAGCCCGCCGAGTTTGTGATCATCCAAGTCCAGCAGATGGCCGGACAAATTGAAACCTGAGAAAGGACACGACCATGGCCGAATTCACTGTCAACGCTCAACGGTTCGATCCCTACAAAAACTTCAAGTTCCGCGTCAAATGGGACGGGAAGTACGTCGCGGGCATCAGCAAGTGCAGTGCGCTCAAGCGGACCACCGAGGTCGTCAAGCACCGCGAGGGCGGCGACCCCAGCAGCAGCCGGAAATCGCCCGGCCGCACCGAATACGAGGCGATCACGCTCGAGCGCGGCGTCACCCACGACACCGAGTTCGAGAAGTGGGCCAACAAGGTCTGGCAGATCGGGGCCGGCCTCGGCCTGGAGGTCTCGCTTAAGGATTTCCGCAAGGACCTCATCATCGAGGCGTACAACGAGGCGGGCCAGCTCGTCCTCGCGTACAAGGTGTACCGCTGCTGGGTGTCGGAATACCAGTCGCTCCCCGATCTGGACGCCAACGCGAACGCCGTGGCCATCCAGCATCTCAAGCTCGAGAACGAGGGCTGGGAACGGGACGTGGAAGTGCCCGAGCCGAGTGAACCGGCGTTCACCAATCCAGCCTGATCCGGCCGCATGGACCGCGCCCCCACTGCCAGCGAGCTGCTGGATGCCTGGGAACATGGGCGTTTCCAGCCACCGGTAGCGCGGGCCCGACTGCTCCTCGCGCTCGCCGTACCGGCGGCGTCGCCCGAGGACCTCGATCGTTTCGGCATCGGCCGGCGCGACCAGGAACTGCTCGACTTCCGCGAGCGGGTGTTCGGACCGCGAATGGCCGGGGTGGCCCAGTGCCCGGCGTGCGCGCAGGAGGTCGAGCTGGACTTCCCCGTGACCGACGTCCGCGCGCGCGCGGCGATCGATGCCGTCGAGCCGCAGACGCTCCGGTTCGACGGGTACGACCTGCGCTTTCGCCTCCCGACCTGCGACGATCTCGCGGCCGTGGCCGCGCTCGGCGATCCGCCGGGTCGCAGGGCGGGCCTCCTCCGCCGGTGCGTGACCGAGGCGCGCCGGGGCGGCGAGGCCGCCCCCGCCGAGTCCCTGCCCGACGCGGTTGCCGCAGCGTTGTCCGCGCGAATGTCCGAGCTCGATCCCCAGGGCGACATCCGCCTCGACCTGCGCTGCCCGGAATGCGCGGGCCGCTGGCAGGCGCCCCTCGACGTCGCGTCCTACCTGTGGAGCGAGATTCATTCCTGGGCCGAGCGGATGCTGCGCGATGTTCACACCCTGGCCGCCGCCTACGGCTGGCGCGAGGCGGACATCCTCACGATGGGCCCGTCGCGGCGCCAAGCCTACCTGGAGCTGATCCGGCAATGAGCGACTACCTCGGCGATCTTCTGACGCGATCGTTCGCCCCGGCGCCGGATGTCCGGCCGCGGGCCCCTTCGATCTTTGAGCCGCCGGCCGGTCCGGCCGTGCTCGACCTCCAGCCGGATGCCGGTCCCGACTTTGACGCCGCAGTCGCTTCGCCCGCGGCGAATCGCGCGCCGGCGCCGGCGCAAGAGGAGGCGACCCGCCGGCCCGAGCGCGCCGTAGCACCCCCGGAACGCCGGGCCGCGGACGTTGCGCCGGTGCGGCCGCACCGGCGCGATCCGGAAACTGCACCCATTCGGAAAGACCCGGAGCACCCGCCGTCCGCCACGGAGCAATCCTCGCCGGCCGCGGTTCTCCCCAATGAGCCGCCCGCCGTCCGGACCGCCGCTTCGCTCGCCGGCCCCCTTGCCGCTCCGCGTGCGCAGGCCGCCGCGCGCGCCACGGCCCCGAATCCCGATCCGCCGTCCCGGGCCGGGGGCGCGATCCAGCGGTCCCTGCCGGCGGCCGCCGCCCCGCCCGCCCTGGAGCGGCGGGCCATCCGGGGTCCGGTTTCGGCGCCGGAGCTCGCGCGTGGTGGGCGTGCCCGGCCGAGTGACGCCGCCCCGGCCGCGGCGGGCCTCGTCATTCGCCGGATCGAGCCAGCCCGCGATGCCAACCCGCCGCCCGCGCCGATGCCGGCGCGCCGGGAGGCCGGGCGTCACTCGTTGGCGTCTCCGCCTCCGGCTCCGCCGTCGATTCAGGTGACCATCGGACGGGTCGAGGTGCGCGCGTCGACGCCAGCGACCGTTCCGCCGTCGCGGGCGAAGAAAGAGCCCGCGATGAGCCTTGAGACCTACCTCCAGCGCCGGGCGGAAGGAGGGCGCCGGTGAGCAACTACCTCGCCATCGCCACGGTGACGAAGGCCCTGGCCCAGATGCTGGACACCGCCGTCAAGTCCGCGGTCGACAGTGCGGGCGCGGTCACCCAGCGGCCCGACCCGGCCTCCAAGACGGCATGCGTGGACGTCTTCCTTTACCAGGTCACTCCCAACGCCGCCCTGCGCAACTCGGATCTCCCGACGCGCAACGCGCAAGGCCAGGTGGTCAGCCGCCCGACCGGCGCCTTCGATCTGCACTACCTGATGAGCTTCTACGGCGACGACTCGAAGTTCGAGCCCCAGCGCATGCTGGGAGCGGTCGTTCGCAGCCTGCTCGCCGAGCCGGGCCTGACGCGCGACCGAATCCTCAGCGTCAGCAAGGATGACAACGGCGACAAGATGAGCGGTTCGAATCTCGCCGACGCGATCGAGCAGGTCAAATTCACCCCCCAGGGCCTCAGCCTCGAGGAATTGTCGCGGATCTGGTCGATCTTCTACCAGGTGCCGTATGCGCTGTCCGTGGCGTACGTTGCGACGGTCGTGACCATTGAGAGCGAGGAGCCGGCGCTCGCCGCGCTGCCCGTGCTGCAGCGCGGGCAGGACGACCGCGGCGTCGAGACGCAGCTCGGTCCGTTCCCGCAGCTCGACAGCTGGCACGTCGGCGAAGGCAGCGACGACGCGGCCCGGCTCCGCCTGCCTTCCTATCCGAGCGCCCGGCTCGGCACGATCCTGACGCTGCGCGGCCGGAATCTCGGCGGCGACAGCATGGTCGTGCAGATCGCGAACCCGCATCTGCAGTCGAACGTTCCGGATCTCCCGGCGACCATGACTCTCGGACGCCCGGGCGAGATCAAGATCTCCATTCCGAATGCGACCGCGGATGCGTCCGCCTGGGTCGCCGGCATCTATTCGGTGTCCGTATCGATCACGGCGGCCGGCGTTTCCCGCAGCACCAATTCACTGGCGCTCCCGTTCGCTCCGCAGATCGCCGCCATTGCCGCCGGTGCGCGCGATGGCGACGGAAATGTCGTCGTCACGGTCACGCCCGCGCCCGCGGTGATGACCGCCCAGGAGGCCGTGCTGGCGCTTCCGGATCGCGACGTCGCCGCCAGCCCGCGAGGGCAGGCCTCCGATCCGCTGGTGTTCACGGTCGCGAAACCGGCCGCCGGCCCGGCCGTCGTGCGCCTCCGGATCGACGGAGTCGACTCGATGCAGTTCAAGGGCCAGGGCGTTCCGCCCCGTCCCGTCCTGGCGCTGCAAACCGTCCAGTTCCCGCCATGACCGCCCAGGACCAATGGCAGGAGAACAACGCCCGGCGCCTCGCGGCTGCGCTGGCGGACATTCGGGACCGGCTCGCGCGAGCCGCCCCGCGCGCGGCGCCGGCTGATGCCGCCCCGCCGGCGCAGCCGGAGCCGGCGAGGGCAC
>CAZKDK010000325.1:0-3943 GCA_964551145.1 uncultured Opitutaceae bacterium | reverse complement strand
TACGACTTCCTCATCTCCCAGGTGCAGGAGGTCTACCGGCTGCAGGGCGTGACGATCAACGACAAGCACATCGAGATCATCATCCGCCAGATGCTGCGCAAGGTGCGCATCACCGATCCGGGCGACAGCGAGTGGTTCTGGGGCGAGCAGGTGGACCGGGGATCGTTCCTCCGGGAGAACATCCGCATCGACGAGGCCGGCGGCAAACCCGCCGAGGCCGAGCCGATCCTGCTGGGCATCACCAAGGCCTCGCTGGAGACGGAGAGCTTCATCTCCGCCGCCTCGTTCCAGGAGACCACCCGCGTGCTCACCGACGCCGCCACGCTCGGCAAGGTCGACATGCTGAAGGGCTTCAAGGAAAACGTCATCATGGGTCACCTCATTCCGGCCGGCACTGGCCTGCCGAAATACAAGAATCTGCGGATCACGCTGCCCTTCGGGGCCGAGCTGCCGCCGATCGAGGAGATCAAGGTGGCGCCCGAGGCGGGCTGACCCGCCGCGGTGCTCACAAGCTTCAAGGCCGCCGGCTCCCGCCGGCGGCCTTTTGTTTGGCGGGCCGAGGGAGTAAATGCTCTGCTGGACGGGCGCGATCAGGCGCCCGTAGCCTGTCTGACATGTCCGACCCGTCGGACCCGTCAGACGCCCCTCGACCCGACCGCCTGCTTCCGAAACACGGTGGGTACCGGATCCTCCGCAGTTTTCAGACGGCGCAGGCAGTCTACGATGGCACAATCGTTTTCTGCGATCGCTTCATCGAAAGACGCTCGCGCACTCACGACCAGATGGTGCAGGCCGCGCGCATTGGCATGCAGAATGTCGCCGAGGGCAGCGTGGCCTCGGGCACGTCGAAAAAGACCGAGCTCAAGCTGACGAATGTCGCCCGCGCCGGCCTGGAGGAGCTGCTGCTCGACTATCAGGACTTCCTCCGCCAGCGCCGGCTGCGCCTCTGGGCGAAGGATTCGCCCGAGGCCCTCTCCGTTCGGCGGCTGTACCAGTCGGGCTCCCCGGACGTGTCCGGCCAGTCAGACCCCTACCGCATCCGCACGGCTTCTCCCGAAGCCGCCGCAAATACACTCATCTGTCTGATCAATCAGGCCAGTTTCCTGTTGACCCGGCAGCTTCGGAACCTCGAACAGTCTTTTCTGGAGCACGGCGGGTTTACTGAGCGCCTGTGCGCCGCGCGGGTGGCGAGCCGGATGCCTTCGCCGGACCAGTCTGACTCGTCCGACGCCGCTCCCGCCTGTCCGGTTTGCGGCCGCCCCACGGTCCGGCGCGTCGCGAAGAATGGGCCGCACGCCGGCGGGCGCTTTTGGGGCTGCCCAAGTTACCCCGACTGCACGGGCACCCGGCCCGGCTGACGCCCCGCCTAGCGCACAATCACCAGCGCGGTGTCGGGCGCCGTGAGCTCGACTCCAGCCAGGACGCCGCCGGCCACCGTCGCGGACTGCTCGCGCTCCGCGCCTGTCGCGAGGTCGACGATTGTGAGCTTGCACGGGCCGTCGGCCAGTCCCGCGACGCGCACGCCCACGGTCGCCGGCACGGCGCCGTCGTCGGCCCGAACGCGCACGAGCGCGAAATCGCGATCGGCGATCGCGAAGGCGCGCAGGCTGCGCCCGAGTTCCGGCACGATGAGGCGATCAATCTGGATCCATCCCGGCTCGAGGCGTTCGAGGGCGATGGTGCGCGTTCCGGCCGGGTAGGGGATCGGGACCGGCGACGGAGCGGGTTGTCGCCTCCGGTCCTCGGAACCCTTGAAATCCGGCAGCGCCGGCCAGACGTGGCGGAAGATCTCGCGGCCGTCGAGCGACACGCGAATACCCGCGCCCGAGGCGGCCATCCCGACAAAACCCAGGGTGGCCTGTCCGGCGGCCGGAGCGGTGAAGGTGAACTCGACCGGATGCGCTCCTGCATTGGACGTCGCGGAAAGCTCCGCGAGACGTTCCGGAGTTGCGTCAGCCGGCAGTTCGAATCGCAGGCGGGTCGACAAACCCCAGACGCGCCCCGGAGCGACCTCGAGCGGAGCCTGTCGGGCGCCCACAATTTCGACCGCGGCCGGCCGGGCGTCGGCGCGCGCGGGCAGCTGTGAGATCTGCAACACGCGGGCGGCGTGCGTGAACTCGCTCCAGAGATCCAGCTTCACCACCCGCTCCCAGAACCAGTAGCAGGCCGCGCCGGAATGACCGGCGAGGATGCCGGCCCAGATGCCGTCACGCACGACCCCGCGTTCGTTCTTGTTCAGCTCGGTGTTCCCGCGCCCAAACTCGCCGTAGAACCACGGTTTCCCGGGCTGGGGTTTGGTGCCGGCGATGACGGTGAAAACCTCCCGCGGATAGGCGTGCGGCTGGTAGTAATCCATCGCCGCGTAAAGGCCCGGCTCCTGCACGGCGGAGCTGGTCGTCACGAGGTGATGGTACGGGTCGAGCGAGCGCACGAACGCGGCCATCTCGTCGTGCCAGGCGATCACCGCGGGCCAGTTGTGGTCGTGCTGGACCGCGTCGGTCCACTCGACCTCGTTGAACAGCTCCCAGGACAGGATTGCGGGCGAGTGGCCCCACCGGGCGATCGCGTAGCGCAGCCACCGCCGCGAGTATTCGCGCGCCGTCTCATTGGTGAAAAAGTCCCCGGGCCGGTCGAGGAATCCCCCGTTGGCCCGATTCCACGGATTCTCGTCCCAGTTCGAGTCGGTGCGGGTGCTGACCAGACCGTGATGAAACAGCACGAACTGGAACCGGACGCCCGAAGCCTCCGCGGCTGCGACGATCCCGTCCCACTGGCGCAGCGCGGCGGGCAGCAGTTCGCCGGGCGGGGCGCGCTCCCGCCGGATCTCCGCCGGCTTCTCCGAATAGGCGTTGTGGCGGATCAGGACCGGATTCTTCCCGTCCCAGGCGCACGCCCAGATGCGCGCCCAGTTCATGCCGGCGGCGCCCATCCGGTGCAGGATTTCGGGCAGCGGGGGAATGTCCGGATAGCGCCAGGCGAGATCGCTCCCCAGGGGGAAATAGGGCTTGCCGGAATCCGTCACGAACCGCGTGCCCTGCGCCCGCACGAATCCGTCCGAGAGCCGGGCGCTCTCGGGCACGACGAGATCGACGGCCGGCACCGCGACCGGCCCGCCGTTGCGCACGAGCGTCGCGCGGTAGGCGCCCGGGTGCGCGGTCGTGAGCCAGGCCTTCCAGCGGCCCTCGTCAAAATAGGCCAGCCGCTCCTCCCGATGCCCGTCCGGCGCGACAAACTCGACCCGCACGTCGTTGGCCCGGTAGTCGTAGGGATTGCCGGGGAACTTTGCGTCGAAGGCGACCGGGGCGGGACCGAACCAGGCAGTGACGGTCAGGGCGAGCAGGGGAGCCAGGGACATGCCTCCCCACGGTGCCCGCCGTGCGGCGAAAACACAAAAACGAAATCGAAACGCTGCTCCGTCCTGCGCCGCCCCGGTGTCCGCGACCTGTTTTTCCGGGCAGGCCGCGAGCCGGCTGCCGCCGGACATCGCCAACCGTGCTGCCGACCAGGGCTAGTGACCGGCCGCGGAGCGATTTTCGTGGGGGAAAAAGCTTGTAATCCGGGGACGGTTTGCCGAATCTCCGTATCCCTCCCGCCAAAAACACCAGTTGAGCTTAGCTCCTGGCGTTTTACGCCCGGCCTCTAGCAGGCCGGGCGTTTTTTTGGCCTTGCCTTGCGCTGCGCTGGCATGCTTTTCTAACCGTCCTTTTTTCCCTTAGCGTCGCGCGTTTTTGGTTTCGGCCAGGGACGCACACCGGACCGCGAGTTTGGGAACCGAATCCCAGATTCCGCGAACCGGATCTTTTTTTCGCGAAAAACGCTTGCCGAGGGCAGCCCCTCTGGTAGCGTTCGCGCCTTTTACACCTACACCATTCGTCATTTTCAAGTCTTTATATGCCAACCATCAACCAACTCGTGAGGAAGGGCCGCCGCCGGATCCGCGCCA
>CAZKDK010000324.1:0-3954 GCA_964551145.1 uncultured Opitutaceae bacterium | reverse complement strand
CCGGCAACTCGACCAGCAGCAGGCCATTTCCAAGGAGCAGCTCTCGCAACTCCTCGCGGATGCAGCATCCTCGAGGGCACAGGTGCAGGCGAGGGAAGCTGCCGTGGCGAACGCCGAACTGCAGCTCGGCTACGCGGAGATCCGCGCGCCCATCGCGGGACGCACCGGCCAGCTCAATCTGCACGAAGGCGCGCTGGTGAAAGCCAACGATCCGGGTTTCGCCCTCGTTACCATCAACCAGCTCTCGCCCATCGCGGTGGCCTATGCCGTGCCCGAGGCATCGCTGGCGGGCCTGCGCACCGCGCTGGCGGCCGGCGTGGTTACCGTCACGGCGAGTCCGCACGACGGCGTGGGCAAGTCCGTCGAAGGGCGGCTTGCGTTCATCGATAACGCCGTGGATCCCACCACCGGCACGATTGTGCTCAAGGCGGTCTTTGCCAACGCCGACCGGGCCCTCTGGCCCGGCCAGTTCGTCGACATCGTCACCCACCTGGGCGACGAGCCCAACACCGTGCTGGTCCCGGCTGGCGCCGTGCAAACCGGACAACGCGGCAGCCAGGTCTTCGTCGTGAAGCCGGACCACACCGTTGAGCTGCGCGTGGTGGAGACCGGCCGGTCGGTCGGCGGCCTCACCGTGATCCACTCCGGGGTGCAGGAGGGCGAGACCGTCGTGACCGACGGCCAGTTGCGCCTGGTGCCCGGCACGAAGGTTGAATCCAAGCCGCTCGTGGTGCCGGATGACGGCGTGGCCGCCGCGACCGAAACCGCCGCGCCCAAACAGGGCTCCTGACCCGCCCGGTCATGAATCTTCCCGAACTCTGCATCCGCCGGCCGGTCATGACCACGCTGCTCAGCGCCGCGCTGTGCGTGTTTGGCCTCATGGCCTACCGGCTGCTGCCGGTGAGCGACCTGCCTAACGTCGATTTTCCGACCATCGTCGTCTCCGCCAGCCTGCCCGGCGCCACGCCCGAGACGATGGCCTCGGCGGTGGCCACGCCGCTCGAGCAGCAGTTCTCGACGATCGCGGGCATCGACTCGATGACCTCGACGAGCACGATCGGATCCACCCAGATCACCCTGCAGTTCACGCTCGAGCGCGACATCGACGCGGCGGCGCAGGACGTGCAGGCCGCCATCGCTGCGGTGCAGCGCCGCCTGCCGACCGAGATGCCGGCCCCGCCGTCCTACCGCAAGACGAACCCCGCCGACCAGCCCGTGCTCTTCCTCGCGCTGAGTTCGCCCACCCTGCCGCTTTCCGTCGTGGACGAATATGCCGAGACGATGCTCACGCAGCGCATTTCCATGGTGGACGGCGTGTCGCAGGTGCAGGTTTACGGCGCGCAAAAATACGCCCTGCGCGTGCGGCTCGACCCGCGTCTGCTGGCCAGCAGGGGCATTGCGCTGTCCGAGGTGCAGGCGGCACTCGACGCCCACAATGTCAACCTGCCCACGGGCCTGCTCGACGGGACCCACCAGGCCATGACCGTCGTGGCCACCGGTCAGCTGGCCGACGTGAACGAATTCCGCAACATCATCGTCGCCTATCGCAACAACGCGCCCGTGCGGGTGGGCGAACTCGCGGAGGTCATCGACAGTGTGCAGGCCAATCGCGTGGCGAGTTGGTACTACGAAGGCGGCCGGGGCGCCCGCGCCATCGTGCTCGCCATTCAGAAGCAGCCCGGCACCAACACCGTGGAGGTGGTCGACCGGGTGCGCGCGCTCCTGCCGGCTTTTCAGAAGCAGCTGCCCGAGTCGGTGAATCTGGACGTGCTGCGCGACCAGTCCGCGGCTGTGCGCGAGTCGTTCTCCGACGTGCGGTTCACGCTCCTGCTGGCCATCGCGCTCGTGGTCATGGTGATCTTTCTGTTCCTGCGCTCGGTGCCGGCCACGGTCATTCCCGGCGTCGCCATTCCCATGGCCGTGCTCGGCACCTTCGTAGTGATGTATTTCTGCGGCTACACGCTCGACAACCTTTCGCTCCTCGCGCTCACGCTTTCGGTCGGTTTCGTGGTGGACGACGCCATCGTCATGCTCGAGAACATCGTGCGCCACATCGAGGCCGGCCTGCCGGTGCGCGACGCGGCCTTCCGCGGCTCCGGCGAGATCGGCTTCACCATCCTGTCGATGACGCTGTCGCTCGTGGCCGTGTTCATTCCGGTGCTGTTCATGGGTGGCATCCTGGGCCGACTGCTGCACGAGTTCGCGGTGACGATCACCGCGGCCATCCTCGTGTCAGGCCTCGTGTCGCTGACGCTGACGCCGATGCTGTGCAGCCGGTTTCTGCGCCCGCACCGGGCGACGGACGGCACGGCCCTGCACGGGCGGCTGTTCCAGCTTTCGGAGCGCGGCTTCGAGGCCATGCGGTCGGGCTACGAGCGCTCGCTGCGGTTCTGCCTGCACCACCGCGTGGCCACGGCGGGCGTGGCCGGACTCATGGTGGTACTGACCGTGCTCGTGGCGCGCCTGCTGCCGCAGGGCTTCATCCCGACCGACGACACGGGCCTCCTCACCGTCTACACCGAGGCCGCCCAGGACGTCTCCTTCGACGAGATGGCGCGCCACCAGCAGGCGGCCGCGGCCATCCTCGCGAAAAACTCCGCGGTTGACGCCTTCATGTCGGCCATCGGCGGCGGCGGCGGCAGCTCCACGCTCAACAATGGCCGCATGATCGTGCGTCTCAAACCCCGGAGCCAGCGCGCGCCGGCCCCGGTGGTGGTCCAGCAGCTCCGCCAGCAATTGGCGGTCATTCCCGGCCTGCAGGTGTACCCGCAGCAACCGCCGGCCATCCGCATCGGCGGCCAGCAGACGAAGGCCTTGTATCAGTTTGCCCTTTACGGCTCCGACGTCGCCGAGCTCTACCGTGTGGCCCGCGACATCGAGATGAAATTCCGGGCGCTGCCGCAGCTCGTGGATGTGAACACCGACCTGCAGATTTCCAACCCGCAGGTGAGCGTGGACATCCAGCGCGACCGCGCGGGCGCGCTCGGCATCACGCCGGCCCAGATCGAGGACGCGCTCTACAGCGCGTATGGCACCCGGCAGGTGTCCACCATCTACACGCCAACCAACCAATACTATGTGATCATGGAGGTGGCTCCGCAGTTCCAGCGCGACCAGTCGGCGCTTTCGCTCATCTACCTGCCCACGCGCAACGGCCGGCTGGTGCCGCTCGACACGGTGGCCACGCTGCGACCCGACGTCGGGCCGCTCTCGGTCAACCACCTCGGCCAGGTGCCGGCGGTCACGCTCTCCTACAATCTCCGGCCCGGCACGGCGCTCAGCGA
The DNA here is from genome assembly GCA_964551145.1 of uncultured Opitutaceae bacterium. GTDB lineage: Bacteria > Verrucomicrobiota > Verrucomicrobiia > Opitutales > Opitutaceae > Fen-1467. Next base: position 670 of record CAZKDK010000324.1, on the reverse strand, counting down.
GGCGAACGCGGCCATCAACGAGGTCGTGCGCCGCGACGTGCCGAAGACGATCAGCCACGACTTCGTGGGTGCCGCCGGGGCGTACGCCTCGTCGAACAGTGGCCTCGTCCTGCTGCTGATCATGGCGGTGCTGGTGATCTACATCGTGCTCGGCATTCTCTACGAGGATTTCATCCATCCGCTCACCATCCTGTCGGGCCTGCCGGCCGCCAGTTTTGGCGCCCTGTTCACACTGTGGGCGTTCCGCCAGGAGCTCAATATCATGGGCTTCGTGGGCATCATTCTGCTCGTCGGCATCGTGAAGAAGAATGCGATCATGATGATCGACTTCGCGCTCGCCGCGCGCACCCGGGGAGAAACGTCGGCGGAGAAGGCGATCTTCGACGCCTGCCTGGTGCGTTTCCGGCCGATCATGATGACGTCGTTTGCCGCACTCGCGAGTGCCTTTCCGATCGCGCTGGGGCTCGGCGCCGGTGCCGAATCCCGCCGTCCGCTCGGGCTGGCGGTGGTCGGCGGCCTGGTGGTTTCGCAAATGCTGACGCTCTATATCACGCCGGTCATCTATGTGTACCTGGAGCAGTTCGCCGTGTGGCTGCGCCGGCACCGCGAACTGCCCGCCCTGCCCGCGGCAGCCGGGACCGGGATCGCCGCCAAGTAGCCTTGCTGGGGT
>CAZKDK010000323.1:0-3958 GCA_964551145.1 uncultured Opitutaceae bacterium | reverse complement strand
GGAACGAGAGTCGCTCCGCGTAGATGTGATGGTCGGCCGGAAATCCGAAATGCACCAATGGCGGATTTTCGGGACGGCGCCCGCAAGACGGGCGCCCTACAACTGCGCCGTGCCAGACTTCAGCATCGCCCGGATCTCCTCCAGCGACGCCCGGTCAGTTCTTCCGGAGCGCTTCCAGATTCTGCCTGGCTTGCGGAGCTCCCTGGTGAATCGGGTCGAGCTTGGCGCAGGGGAAATCGGAACACTCGGCACAGGTGCCGAGGGATCTACCCATGGCGCACTTCCTGATCTCGCACAGCTGGTCGCAGTAATGCGTCTTCACGCCGGCCGATCGGCATCCCGTGCAGTTGATGTGCTCCGGCTTGATGGGCGCGTGGTAGAGCCGGGCCCATTCCTCCGCGACCTTGACGCGCATGGCGTCGTCGTTGTCCCGCGTGGCGATGAACGCCCCGCAGCGCCCGCAATCCAATCCACAGGTGGCGATCATGGGGTTTCTTCGGTCGGAGGATTGAAGCTGGTCGATAGCAAACTCGGTGGCGATCGCTTTTTCCGGGCGCGTTGCCGGCCGGCATCGGGGCTGCCGTCGGGTTCGGCGCCACTGCGCTCATTGGGGAAAGATGGTCTTCGCTCCGGCGATGCTCCACGCCTTCCGGATTCGACCGTTCCAGACCTGATAGATCATCACCAGGTCCATCTCGCCTTCCCCTTCGGGAAACGTCCGCGTCACCTTCTCGTGGTCGATGACCGTGTCGCCCGCGACCATTCGATGAATCAGCCGGGCCCGGAGGTTCCTCTCTTTGAACCGGGCGGCGAATCGCTCCCGAATGGCGGACGAACCGCGCGCGACCAGTTTCGCGGGATGCTCATACATCTCGGCGTCGTCGGCATAGACGCGCAGCAACGCCTCGACGTCGCGAGCGTTGTAGGCTTCAAGCTGCCGCTGGACTACCGACGACGGATCCATAGGTGATGCTGAAACGCGCCAAACGGTTAGAACTGAGGCGCGCCGGAAGAACGACTCGGTGACGTGGGTGGGCGCTGGCCCGGCGTTGCCTCCGGTGGTTTGTTCGGCGTCCATATGCGAGAGACAATCGACCGAAGTTCATTGACGCTTATGCCTCCCAATCCCGGGACCTTGCGGTCTATCACGTACAGCATAGACATGTCTCGGCGGTCCCACAGCTCAATCTGCGGATCGACCCGGCCGATGAACACGATGAGTCCCGGCTCTCGAGGGCTCGTCTCACCGGCCTTGGGCGGACCCAAGAGCCGGACCGTGTCACCTATCTGGCGTCTTAGCGCGACGGTTCCGTCGTTCTTCAACATCTCGACTAGCCTGAACTCTCCTTCACTGGCGTTCACCAGTTCGCAGCGGACGATCACGGACGATTCTCTGACAATCCGGTCAATATCTACCTTTTTCCGCACGGTACAGCCGCCTACGACCAAGAATGCAACGGACGCGGCCAATATCCTGCAAAGACCAGCTGAGTTCATTCGTGCGCCGAACAGGGTAATTATGCCGCACGGGGATGTGTTATATCCAGATCCAGCGGGGGGATTTCATCGGGCCGCGCCGGCTGCAGGCGTCGAATCATCCTGTTGTCGGAAAATGCCTTGGGATTCAAGCCTGAAGCCTGGAGGCGGCGCGCGGTTGTATCCAATTCCGTGATAACACAGGGGGTGCGGATCCGCGCGTCCGGCGGCCGGATCTTTTTTGTGCGTTTTGGTGCCTTTTTGTGGCGAAGAATCCGGGAGTCCCGAGCGGCACGCACCCGGCCTTCGCCAAAGGCTACGGCCCGGCAAAGCAAGGTGCGGCCCTACGAGGATCGCGGAATCCGGGCGGCACCGCCGGCGCGCTTGACAACCCGCGCATGCGGCGGCCATCGGTGGGGCGCGCATGGGCAATCACGGCACCCCGGCCTCCTCCGCCCGGATCTACTGGACGGCGTTCATCGGCCTGCTGTTCGACTACTACGACCTCTACCTTTTCGTCTATCTCGAGAAGGTGCTGGCGGCGCACTTCGGGCTGACGCAGGCGGCTTCCGATTGGCTCCAGTTCGCCGGGCTGGCGGGCGTGGGAGTCGGAGCGCTGGGCTTCGGCTGGCTGGCGGACCGGTACGGCCGTGGCCGGATCATGCTCGTGGTGTTCGGCGTGTACGGTCTGGGCATCGCGGGGCTCAGCCTGTCGTGGAATTTGGCGAGCGTGCTCGGATTCCGGGTGCTCGCCTCGCTGGCGCTCGGCGCGGAGTGGGGCATCAGCCACACCTATCTCACGGAACGGGTCGATCGGGAGACGCGCTACCGTTTTTCCGCCCTGCTCCAGTTCGCGATCCTCGGGGGTCTGCTCGCGGCGGCGGCGCGGAACGAGCTGCTGCCGCTGTGGGGCTGGCGCTGGCTGTTCGCGGCGTCGCTCGTTCCGGTCGCCGTGCTCTCGGCCGTGCGGTGGAGGGTTCTGGCGGCCGAGTCGAACTCGGCCGCGGGTAAGGGGTCAGATGCGAGGGGTAAGGTTGAGGCGGCTGGGGCCGTGGGCCCGAAAGCAGATGAAATTGCACTCGGCTCTCGACCCTCGACGCTCGACCGGCGCGGGTTTGGAGCGGTGCGCGCCAACGCCCGCCCTTTCGCGGTGTGCTTCGGCGTGGCGGCGCTCACGATCGCCAGCGGCACGATCAACGTGTTCTTCGCGAAGGACCTTCCCCAGTCGTTCCTCTACACGGTGTTCTTCTGGGGCAACATCGTTCCCGGCATGCTGGCGGGCGCCTGGGTCGTGCGCCGGCTGGGAGTGGGGCGCGGCCTGGCGCTCTACGCCGCGGCGCTGCTGGCCCTGTCCGTGTGGGCCTGGACGAGCGCGTGGCCGCAGCGGACGCTCGCGTTCGCGCTCGTGCTGCCGCTGCTCAACGGACTGCCATTCGGCCTGATGGGCGCATTCTTCAACGAGGTGTTCGGTGAGTACCGGACGATGCTGTCCGGCGCGGCCTATAATCTCGGCCGAATCCTCGCCGGCTTCTCGCCTGCGCTCATCACGGCGCTTGGCCTGCACGCGGGCGGCCACTATTTCGTCTTCACTGCCGCGCTCGGCGCCGGCGTGCTGGGGCTGAGCGTCGCCGCCGCCCGCTTGGCCCGGCGGTTCTGACGCCCGCCCGCCCCGCTTATGCCCGAACTACCCGAGATCGATCACCTCGCCCGACAGATGCACCGGGCGCTCCGCGGCCGGCGGATCGCCGGCGTGGAGGTGCGGCAGCCCAAGTGCCTCAACGTGTCGCCGGCGCGGTTCACGGCGCTGCTGCGCGGCAAGACCATCGACCGGGTCGCCTCCCGCGGGAAATGGATCTTCACGCACCTCGCTCCGGACGCGACGCTCCTGATCAGCCTCGGCATGGGCGGCGATCTCCTGCTGCACGCGCCGGGGGCTGCGCTGCCCGAGCGCTACCAGCTCAAGATCGACTTCGCCGACCGGTCGTGCGTGACGATCCGCTTCTGGTGGTTCGGCTACGCCCATGCGGTGGCCGACCGGAAGCTTTCCGTCCACAAGATGACGGCCGACCTCGGCCTGGATCCCCTGAGCCGGAGCGAATTCACGGCCGCGCGCTTCGATGCCCTGCTGGCAGGCCGGCGCGGCGCGATCAAGGCACTGCTGATGGACCAGCGCCGCGTGGCCGGCATCGGCAACGTCTACATCCAGGACATCCTGTTCCGGGCGGGGCTCCATCCCGACCGGCCCATTCCGAAGGTCACGGCCGACGAGCGCGTCCGACTCCACCGGGCGATCGCCGGTAATCTCGGCGCCGCCGCGAGGCGTGGCGGCCTCGCCTACGAGAAGGACCTCTACAGCCGGCCCGGCGGCATCAAGAAGTTCCTGGTTGGCTATCGGCCGGGCAAGCCGTGTCCCAAGTGCGGCGCCGTCATCAAGAAGTTGCGCTCGGGCGCCACCGCCTCGTTCATCTGCCCCCGCTGCCAG
>CAZKDK010000322.1:0-3966 GCA_964551145.1 uncultured Opitutaceae bacterium | reverse complement strand
CCGCTCGGACCGAGGACGAGGATCGTGGCCGGCGTGTCCGCCGCCTTGAACGCGATCTCGAGCACCCGCTGCACGGTGGGTTCGGCCGAGGTGAGATCGATCTCGGGCGACTCGTCGGCCAGCTGCGATTCGAGCTGGCGCACCCGCTGTTCCAGCGAGCGGGTCCGGATGATCTTCTGCAGCACTTGGCGGATCTGCTCCGGGGTAAACGGCTTCGGGATGAAATCGAAGGCGCCGCGCCGCATGGCCTCCACCGCCGTGGCGATGCTGGCAAATGCGGTGAACATGACGACCGCCAGACCCGGGGCCACCTGCAGCAGGCGCTCCAGCACCGCGAGCCCGTCCTCGGACCCGAGCTTCACGTCCAGGAAACACACGTCGAAGCCCTCCGTCTCGACCAGCCTCAGGGCGCGGGCGCCCGTCGGGGCCTCCACCGCCTCGTGACCGGTGGTCTGGACCGCGATCGCCGTGGTCCGGCGGATGCTGGCTTCGTCGTCGACGATGAGGATACGCATTGGGCTAAGACACTGTCAGATAAATGCGCCCGCGGTTCCCCGCCAACCCTAAACCCCGGCCCGTCCGGCAACCCCGGAGAACCGGGCGCCGAAAACAAGGCGGGGTCGCCCGAAAGCGGCCCCGCCAAGTCCAGCTTCAACTGCCTCCCGACCTGCCTGTGACTGCCTTGCGGCAGCGTGCAAATCGGGGGACTTGAGATGTGACGGCACCGACCGTGGCGCGGTTGCATCGAGTTTTGAGACGCCACGACGAATTCTGTCACGCAGCCAGGACCCTACAAATGAAACCAGAGACAGACCCGGAATCGTTTCGTTCTATGGCATTGATGACCTTTATCTTAGGCATCTACAGCAGCGCAGATGCCGCCGATTTCCGCCCTGCGGCGCTCGGGTCGGATTTGCAGAAATATCCATTAGCGATTTGAATACTATCTGGTCGCCGGCTAATTCGAAGCGGATGCCCTCCCGACCCGTGTATTCCCGGCGTCAAGACGTCGACGGCGGACCACTCCCGCCGGCGTCCCGCCTTCTTTTCCCGCAGGCTCCCGAACCCATGAGCTCCCCCGATCCCGCCGCTACGCCCCTGGTGCCCGGGGGTCCCGACCCGGCGCCCCAGGCGGTGGCCCGGTTTGCCGATCTGGAGATCAAGGACGCCCAGATCATCTTCGACTCGGTCTGGGAAGGACTGGAAGCCGAGTTCGGCCTGAACAACCTGCGGTTTCCGAAGGAGATCATCCTGCTGGGCGGGGCGCCGGGCGCCGGCAAGGGCACCAACACGGCGTTCATCCTCAAGACCCGCGGACTGACCTGCCCGCCGATCATCGTCAGCGCCCTGCTCGAGTCGCCGGAAGCCCGGCGCCTGAAGGATGCCGGCTACATGGTCGGCGATCGCGAGGTGGTGAACATCCTCTTCCGGCGCCTGCTGCAGCCCGAGTATCGCGACGGCTGCATTCTCGACGGGTTTCCGCGCACCCAGGTCCAGGTCGAGTGCCTCAAGCTGCTCGTGGACCGGATGGAGACCCTCTGGCGCGAGTTTTCCGCGACGCCGTTCCGCAGTCATTTCCGCCGCCCGACGATCCATTGCATGGTGCTTTTCGTCGACGAGAACACCTCGGTGCAGCGCCAGCTCCGGCGGGGCCGCGAGGTTCGCGCCCAAAACGAGGAGGTGCGGCGCACCGGCATGGGGGAGCTGCGCGAGGAACGCGCCACCGACTACGACGAGAACCTGGCCCGGCGCCGGTACCGCGTGTTCAAGGAGCAGACCTGGGCTGCGCTCCTGTCGCTGCGCAACTTCTTCCACTACCACTCGGTCGACGCCCAGGGCTCGATCCAGGAGGTCGAATACAACATCCTCACGGAGCTCCAGTATCAGAGCACCCTGGAGCTCGACCCGCGCACCTACGACCGGCTGCGCAGCCTGCCCCTCGCGAGCGAGCTCATCGTGCACGCGCGGCAGGAGATGGTGAAGCGGCTCGACGGCTACGAGTACGAGCACCCCGAGCTGTTCCAGCGGGTCGTGGTGTTCATCGAGAAGAAGATGCTGTCGATCATCAAGCGTCACGCCATCTCGGGCCTCACCGCCATCAACACCGAGGATCCCCTGCTCGACGACCCGCTCGCGCTCGCCATGCTGATCGACATCTTTTCGGAGCGCGGCTACCACGCGATGGTCGACCTGCACCGCATCGACATCCCGGAACGGCTGGACCCCGCCAGCGGGCAGATCACCAGCCGCGTCAAGAAGGTCTACCGCATCCAGGTCCGCTTTCCCGGATCCGAAATCCGCCGCCGCTAGGAATGCGATCGGCCGGCTGCCGCTCGCATTCCCAAGGCAAAACCGCGGAGCGGTTTTGCGGCGCCTTTCAAATCCCGAAGAGCCTGTCCAGAATCCCCACCCTGGCCCAACCGCGCGCCGCCGGGCGCGCCTGAGGAAATCGCGGCGACTGCCAGGCGCCGCGATTTCCTATTCGTAGCGGAGCGCCTCGATCGGATCGAGCGACGCCGCCTTCCACGCCGGATAGAACCCGAACCCGACGCCGATCGCGGTGCAGACAATCACCCCCAGCCCCACCCAGTTCCAGGGGACCACCGCCCCCGCCTTCATGAGGATGGCCGCCAGATTCCCCACGCCGACGCCCAGCGCGATGCCAAACAGGCCGCCCACGAGCGATATCGCAACCGCCTCGATCAGGAACTGCGTCAGGATGGAGTTCTTGCGGGCCCCGATCGACTTGCGGATTCCAATCTCCCGCGTCCGCTCCGTCACGCTCACGAGCATGATGTTCATGATCCCGACGCCGGCGGCGAGCAGGGCGATGCCGCTGATCACGAACGAGCCGCTCGCGATGACGTCGGCGACCTTGCCGAAGATGCCCAGGATCGAGTCATTGGAGTACAGCTCGAAGTCGTTCTCCTGGTCCGGGCGGAGGCCGCGCACGATCCGCATGGCGGTCATTCCCTTGTCCATCGTGTCGTTGTAGGCGACGCGCGACGGCGCCTCCGTGGCGATGTTGATGGAATAGACCTCGCCGCCCATGTCGGTGAAAAACCGCGTGATCGGGATCATCGCGATGTTGTCGTTGCTCTGGCCGAAGGTGGTGCCCTTCTCCGCGAAGGTGCCGATGACCGTGTACGTGCGTCCCTTCAGCTTGATGACCTTCCCGAGGGGATTCTCGGACGGGAAGAGTCGCTTCACGATGTCCTGTCCGATGACAATGACCGGTCGCCCCAGCTCGATGTCCTCCGGCTGAAGGTTCCGCCCGAGATCGATCTCATACTGGTTGGCGCTCAGGAAAAACTCGTTCGTGCCGCCGAAGGTGACGTCGGGCGTCGTCTTGCGCGCGTTGTAGACCGCCTCGGCCGTACTGGTGTGAAACACCTTCAGGCAGATGGAGTCCGTCGTGCCCGCCATCAGCTCCTGGTAGCGCCGCGCCTGCGCGAGCGTGATGTTGCGCCGCATGTCGTACTTGCGGCGGTCGCGGCCGCCGGATGCGACCGGATACTTGCCGAACTGGAAGGTGTTGGAGCCCAGGAAACTGAGGTTGACCTCGATCGAGTTGCGAAGCGCCGTCACCGCCGTCATCACCCCGATCACGGAGAACACGCCGATGGTGATCCCGAGCATCGTCAGCCCCGACCGGAGCTTGTTGACGCCGATCGAGGAAAACGCGATGCGGAGAATCTCGGTCAATGGCATGGCGAATTTCGGTTTTCGACTTTTGATTTTCGCATGCGCCCGGAGACCGTCTTCCGGGATGCCACCATGATGGCGGTCAGCGCATCCGCCTCCCCCCACAGAGGGCGTACGCGATCGACCGGCAGCATCTCCCCGTCGATCACCAGTTTCATCCAGAACTTACTCTCGTCGGCCTCCTCCTCCACCACCCCGAGTTTGGCAATGAAATCGGCTGCCGAGCGCGCGCGACAGACCGCGCGATAGTTGGCGCCCACC
>CAZKDK010000321.1:0-3975 GCA_964551145.1 uncultured Opitutaceae bacterium | reverse complement strand
TCGCGCTGGCCGCGGCCGATCGGGATCATCGAGTCGATCGCCATGATGCCGGTGAGCACGGGCTGCGAGACGGACTTGCGGACGATGATGCCGGGGGCGATCCGCTCCACCGGGTAGAATTCCGTGGCGCCGACCGGGCCCTTGCCATCGACCGGCCGGCCGAGGGCGTCGACCACCCGGCCGAGCAGGGCCTTGCCGACGGGCACCGAAAGCAGGCGGCCGGTCGTCTGCACTTCGTCACCCTCCTTGAGATGCGACACGTCGCCCAGGACCACGCAGCCCACCTCATCCTCCTCCAGGTTGAGGGCGATGCCGACGGTGTCCCCGGGGAACTGGACCATCTCGTTGTACATCACGGCGGAGAGGCCGTCGACCTTGGCCACGCCGTCGGCGACGGAACGGACGGTTCCCGTGTTCTTCCGGACCGCCTTGGAGGAAAGCTGGGCGATCTGTTGTTCGATCTGTTCGATGACGGTGCTCATGAGCGCGGGCGCGGGTGATGGTGCGAAAGCGGGGTTGGGGGAAAACGGGTCAGGGCGAGGCGGCCAGCGCGGCGAGTTGGCCGGCGATGGAGGACTCATAGACGTCGTCGCCGACGCGGATCCGCAGCCCGGCGATCAGGGCGGGGTTCGGCCGCGCCACCGCGGCGACCGGGCGCCGGTATTTCCGCGTGAACGCGGCGGCGACGGCGCGGAGGATGTCGTCGTTGACGGCGCCGGCGTGCTCGACGAGCGCGCGATTGCGGGCGAGCTGCGCCACCACGAGGCGCTGGTAGCATTTGAGGACTTCGAGCGGGTGCCGCGGCGGATGGCGCTGCAGATGGGAGAGCACCGCGGCCACGCGTTCGGCGGAGACCTGCCCGTCGGCCAGGCTCAGGCTGAAGAGCTGGCGGGCGAACTGCCGGGACTGGGGGCTGGCGCGCATGGGGCAGGCGGCGGGCGCCTAATCGCGGGCGATCTCGCGGGTCGCGGCCTCGTTGTAACGGGCCCGCTCGCTCTCGCTCAGCTCCCGGGCCAGAACCTGCCGGGTGGTGGCGACCACCAGGCGCGCCACCTCGAGGCGGGACTGCTCGAGCATGTTCTTATGCTCGAGTTCGACCGCCTGGCGCGCCCGGGCGATCAGGTCGTTGGCCCGGGCGGATGCCTCGGCCTGCTGCTGCTCGAGAAAAGTCTTCGCGGCCTGGCGGGTTTCCTCGACGAGCCGGGCGCCCTCAAGTCGGGCCTGCTTGACGATCGCGGCGCTGTCCTGCTTGGCCTTCTCCAACTCGCCGGCGGTGGCTTCAGCGTTTTTCAACCCCTCGGCGAGGCGAGCGTTCCGCTCGTCCATAGTTGAGAGGATGGGTTTGATCCCAAACTGATAAAACACCGCAGCGAGGACGGCGAAGCTGATGAACTGCCAAATCACGTAAGGCCACTCGACGTCAAACCGGAGGAGCAGGTCGAGAGGCCCGCCAGCGGGAGCAACCGCATGGGCCTCGGCAGCGGAGGCAACGGCAAAGACGAAGGCGCACATGGAAGAGAAGGAGTTCCGGCCGCCGTTGGGCTGAGAATTCCCAACGGCACGACGAAGAACGAAACGGAATGCCTATTTTAGGGAGAGGAGCGAGAGAATCCCGAGGCCTTCAGCAAGCGCCATTGCGAGAATCGACTGAACGAGGACCTTGCCTGAGGCGCCGGGATTGCGGCCGATTGCCTCGACCGCGCGAAAGCCGATGAGGCCGACGGCGAACGCGGCGGAAATAAGAGCCATACCTTGGGCGATATTGCCTGTCATGGAGGAGTTGGAGTTTAGGGTTGGGTGGTTATTGGTGGTCGCGGCTGTGCACGTTTTGTTTGTACATGCTCCCAGTCGCGAAAGTGGCAGTTGGAGAAGCTGTCAGTGGGCGCCCTCTGGGGCCTCGTCGTGGTTCTGAGCGGCTTCGCTGTGGTCGTCGTCGTGGTTACAAATCAAGCCGATATAGACCGACGTCAGGAGGGTGAACACGAAGGCTTGCACCAAGCCGACGAGCATCTCCAAGAAATAAAAAACTGGGATGAAGGAAGTGTTATGGAGCAGGCTCTCGCCGCCGAACACGTTGCCGAATAGACGCACGGAGAGCGTTATCGGACGGATAAGAATCGAGACGACCTCAATAACGCCGACGAGGAGGAATACCAGAGAAAGGCCCCAATACATTACGCCGGGAAGCTCTTTTCGATCAGCCTTGTTGCCGAAAAGGTCGAACAGGAGGCGCCGGGGTCCCGCGTATTTCATTACGATCATGAACCACGCAACAAAGGAGGTGAGGCCAAGCGCTATGGTGCCGTTTAGATCGGATGTATGTGGCCGGATCCACGGGATAAACCCAACCCGCTCGCCAGTGGATGCCACGATTTCAGACCATCCGATGGTTCCAACGAGAGGGAATAGACCGCTCCAGTTATGAACGAGGATGAAGACGAAGAAACACACGAGCAGCGGAAAGGCAGCGGGCATCGCCGTATGCCCGACGATCGGCTCGAAAACCTCGCGCAATGATTCCATCAACGACTCCACCACCGCCTGGCCGCGAGTCGGGATCAGTCGAGGGCGACCGACCGCCCACCGTATTAGCAGGATCAAGACTAGAGTGACAAACCAGCTAGTCACCATGGAGTTGGTGACGGGAAGCGGCCCTAGGTGGAAAAGTTGCCCCGGCTTAGCGGACACCCCTTCCTCGGCGGCCGCGGCGGTCAGGCAGGGCGCCGCGGCGAGGAGCAGGAGAGCGAGTTTTCTGACAAAGGACATGAGGCGCAGAAAGCGGCAGGATGGACGTAAAAAGGACATCTGTTATTCAAACGCGCCACCGCGGGTCAACCCCCGAAAATCAAACGGAGCGGTTGCGGCGGGAGACATTAGCCGGAGCGGTGCCGCTGCGTAACCAAAACTACTCGGTCGGCGGACCGGCGGCCGCCGGCGGCGACGGGGGCGCGAGCACGGCGCCCAGCGAGTGGAACGAGGGCGCGCGGGACTGAAAGATGGTCACGTGTTCAAACGGGAAGGGACCGGACGGGAGCAGCCGCCACCGGGAGTGGGCCGCGACGACCTCCGCGGCCTCGTCATAGTAGGGCCGGTAATCGGTGCGGAAGAAGAGTCGGCTCCCCTGCCCTGCCCGCGCGGCCAGCGCGTCGAGAAACGCGGGATTGACCAGGCGGTTCTTGTGATGGCGTTTCTTCGGCCAGGGGTCCGGGAACAGAACGTAGATGTCGCGCAGGCGGATGGCGGCGGGCAATTCGCCGAGGAAGTCGTCCGCGGCGCAGCGCAGAAAATGGAGGTTGGCCCGGCCGGCGCGATCGCGTTTGCGGCGCGCCTTCCCGATTCGCTCGAGTTGGAGATCGATGCCGATGCACAGCGTGTCGGGGTGCTCCCCCGCGTAGGCGGTGAGGAAGTGCCCGTTGCCGCAGCCGATCTCGAGGACGAGGCCGGCCGCATCCGGCGGCAGCGCGGCGGCGAGCTCGGCGCGCAGGGTCGCGCGGCGGGCGGCGTGGACGGCTTCGAACACTTCGCGGGGCATGAGGGTTGTAGCCGTACACCATCGGGACGGGGGCGGGCAAGGCTTTGGGGCTGCGCGGCCGGGACCGCGCGCCGACGGCGACGATCAGGACGCCGCGCGCGGCAGCGTGAAGTAGAAAGCCGTCCCCTTGCCCAGCGTGCTCTCCACCCAGACGCGGCCGCCGTGCAACTGCACGATGTGTTTGACGATGCTGAGGCCGAGGCCGGTCCCGCCGGTCTCGCGGGACCGGCCCTTGTCGACGCGGTAGAACCGCTCGAACAGATGCGGGAGGTCCCCTTCGGGAATCCCGGGCCCGTCGTCGCGCACACAGACTTCGACGTCGCCGCCGCGCTGACGTGCCTCGACCACGACGTGCGAGCTGCGCGGCGTGTACTTGAGGGCGTTGTCGAGGAGATTGGCGCACACCTGCGAGATCTTGAGCGGGTCGGCGACGACGTCGCCGA
>CAZKDK010000320.1:0-3986 GCA_964551145.1 uncultured Opitutaceae bacterium | reverse complement strand
CTGCCCGCGATGCCGCCGACGGGAACCTCAATCCCGGGCAAGGCGTCAAAGACAGTGGGCATGGGAGAAAAGTTTCAAGTGACAAGTATCAAGTACCAAGAGATGTGCGACAGAGTGCGAAGGGAGTCCTGTTACTTGGCACTTGGTACTTGGTACTTGCGAAAACCTTGAGCGTCCCGCTCAAGGTTTTCGCCACTCGTGTCCGCGCGGAGCGAGCAGCCCGTCGGCCGCTTTCGGGCCCCACGAGCCGGCGGGATAATCGTCCAGGCCGGCGCGCGCCTGCGCCTGCCAGTGCTCCAGCACGGGGGTGACGAGCTTCCACGACGCCTCGGTCTCGTCGCCGCGGATGAAGAGCGTGCTGTCGGCGATCATCGCGTCGAGCACGAGGCGTTCATAGGCCTCGGGCGTGTTGGAGCCGAAGGTGGCGGCGTAGCGGAAATGCATCTTCACCGGCTGGGTGCGGGTCTCCAGGCCGGGGATCTTGGCGTTGAGCAGCACGGTGCTGCCCTCGTCCGGCTGGATCTGGAACGAGAGCGTGTTCGGCGCGAGGTCAAACGTATCCGTGCCGGCGAACAGCGTTCCCGGAGGGCACTTGAACTGGATGGCGATTTCGGTGACGCGGCGGGCCAGCCGCTTGCCCGAGCGCAGGTAGAAGGGCACCCCCGCCCAGCGCCAGTTGTTGATCGCGAGCCGCAGCGCGGCGTAGGTCTCCGTGGTGGACTGGGGGTTGATGCCGGCCTCCGCGCGGTAGCCGGGCACCGGCTCGCCGCCCACCAGGCCCGGCCCGTACTGCGCCCGGACCACGCCGCCCTCGGCGCCCAGGGCGAGCGGCTGCACGGCCTTGAGCAGTTTCACCTTCTCGTCGCGGATGGCTTCGGCGTCGAGCGAGACCGGCGGCTCCATCGCGGTCAGGGCGAGGAGCTGCATGGTGTGATTCTGGATCATGTCGCGCAGGCAGCCGGCCTGTTCGTAGTACCCGCTGCGCGTCCCCACCCCGCCGTCCTCGGCCACGGCGATCTGCACGCATTCCACGAAATTGCGATTCCAGAGCGGCTCGAAGATCGCGTTGGCAAACCGCTGCACGAGCAGATCCTGCACGGTTTCCTTGCCGAGGTAGTGGTCGATGCGGAACACCTGCGGCTCCTGAAACACGCCGGCGAGGACGCGGTTGAGCTCCTGGGCGGAGGCCAGGTCGCGGCCGAACGGCTTTTCGATGACGACCTTCGACTGGACCGGCGTGCCCTGATGGCGGCCGGCCAGGCCGGAGCGCCCGAGGTTCTCGAGAATGGGGCGGAAGGCCGACGGCGGCGTCGAGATGTAGAAGAGCGCCTGCAGCTCGCGGCCGGTCTGCGTCTCGAGCAGATCGATCTGCGCGCGCAGCCGGTCGAACGCCGCGGGTTCGTCGTAACCGCCGGCGAGATAGGTGGTGTTGCGCGCCACGCGGGACCACAGCTGCGCGTCGAGCTCGCGCCGCGAGTATTCCTTGATCGCCGCCTCCGCATGGCCGCGAAACTCATCGTCCGGGACTGCCGTGCGGCCGAATCCGATCAGCGAGAAATCGGGTGGCAGCAGGTTGTCGTGGCTGAGGTTGTAGATGGCGGGGATGAGCTTGCGCGCGGTGAGATCGCCGGAAGCCCCGAAGATGACCATCGCCGTCGGCGGCGCGCCCCGGTGCTTGCTCAGGCCCTGTAGAAACGGATGGCGCGGTAGGTCAGGCATGGATGAAGGTCGCTGGTCGGACGGTGGGCCGCGGCGTACGGCCATATAGAACAAAACAGTCGGCGCGCGAAAGTCGAACCTGCCGGTGGGCCCACGCCTCCCGTCCGCCGCCAGCCGGACGGCGGCTGTCGCGGTGAAGGAGCCGGCCTCCGGGCGGGTTTGGATCCATGGGCGCGAGTCAGCCGCCGGGACTACCGCAGCACGCGATAGCCCTTGGGAAACAGCGGCACGTTCTGAAAGTGGCGGACCTCCGGCGGGGTCCCGTCGGCGGGAACGGACACCTCGGCCACGTCAAACCGGAAGGTACGCGGCCGGACGCGGAGGCGGGTGAGATACGCGTGGATGGCGCGGCGCAGCGCCCTCCGCTTGCGCCGGTCGACCGCCCCGTAACCCGGCACGAGCGCCGCGGCGGACCGCGACTTCACCTCGACGAACACGAGCGCCTCGCCGTCGCGACACACGAGGTCGATCTCCTCGCGCCGGTCCCCCGGATTGCGCCAGTTCGCCACCACGATCGCGTAGCCGAGACGCCCGTGAAGAAACTCGGCCGCCAGCCGTTCCCCCTCGGCGCCCCGCCGGGCGGCGGCTGTCGCCGGTTCGCTGCCACGGCGCCACACCCGTTTGAGCCACGCGAACATGCTGGGTTCCCGGCTGGACACGACCGAACCGGTGGTCTTTCTGATTGCGGTGAACTTATCATTCTGGCAATTCCAGAATCGGCCTGCGCGCATGAACCGTCTGGAACCATTCCGTTTGCGACGGCAGAAGACACCGGCCGCGCTGCGCGTGTCGATTCGGGCGTATATTTCGTCCTCTCGCATGCACCGCAGCCATTGCGCCGGCCCGCATTCCGGTCTGAAACCCCTAGACGCCGTAGGTACTTTTACCTTCTTTTAGTGCAAGCACCTGCCAATAGGGTTGATACGGCTGGTGTTTTACGACATCAATAAGCTGAGGACAAAGCCATGAAATTGAATCTCTTCCCGGCGGCCTCCGTCAGAGCGATCGCATTCATGCTGCTTGTTTTTGGACTGGCGCTGCCCGTGCGCGCCCAGTTTGGACCTGAGACCAGCCTTCGTGTCGGCGTGTTCAGCCGCGCCCTCGTGGTGCAGGCGTTCTATCGATCTGCAATCTGGAATGCCAAGCTCCAGACGATGCTCGCCGAGAGGAACCAGGCGGTGAAGGGCGGCGATGCCGCGAAACTCGACGCCATTGACCGGGAACTCAATGACATGCAGAGCCTCGCCCAGCGGCAGGTCAACGGGGATGCTCCGTTGAACAATATCCTCGAGCCTTTGGCCGCGGAATGGCCGGCCATCGCCAAGGAGGCGGGGGTGGACATAATCATCGAACGGCCGATCTTCCTAACGCCGGGTTCGGGCGTGACTGACGTCACCCCCTTTATTGTCAGGCGCTTCACCGGCCGCTGAGGCAGGATCGGCGGCGCGCGGCGGATCACGCGCCAGCCGAAGCCGGCACCGGAACCGCCGGCTCGGCCCCGGGGGCGGCGGCCTGGCGGACGGCTTCGGCCACCGTGGCGGGCACGGCCTCGGCCTCGCCCCGCTCGTGGTCGAAACGCATCGAAATCGTCTTGGAGACTCCGCGCTCCTCCATGGTCACGCCGTAGATGCCGTTGGCGGCGGCGATCGTGCGCTTGTTGTGCGTGATGATGAGAAACTGCGAGTCCTTCGTGAAATGCTTCAGGAGCTTGGTGAAGCGGCCGATGTTGGACTCGTCGAGCGGGGCGTCGAGTTCGTCGAGCAGGCAGAACGGCGACGGCTTGACCATGTAGAGCGCGAAAAGCAGCGCGACCGCCGTCAGGGTTTTCTGGCCGCCGGAGAGCAGCGAGATGCTCTTGAAGCGCGTGCCGGGCGGTTGCGCGATGATCTCGATGCCGCTTTCCAGGATGTCCTCGGCCTGGACGAGATCGAGGCGCGCCTGCCCGCCGCCGAACAGCGCCTGAAAGGTGTATTCAAAGTTCTTCCGCACCTGTTCGAAAGTGAGTTCGAACTGCCGTTGCGACGTGCGGTTGATCTCGTCGATCGCCTGGAGCAGCTGCCCGCGCGCGCCGGTGAGGTCATCGCTCTGCGTCCGGAGAAAATCGTAGCGCTGGCGGAGCTCCGAGTACTCCTCGATCGCGACCAGATTGACCGCGCCCATGCTGTTGAGCCGCTGCCGCAGTGCCTCGATCGAGGCGCGGACCGCCTCCCAGTCCGTCGCATCGAGCGCCGCCAGGTCAGCCGCCGCCGGCTCGCCCTTTTGGCGGG
>CAZKDK010000319.1:0-3991 GCA_964551145.1 uncultured Opitutaceae bacterium | reverse complement strand
CGCCGCGGACGCGAATTACATCGCAGTCGTGAAGTAGACCGCAGACGTCGACAGCGGAGCGGCGCCCTCCACCGCCCCATCGCATGCAGGCCGCGAGCTCGCTCGCGCCCGGCCGCGCCATCCCGGCGCGGCCTTTTTGCCTCCCGGTGGGGCCCGGAGGCCGGGCCGGTCAGGACGGCTCCGCATTCAAACCGCTTTCCACCCGCCCCAACTTCCTCCAGCATCCACACCCGCCCCATGAAATACTCTTACGAGGAGCTCGCCCGGATGATCGACCACTCCCTGCTGCATCCGACCCTGACGGACAAGGAGCTGGACGATGGCTGCCGGCTGGCGGCCCGCTACGGCGTCGCCTCCGTCTGCATCAAGCCCTACGCGGTGCGGCGCGCGGCCGAGCTGCTCGCCGGCACGGGCGTGCGCGTCGGCGCCGTCGTCGGCTTCCCGCACGGCAACAGCGCCACCGAGATCAAACGCCAGGAAACCCGCCTGGCCTGCGCGGATGGCGCAGTCGAGATCGACATGGTCATAAACATCGGCAAGGCGCTGAGCGACGACTGGGGGTACGTCGAGCGCGACATCCGGAGCGTGGTGGACGAAGCCCACCGGCACGGCGCGCAGGTAAAGGTCATCTTCGAGAACGACTACCTGGGTCACGGCAGCGCGGGATCGGACGGCGACGAGCTCAAGCGCAAGCTTTGCCAGGTCGCGACCCGCGCCGGGGCCGACTGGGTGAAGACTTCCACCGGCTTCGGCTTCGTCAAGGGAGTCGACGGCCGGTACTCCTACGCGGGCGCGACCGGGCATGACCTGGCGCTGATGCGCGCGAGTTGCCCGCCCCGCGTCCAGGTCAAGGCGGCCGGCGGCGTGCGCGACCTCGACGGACTGATCCGCGTGCGCGACCTCGGGGCGACCCGTTGCGGGGCCACAGCCACGGCGGCGATCCTCGACGAGTACCGCCACCGCGCGGCCGCGGAGCACGTGGCATGAGGGCAAGCAAGTCTCGGCCTGCAGATTCGGCGGTTTTCCGACGATCATTTCACAGCATTTGCAGTTCATCTGCGGTTGGTTCTTGCGCCTTGGTTCTGCCTCAGATAGGCACGCTCCGAACCCCAATGTTTCCATGGCGCCCCTGAACCCCAAGGGACCTCCGCCCGTGCTGTTGCTGCTGCACGGCATGTTTGGCGGGTCAGCAGACTGGCGGGCTTGCGCTGCCGAACTAGGGATTCACTGGCAGGTGATCGCGCCGGATCTTCCGGTGCTGGATCTGCCCCACAGCGAAACCTGCATCGACAGCCTCGTCCGGCACGTCGAAGGACTCCTGGACCGCGAGTTGGTCGACCGCGTGATCATCGCTGGCAATTCGCTCGGCGGACACATCGCACTTTCGCTGGCGCTGCGGAACCCCGGCCGGGTGGCGGCATTGGTGCTGACCGGCAGTTCGGGGTTGTTCAAGCGCGGGTTTGAACATCATGTGCCGCGCCACCCGAGCAAGGATTGGGTGCGCTGCAAGGTCCGTGAAGTGTTTTTCGAGTCCAGCCACGCCTCCCAGAACCTGGTGGACCAAGTGTACGACACTCTGACGGACGCCCGGAGGGTCATGAAGATCGTGCGCATGGCCAGATCGGCCAAGCATGAGAACCTGGGCGAAACCCTTCATCGCGTCTGTTGCCCCGTGCTGCTGGTGTGGGGCAACGAAGACCTCGTCACTCCCCCCTCCACCGCGCACGAATTCAAGCAACACATTCCGCACGCCGAGCTGCATTTCATCCAGAATTGCGGTCACGCCCCGAATATCGAACAGCCGGCCGCGCTCAGCCGGATCGTCGAGCAGTTCCTGAGGCGATACTTCAGCAATGCCTACGCCAGCGCCCCGCTCCTCCACAGTATTTGACCGTCGCGGGGCCGGCCCCACCGATGATGTCTTCATCGATGCGCGCGAGGTCACGCGCCATTTCGACAAAGACCGGGTGCAGGCGCTGCGAGGCGTCAGCTTTGCCATTCGCGCGGGGGATTTTGTCGCGGTCATAGGCCCCAGCGGAAGCGGCAAGACCACCATGCTGCAGATCCTCGGGGCGCTCGACGCACCGACCAGTGGAGAAATCTCCTTCCGCGGCCAGTCCTTGCAGGCCATCCCGGACCTGCCCCGGTTCCGCGCCCGCACGATCGGTTTCATTTTCCAATCCTTCCACCTGCTGCCCACGCTCACCGCGCTCGAAAACGTCCAAATCCCCATGTTCGAGATGCCCTGGCCGTCGGGGGAGCGGCGGCGGCGGGCGGCGGAGCTGCTCGAGACCGTGGGCCTCGGCGGGCGGCTGGATCATCTCCCCGCCAAACTGTCCGGCGGCGAGCGCCAGCGAGTCGCCGTGGCCCGCAGCCTCGCCAACGAGCCGCAGCTGCTCCTCGCTGACGAACCGACCGGCAACCTCGACAGCTCCAACGCGGAACGCATCATGGAGCTGCTGGGTGACATCCACCGGCAACGCGGGATGAGCATGATCATCGTGACGCACAATCCCGGCGTTGCCGCCTGTGCCGGGCGCACGCTGCAGATGCTGGACGGCCGCATCGTTCTGGACACGGCCCATCCGGCCGGGACGCCATGAGTTTCCTGACGCTGGTATTCAAGAACCTGTTGCGCCGCCCGACGCGCAGCCTGCTCACGATGACGGGCATTGCGGTCGGCATCGCCGCCGTGGTGGCCCTGTCCAGCATCGCCTGGGGGTTTCAGAGGAGCTGGGAGCAGGCCTATGCGGCGCGCGGGACCGACCTGATCGTCACCCGGATCACCAGCCGCAATCCGCTGCCGGCGCCTTTCGAGGAGTCGATCAAGGGCGCCCTGCTCAACCTGCCGCACGTGCAGCGCGTCAGCGGCCTGTTGAGCGACATGGTCAGCATCGAGGACGCGCCGACCGTTCTCGTTTTTGGCTGGGAGCGGGATGGCTTTCTCTGGGGAC
The DNA here is from genome assembly GCA_964551145.1 of uncultured Opitutaceae bacterium. Classification (GTDB taxonomy): domain Bacteria; phylum Verrucomicrobiota; class Verrucomicrobiia; order Opitutales; family Opitutaceae; genus Fen-1467. The sequence goes on along the minus strand of CAZKDK010000319.1, from coordinate 1,037 downwards.
ATCTCAAGCTGGTCTCGGGCCGGTGGCCGGCCGACGACACGGAGAAGGTCGTCGTGATCGGCACCGTGGCTGCGGAAGTGCTCAGGAAATCCGTCGGCGATGCCATTCACATTGAAAACGACGACTTCACGGTTTGTGGCACCTTCGACAGTGCCGCGCTCGTGGAGAACGGCGCCATCGTCATGGCGCTGCGGCAGATGCAGCGCGTGATGGAGTACCCGGGCCGGGTGAACTTCTTCAACCTCAAGCTGGCTCCCGACACGACCGACCAGCAGGTGGAGGAACTGCGCCAGGCCATCAAGAGCCGTCTTCCGGGCTACAATGCCTTCACCGGCGGCGAGGTGGCGCAGAACAACACGGCCATCCAGGCCGCCAAGGCCATGAGCTGGGCAACCTCGCTCATCGCGCTCGTCGTCGGCGCCGTCGGCGTGATGAATACCATGCTCATGAGCGTTTTCGAGCGCACCCACGAGATCGGCGTTCTGCTGGCCATCGGTTGGAAGCGCAGCCGGATCGTCCGGCTGATCGTCTACGAGTCGATTGCGGTCAGTTCCGTGGGCGGCATCGAAGGCATCCTGCTCGGGTTTGTCGCCGTCAAGCTCCTGCAGATCACTCCGTGGATCCGCGGAAAGATCGAAGGCGAAATCAGCCTGCAGCTGTTCGGCCTCGCCCTGGTGATCGCCCTGGTGCTGGGCGTCCTCGGCGGCCTGTATCCCGCCTACCGCGGTTCGCGGCTGCATCCCAGCGAGGCGCTGCGCCACGAATGAACCCGGCGTGCACACGCGTCGCGCGCCGCCTGCTGGTCGGGATCGCGCTCTGGAGTGTCTCTCCCGCCTTCGCCGCCGGCGATGCGCCCACCGCCCAGGAACTCATCGCCAGAGTCGTCGAGGCGCGCCAGACGAAGGGGTACCGCGTGCGCGCCCGGCTGGAGCGCGCCACTTCCGGCTCCGAGCACCCTGACGTCAGACAGTTGCTCATCAAGGGAAAGCGGAACGGCGGTGCCAGCAAGGTTCTCTACCAGGTCCTCTGGCCCAAGC
>CAZKDK010000318.1:0-3998 GCA_964551145.1 uncultured Opitutaceae bacterium | reverse complement strand
AGTAGGCGATGATGTCGGCATCCGGCTTGAGGCCGAGGTTCTCGGTGTAGATCTTCTTCAGCTCGGGCTGGGTCTTGAACGTGCCGTCGTCGTTGGCCGCGGTCTTCCAGGGCACGCTTTTCGCTCCCGGGATGTGCCCGCCGCGGAGCACGCCCTCCTGCGGATACTCGGGCATGTGGGTGATCTCGCCGCGGTACTCCCCGGGCGAGCGCACGTCGACCAGCGGCTGGTGCGCCTGCATGTGCGCCAGCGTCTCCTCGTAGAAGGCGCGGATCTCCGCGTCGAGGCGCTTCGCCGGCACCGGGTATTTGGTTGCAGGATACGACGGCTTGTCGCGGGTCATCGGCCGGCCCTCGTCGTGCCACTTGCCGCGCCCCCCGTCGAGCAGCTTCACCCGGGTGTGCCCGAACAGGCGGAACACCCACAGGGCGTACGCGGCCCACCAGTTGGACTTGTCGCCGTAGAAGATGACGGTCGTCTCCGGACCGATGCCGTTCTTGGAGCAGACGGCCGCGAAGTGGCCGGCGTCGATGTAGTCGCGCACCGTGTTGTCCTGCAGATCGCCCCGCCAGTCGATGTGCACCGCGCCCGGGATATGGCTCGTGTCGTAGAGGAGCACGTCCTCGTTGCTCTCGACGATGCGGATTCCCGGCTCGGTCAGGTGGGCCTGCAGCCAGGCCCCGTCGACCAGGGCGTCGGGATGGGCGTATTGGTCAAACTTCGAGTTCATGGCAGAAATCCATCAATGGTTTGGATCCGAAACTGGAGTAAACAAGGCAACTAACCCGCCTCAGGATTCGATGCAAATGGGGCTGCCACTTATGACGCAGCGAGGAAACCGGCGGTCCGCGCCATCCGGGTTCCTTAATCCGGATGGCCGAGCCATTTGGGGCGAAGATCCTATGACGGGGCGCGCTCCGCCGGCTCCGGCCGCGCCGGCGCCTTTTCCGATGGACGACGCCTGTTGCCCGGCGCCCGGAAAGCCGCTCCTCAGGCCTGCGGCACGGCCGTGCCGAGACGTTCTCCCATCCTGGCGTAGGTCTCGCGATGCTGCGCGCTTTGCTCGACCAGATCGGCATCGAACCGGATGCGTCCGCGGGCGAACAGGGTGACGACGCACGAACCGCCGAATCCGAACAAGCCCTTCTCCTCGCCCCTCGCGACGCTGCGCCCGGGAATGAACAACTGGCGGATCCGGCCGACGTTGGTGGCGCCGATCTCGACCATCGCCACCGGCCCGAAGACGGGCGACTCGATCAGCGTGACCATGCGCCGGTTTTCGACGAGATAGCGCAGGTTCCGGCGCAGCGCAATCGGGTGAACCGAGTAGAGCCAGCCCCGGCAGAGCCGCGGCTCGCCGGCCACGCCCGCCACCGGAAAATGAAACCGGTGGTAGTCGACCGGCGCCAGCCGCGAGATCAGCATGGCCCCGCCGGCGAAGCGTGCGGCCAGGGTCTGCTGGGCCGGCGGCAGGGCGGCCTCGCCGAGCAGTTCGACGAGCGAGAACTTCGCTCCCTTGACGTAGAAACCGTCTGCGGCGTCGACGTCGGGGAACACGAGGTGGCGGCCGTCGGCGGGCAGCACCGCGATGTCGTCCCCCGGCGCGATGGGCCGCGCCTTCGGCTTCAGGGCGCGGCAGAAGAACTCGTTGAAGGTCCGGAAGGCCAGCGCCGATTTGGCGAACTCGTCGACATCGAGATCGTAGTCGACGATGAACGGCAAGACCTTGGTGGCGCTGTAGCGGTGGTTCATGCGCCAGCCAAAGTACATGGAGAAGGTCGCGCGCCGCACCAGCAGCATCAGGGCCAGCCGCCCCACCGGATTCTCGTAGGCGAAACGCAGCCAGCGTTCGCCATAGATGCGCTCGGCCTCGACGGTCTGCCTGGCGCGGTGCCAGTACCGGATCGGTTCGAGGGGCATGGTGGCAGCGTGACCATGGAGTGGGCCGATCTCAACGCGGTTTTCGTGGCGGCGGAGGTTCTCGACCGGTCCCAGCGACAGACGTCGCCTTTCATGTAGCCGGGGTCGTTGACCCCGGCCCAAATCGTCATTCGAAGTCGATCGAACCGGCGTAAGGCCAGTCCTCGGCTCGCGCCACCAGCCCTGCCCGGACAGGATTCTCCCGCACGTAGGTCCATTTGGCTGACAACGATTCCTCTGATCGCAAGACGTGATCGAAGAACTCGGGCTGCCACAAGGGCGCAGGCTGGTCCAAGGCATTCAGCAATCGCTTCGCCGTCCACTCTTTCCAACGGCCAACCACTTCAGACAGAGGCTTGGGACAGTCCAGAAGCGGCCGGAGGAAAAAATGGGTGTGGTCGGGCATGACGACATAGCGACCGACGGCCCAGCCATGGCGGTCCGACAAGCTGCGCCATTCGCCGAGGAGGATCTCGTGTGCCAGGTCGCTCGCGAGCAACGGACGCCGTTTTGCCACGCATGTTGTGATGAAATAGGCGGGATGCTTCACCCAGACACGTTCCAGGCGAGCGAGGTGCCGGTGCCCATTCACGGCGTGAGACTCGCACTGGCCATTGGCCGGGGTCAACGACCCCGGCTACACCTGCGGATGGCGGATTCTTGCCGGGGTCGCCGACCCCGGCTACATCACCAGCTCGTCGTCCTTGACCTTGAACGTGACCGTCGTGCCCTCGGCCACCTCGCCGGCGATGAGGGCGCGGGCCAGCTTGGTCTCGATCTGCCGCTGCAGGAAACGCTTGAGCGGCCGCGCGCCGAACACCGGATCGTAGCCCTTCTCCGCAGCCCAGGTCTTCGCCTTCGCTTCGAGTTTCACCGTGACGCGCCGGTCGGCCAGGCGCCGGTTCAGGTCGACCAGCAGCAGGTCCACGATCCGGGTGATCTCCTCGAGCGTGAGCGGCTTGAAGAGGATGGTCTCGTCGATGCGGTTGAGGAATTCGGGCCGGAAGGTGTGGCGCACCTCGGTCATCACGCTTTCGCGCACGGTTTCCGGAATCGTGTCGCCCGTGACCCCGTCGAGCAGGAAACGGCTGCCGAGGTTGGAGGTCATGATCACGATCGTGTTCTTGAAATCGACCGTGCGGCCCTGCGCGTCCGTGATGCGGCCGTCGTCGAGCACCTGCAGCAGCACGTTGAAGACATCGGGGTGCGCCTTCTCCACCTCGTCGAAGAGGATGACCGAATACGGCTTGCGGCGCACGGCCTCGGTGAGCTGGCCGCCCTCGTCGTAGCCGACGTAGCCCGGGGGCGCGCCGATCAGGCGCGAGACCGCGTGCTTCTCCATATACTCCGACATGTCGATGCGGATGAGGGCGGACTCGGAATCGAACAACGACTCGGCCAGCGTCTTGGCGAGCTCGGTCTTGCCCACGCCCGTGGGGCCGAGGAAGAGGAAGCTGCCGATGGGCCGGCGCGGGTCCTTGATGCCCGCGCGGGCGCGCAGGATGGCCTCGGCCGCCAGCTTCACGGCCTCATCCTGGCCGATGACGCGCTCATGCAGCACCTCCTCGAGGCGGAGCAGCTTCTGCTTCTCGCCCTCCATCAGGCGGGTCACGGGAATGCCGGTCCATTTCGCGACGATCTCGGCGATCTCCTCCTCGGAGACCTCCTCCTTCACCAGGGAGCGCTCGCGGTTCTTCTTTTCCAGCGCGGCGAGTTCGCGCTCCAGCTGGGGCAGCCGGCCGTGGCGGAGCTCGGCGAGCTTGTTCAGGTCGTAGGCCCGCTCGGCGCGCTGCATCTCGAGCTTCACCTGCTCGATCGTCTCGCGCACCTTGCGCACCTTCTCGACCGCCTTCTTCTCGTTTTCCCAGCGCGCCCTGAGCGCGCCGGCCTGCTCGCGCAGGTCGGCGAGCTCTTTGCGCAGCGCCTCGAGCCGCTGCCGGCTGGCCTCGTCCTTTTCCTTCTTCAGCGCCGCCTCCTCGATCTCCAGCTGCATGACCCGCCGGGTGAGCTCGTCGAGTTCGGTCGGCATCGAGTCCATCTCGGTGCGGATCATGGCGCAGGCCTCGTCGACGAGATCG
>CAZKDK010000317.1:0-4015 GCA_964551145.1 uncultured Opitutaceae bacterium | reverse complement strand
CTTTCGCTCTCACCGCATGCTCTCCCTATTCAGGAAATTCCGGGACGGTCTGACCCGGACGACGCGCGGCCTGGCCGACCGTGCGCAAGGGCTGTTTGCCGGGCGAGCCCTGGACGCCTCGTCGCTCGAGGCGCTCGAGGAGGCGCTGTACACCGCCGACTTCGGCGTCGCCACGACCACGGAGATCCTGGATGAGATCAAGCGGGCCCATGCCCGGGAAAAGGGGCTCCGCGGGCAGCAGGCCGCCGCCATCGGCGCCGAAGTGCTGCGCCGGGCGCTGGCCGGCAGCGAGGGCCGCCTCGAGCGGACGGAAGCGGCGCCGGGCGGTCCGCCCCGGGAGGGCAGGCCCGAGGTCATCTGCCTCGTCGGCGTCAACGGCTCCGGCAAGACCACCACGGCGGCCAAGCTCGGGTGGATGCTCGCCCAGGACGGCCGGACGGTGACGGTGGCGGCCTGCGACACGTTCCGGGCCGCGGCCATCGAGCAGCTCCGGGCGTGGACGCAGCGGCTGAACCTCGAGCTCGTCGCCAGCCACACCGGTGCCGACGCCGCCGCGGTGGCGTATGACGCGTGGCAGGCGGCCCGGGCGCGCGGCCGCGACTACGTGATCGTCGACACGGCCGGCCGCCTGCACACGAAGGACAACCTCATGGAGGAGCTGGCGAAGATCCGCCGCGTGCTCCAGAAGCACGACCCGGCGGCGCCGCGGCACTCCTGGCTCGTGATCGACGGCTCGCTCGGAACGAACTCGATCGAGCAGGCCCGGGTCTTCCACGAGAGCTTCGGCCTCACCGGGCTGATTGTGACCAAGCTCGACGGCACTTCGCGCGGCGGCGCCATCGTCGGGATCTGGCGCGAGCTGAAGCTGCCGATCTATTTCGTCGGCTTGGGCGAGGCGGCGGAGGATCTCCAGCCATTCAGCGTGGACAATTATGTCCGGGCCGTTTTCGGCCTGGGCGACGGGGCCGATTGACGGACTGACCGCGTGCGGCGCGCCCGATTCCCGCGCAAGCTTGAGCGCCGGTCGGGCCGGTCCTGCCGCCCGATCTTTGCTCGAGCTTGGCCGCCGATGGGGTCGGCGCTGCCGCCCGATCTCCGCTCAAGCTTGAGCAAGGTTTGGCTCCGCTCCCCTTAAGGCGCCTGGTTCGGCCGCGGCCCAATCGGTGCTCAACCTTAACCACGGTTTGGGCCGGAGCGGCGTCCTCGCGATGGATTTCCCGGGCGATCGGCTGGCCAGCGGGCGTGACCCGATCTTTGCTCAAGCTTGAACCTGGTTCGAATTAGTCCCTCGACCGCGTGATCGTGCCCCGGCGCGAGCAGGCCGCCCGGCGGGGTGACCCGATCTGCGCTCAAGCTTGAGCAGGGTTCGGGCGCGGCCCAATCGGTGCTCAAGCTTGAGCATGGTTCGGGCCGGAGCGGCGTCCCAGCGGAGCCGTTTTGGATCGGGACAAGGGCGCGGCATTCTGCTACGCGTCGGGCGCCGCCGGCCCGGCGGCAATGCCATGACCTCGCTCACGCTGCAACAACTCATCCCGGTGATCCAAACCGCGGTCGGCCCGGTGATCCTGATCTCCGGGGTCGGCCTGCTCCTGCTGTCCATGACCAACCGTTTCGGGCGGGTGGTCGACCGGTCGCGGCTGCTGGCCCGGGAGCTGCCCTCGGCCGCGGCGGGCCAGCGGGAATTCCTGACCGCGCAGCTCGCGATCCTCTACCGGCGCGCGCGGATCATCCGGCTGGCCGTCATCCTGGCCATCGCGAGCGTCCTGCTCGCCGGGCTGCTGATCATCGCGCTGTTCCTCGCGGCCCTCCTGCACCTGGAGGCGGCCGTGGTGGTGACCCTCTGCTTCATCCTCTGCATGGTCGCGCTGGTCGGCTCGGTGATCGGCTTCCTGCTGGACCTCCAGGTGTCGCTCACCGCCCTGCGGGTCGAACTGGCCCAGGCCGGCTACCATCCGTCCTGACGTGGTCGGCGTTTCGGTATTGGTGTTTTTGATTACGGCAATCGCCCGACAGAGAATTGCCCCTCAGATTTCCCTAACCATCGACCAATGGCATGAAATGAAACTTGGTCATGAACGCTCTGTTGGCATAGTGACCCTGTTCGCCAAAAGATGAAACGTCTCCTCGCCCTTGCTTTCGTTCCGCTGATTGCTTTCGCCGCTCCAGAAGGGAAAGTCCGCATGGGCATCGTCACCCACACTGGCCAGATCGGTTTTACTGTTGGCGCTAACTGGACGGTGATCGCGGTGCAGAGCAAGTTGCCGAAGGCAGCCGTCATCTATCAGATCGCGAATCCGGCAGACGAGGGAACGCCGGATTCTACAAATCTTGCGATTTCGCTGTTCGAGGCGGCATCACCGGACGCGAAGGCTTCGATGCTCAGCCTACTGGCAAGCAGAGCCCACGGAAAGGTTGAGAAGGAGAAGCATGGCGAGTGGGAAGTCTTGCGCTATTCCGGCCAGCAAGGGTCCACGACGTATTCCATACGAGACGCATTCAAGCCGGTGGCTGATTGTGTCGTGATGGTCAGACTGGCCTGGCCGAGCCTGCCGAAGAACCCCTCCGATTACGATTCGAGGATGGAGGCGACTTTCCTCGCAGTGATCGACTCCATTGCCGATGACAAAGGAGGGGCGAACCAGCCACCGGAGGCAACGCCGGTTATTCGGCGCCCTTCCAATCAGACTCCCTGACCGGCGTGCCTCACCTCGATCGTTGAGCGTAGTCCGGGAACGGGGCGCGGCCAGCCGGCCGAAGCAATGTCAACCAATAGTTGACATGTTGCCTGGGCGGTCGTGGCCAGAGGGCGGGCGGAAAAACCGGACGGACGAGGTGGGCCTCACCGCACGGTGCGCAGCTGGACGCCATCGACCAGGCGGTCCTGGGACAAGATGTCGGTGACGACGATGAGCTTGGCGCCCGCGGCGACGCGCCCGTGGCGCTTGAGGTGCAGGATGGCGTTCTCGATCGTCACGTCGGGGTCGGCGGAGAACGGCATCAGGAACGGCTCGACGCTGCGCAGCAGGCACAGCTGGCGCAGGGTGTCGAGCGACGGGGTGAACGCGAGGATCATGGCGGTGCGCGGCCGCATGGCCGCGAGGCCCTGCGCCATGAATCCCTGGCGCGTGAACGTGAGCAGGAGCGATCCCGGCAGCTCGTTGGCCAGGACCACGGCCGAGTGCAGGAGCTTCACCTTGTCCCCGCCGAGGCTCACCGGAGCCAGCACGTCGTCCGGCTCCTCCTGTTCGAGGCGGCGGGCGATCTGGTCGAGCACCCGTACGCACTCGACCGGATACCGGCCCGCGGTCGTTTCGCCGGACAGCATCACGCAGTCGGCCCGTTCGTCGACGGCGTTGGCGACGTCGGTGATCTCGGCGCGGGTGGGCATCGGCTGCTGGATCATGGACTCGAGCATGTGCGTGGCGATGATCACGGACCGGCCATGGTGAAGGCAGGCGCGCACGGCCCGGCGCTGGATGATGGGCAGCTCCTCGAAGGGACATTCGATGCCGAGGTCGCCGCGCGCGACCATCAGGCCGTCACACGCCCGCACGATCTCGTCCAGGTTGGCGATGGCGGACTGGTCCTCGATCTTGGCGATGATCCGGGCCCGGGAGTTGTGCTCCCGCAGGAACGTCCGGAGATGATCGATATCGGCGGCGGACCGGACGAACGACAGCGCCATCAGGTCGATGCCCTCATCGAGGCCGACGAGGGCGTCGGCCCGGTCCTTCTCGGTGAAGGCCGGCAGATTGACGGTGACGCCGGGCAGGTTGAGGTGGCGGCGCGAGGTGAGCTGGCCGGGGATGAGCACCCGGCAGCGGATGTGGGCGGCCTGCTTCTCCAGCACCTCGAGGCGGATGAGGCCGTTGTCGACCAGCACGGTGTCGCCGACATTGATGTCCTTGACGAGGTCCTGGTAGTTGACGTCGACGGAGCGGACCTCCTCGGCGCTCTCGCGGGGGCCGGCGGGCTTGACGGTGAAGTCGAAGATCTCGCCGGGCTTGAGCTCGAT
>CAZKDK010000316.1:0-4046 GCA_964551145.1 uncultured Opitutaceae bacterium | reverse complement strand
CGCCGCGACCCACCGGCCGGGCCGTGTCCGGAGCGCGGCGGCCGGCGGCCCGAACCGGCGGCGCGGCAGCGGGATTCGCCCTGACCGGAAAGAAGCGCAGACCGATTGAAAAAATCGGATTCGTGCGCTCATTTCCGATGCAGACTCACCGGAGTCTGATTCCTCTCCCGGCGGCACCGGGCCGCCAATTTGACCCGACACCATCCACGAACTGATCCTGGGCGGCAACGCGGCGACAGCGCGGCGCCGTGGCCTCTGTATCCACTGATCGTTTCTCCGCGTCTTTGGTATGAGCAGCGGCGGGCGCGACTCCTGCGAGGCACGCGATAGACCGGATTGGCAACAACCGCGCATTTTCCTGGCAATAAGCTTGACTAACCACCGGCAAACCGCCGGAACCATTCACCCTTTTTGGGGGACTAGCCCAATATGCCCGTCAGCGTTCGTCGATCCGCCCACCGTCGGCACAGCCCGCCAAGCCGCTGGCCCCTAGCCGCCGCATCAGAGGCTGTGCCCCCCCACGGCGCCTTCCGGCGCGACGAGCGTCTGGACACGCTGCGCGGCTACATGCTCGTGGCCATCGCGCTGAACCATCTCGATACCGAGCTGCGCGTGTTCAGCGACTATGCCTTCGGCTTTGTCTCCACCGCCGAGGGCTTCGTGTTCCTGTCGGGGCTTGTGGCGGGACTGGTTTACACCCGCCGCGCGGCCCGGTGCACGACCGAGGAGCTGCAGCGCCATGCCCGGCGGCGGGCCGGACAGATCTACGGCGCCCACATCGCCAGCTACCTGATTGCCTTTGTCGGCCTGCTCCTGCTCGCGCTGGTCGCCAACACCATTTCCACGACGTCGCCCGCGCTCTTCTTCAGCCATCCCATCGAGGCGCTGACCATGGGCGTCACGTTGGTTTACCAGCCCGGGCTGTTCGACATCCTGCCGATGTACTGCGTGTTCATGCTGGCGCTGCCGTGGATCCTGGGCACCCTGCGCCGGGGTCGCTGGGGCCTGCTGTTCGCGACGAGCGGCGGCCTCTGGCTGCTCTCGCAAGCCGGCCTGCGCGACGTGCTCCAGCGATGGCTCGGCACATTCGCGCCGGTCAACTTCGGGGCTTTCGACATCTTTGCATGGCAGGTCGTTTTCGTGATCGGCGCCTTCTTCGGCTACCACTGGGCGAAGGGGACGCGTTCGCTCCTGTCCTTCCGGCCCGCGCTGCTGCTCCTCTGCCTGGCCGTGGCGGTCCCGCTGTGGCTCGTGCTCAAATACCAGCAGCTGGTGCTTCCTGGCGGCCTGAACATGGACATGGTCTGGGCCTGGGCGGACAAGACCCACCTGGCGCCGCTCCGGCTGCTCAACTTCATCGTGCTCGCCTACCTGATCGCGGCGGTGGCTACGCACCGGCCCAAGTTCGTCACCTTCCGTCCCCTCGCCTTCCTGGGGCGGCATTCGCTGGCCGTGTTCAGCTTCCAGGTCACGGTGTGCGCGTTTCTCCTGACGCAGCCCTATCTTTTCCACAGCTTTGCCAGCCGCACGCTCACCGCCGTCGGCTTGGTGGCGCTGCTTTTCCCCGCCGCCTGGGTGCACCAGATCCTGACGGCCAAATCGCGGCGGGCGGAATCGCCGGAGTCCGTGCTGGCGCTCCCGCGCCCGGAATCGTTTAAAGAAGTCGCCTAGGGCCGCCCCCGTTTCCATGGTGAGACATGGAAACCGCGAGTGAACGCCTCGTCCGGCAGGTCCGCTTCATCATCGAGGTCGACCGGCTCAAGGAAATCTTCCGCCAGACGGTGCTCATCAACAGCCGGCGCCCCGAGAACGACGCGGAGCACTCGTGGCACCTCTGCCTGATCGTCATCACCCTCGCCGAGCACGCCAACGACCCCGCCCTCGACGTCCTGCGGGTGCTGAAGATGCTCATCGTGCACGACCTCGTGGAGATCGACGCCGGCGACACGTTCGCCTACGACACGAAAGCGATGGCGGACCAGCACGCGCGCGAAGCGGTGGCGGCCGATCGAATCTTCGGCATGCTGCCGCCGGACCAGACGCGCGCATTTCGCGCGCTTTGGGATGAGTTTGAGGCCCGCCAGACTCCCGAGGCCAGGTTCGCGGCCGCCGTCGACCGTTTTCAGCCCATGCTCTTGAACTGTCAGACCGAGGGAGCCGCGTGGCGCCGGCACGGTGTGACCCGCGACCGCGTGGTCGCCCGGAACTCGCATATCGCCGAGGGCTCCGAAGCCCTTTGGAACTACGCCTCCAAAATGTTGGAAGATGTTGTAGCGGCGGGGCATTTGCAGACGTAAGCGCTAATTCATTAGTCATTTGCGTTAGATGCAATTAATTTGTTGCAGCGTCTGAATCGCAATGATTCAATCGGCGCGATTTCCGTCCGACCCCCCTTGGACCCAGCCGCCGGGAATGGGCCGCCAGCCCGGTGTGAGTGGGTTTTTGCCCGATATGACATCTGTGCAGAGAATCCAAGCCCCAGCGCGGCCGGCGTGCCGCGCTGCCGGGACGCCGTGGCCCAATGTCCTGACCCTCTGCGGGCGAATGAGATAGCTTGCCATTCCACGAAAGGTTGATGAAATGAAAGGTTCTTCGAGACCAGCTGAACCAGCCAAAGCTGAGCGCGCCGTGAACACCGTCCTGGACAGTTCCACCTTGGAACTCGCCACCAAGCCGAAGAATGTGCCCACGCTGCTATCCCTGGCCCGGAGCGAACATCTGGGTCCCGGCGACGGCCGGTTCATGAAGGATCTCACGGAGTTGTTCGGCGAGATCGGCCGGCGGGTCTACGGAGGCGATTTCGTCTGGAGTTCCTACAACAAGAGGCAGTGGGACAAATTCTGCAGCCTCGCGGTCGGACCCGAAGGCGGGGCCTGCATGTTCTCGATGGAGGCCAAGGGGGAGCTGCCCTATCCGCTCGACACCTCGAAATTCCGCGGCATGGGCGTGGGTATGCCGGTGGGCATGTTTCCGTACAGCCTGATGCCGACCAGCGAAGGCAAGACCAAGGCAGTGCACGACTGCGTCGTCGCCCTCGGGTACGAGCCTGATCTGATCCCCAAGGACTAGTCCGGATTTTTCACACCCGCCGACGGCGGGGTCACACACCCCGTCGCTTCGCGCCACCCCTCTTCGTAGAGGGGATTCAGTTAGCCGCACGCAAAGTCCCCTCTGGGAGAGGGGTGCCCGACAGGGCGGGGAGTGTCTCGGCGCGTCAGGATGCCTGGAATATGCAGGTCGGGCCGGGCGTCCGCTGCGCGCGGTGCAGGCTGGCGGTCCCGGGCGCGGTCGTGCAAGATCCGGTCGCCATGCAACTGACCACCGTCAGGATCGAGAAGCCGGAAGCCGTCAACTTCGTCCTCGGGCAGACCCATTTCATCAAGACCGTCGAGGATGTCCACGAGGCGCTGGTGGGCGCGGTGCCCGGCATCAAATTCGGCGTGGCGTTCTGCGAGGCTTCGGGCCAGTGCCTGGTGCGCTGGTCGGGCACCGACCCGGCGATGGTCGAACTCGCCCGGAAGAACGCCGCGGCCATCGGCGCCGGCCATGCCTTCATCGTGTTTCTGGGCGAAGGCTTCTATCCCCTCAACGTGCTCAATACCCTCAAGGCGGTGCCGGAGGTGTGCTGCATTTTCTGCGCCACGGCCAACCCGACGGAGGTGATCGTGGCTGTGACGGAACAGGGACGCGGGATCGTCGGTGTCGTCGACGGCTTCCCGCCGAAGGGCGTGGAGGGCGACGCGGATATTGCGTGGCGGAAGAACCTGCTGCGCAAGATCGGCTACAAGGCGTGAACACGCGCGGATGCCGATGGCTGCTTGCGCTGACCGCCGCGGCCGGCGGCCTGTTGCGAGCGGCGCCAAAGGAGGACACTGCCATGAGACTGACGAGCCCGGCTTTTTTGGATGGCCAACCGATCCCGGCGAAATTCGCCTGCGACGGCGGGGATGTTTCGCCGCTGCTCGAGTGGAGCGAGCCGCCGGTAGGCACGGCCGGTTTCGCCCTGATCTGCGACGACCCGGATGCGCCGGGTGGAACTTGGGCCC
>CAZKDK010000315.1:0-4084 GCA_964551145.1 uncultured Opitutaceae bacterium | reverse complement strand
AGGGAACTGTCTGAGGTACAAAGGTCGTTGATTGTGGGGCTGCTTTGTGCCGAACAGGGTATTATGTCTCTCTTCGTTAACGATTCAAAATTGCTGCTACCAGAAAACCAACAGGTTGCCAAGGCTGCGGGGTAACGTCAGTCATTTGGTATATGCCGCGGGTGAAGCCTCGATTCCGAGTCTCAGTCACCGACTGCCGAACCCGGCGCCGCCTGGCGGTCGAACTGATCGAGCCTCCCTGCCCAGCCGGACGGCGGTATCTCGTGCGGGTCGACGGCAGGAATGCGACGCGCGTACCCGTGGCCAGCCTGACCACCGTGTTCCACCGCCTTCGCGGGTGGCTCGTGCGGCAGGCGTGACGGCATCGAATTCGCCGGGTGCGCGGGTGTGCCGCTCCCGCGGTGGTTCTATCCGTTCTTCGACGGTATCGCTGGAGGGCGAGGCTCCGGCCGAGCCGGATTCGTGATCTCAGGCACGGCTCGCCGGGAGGCTCGCCCTCCATTTTTGGTTGCGGCCAACGGGGCCCGATAGGACACATCCCGGCGTCCCGGTTCCGATCCTCTGCGTTTGGGCCCTTTTGTGTCTCTGTGTCTTGGCGGTGAGGCAACGACCATCCGAGGCTCCGTGCCCTCGGTGCTTCCTCCGTGACCTCTGTGACTAGATCGGTGCCGAATCCGTTTCGGAATGGACACCGACCGGGGGGCCACGCGATGCTGTGCCCGCCCGCGTTTCCCCAAAATCGCCCCATGCAATACGGTCACTTCGACGACAAAGCCCGCGAATACGTCATCACGCGCCCCGACACGCCGCGCCCGTGGTCCAACTACCTCGGCTCGACGGAATACGGCGCGATCATCACGAACCACGCGGGCGGTTACTCCTTTTACAAGAGCGGCGCCACGGGCCGGTTCCTGCGGATGCGCTTCAACAGCATCCCGCTCGACCAGCCGGGCCGCTACTTCTATCTGCGCGACCAGGACTCGGGCGATTTCTGGTCGGCCTCCTGGCAGCCGGTCGGCAAGCCGCTGGGCAAATACAAGTCCGTCTGCCGCCACGGCACCGCCTACACCATCCTCGAGAGCCGCTACGCGGGCATCGCCACGGACGCGCTCTACTTCGTGCCGCTGGGCCAGACGTTCGAGTATTGGCGGCTGCAGGTCGCGAACAAGACCAAGCGGCCGCGCCGGATCTCCGTCTTCACCTACTGCGAGTTCGCGAACCTGTGGCACACCTGGCAGGACCAGGTCAACCTGCAGTACTCCCAGTTCATCACGCGGGCCACGCTCGAGGACGGCATCCTCGGCGTCACCTGCAACCCGAACTACGAATTCGACGGCAAGGACCTGACCGGCTGCAACCGGACGTGGATGGCGCTCACGGGCGCGCCGCTGGCCGGCGTCGAGACGACGCGCGATCGCTTCCTCGGCGGCTACGGGGGCTACGCCGCCCCCGCCGTCGTGGTCGCGGGCAGGTGCTCCAACTTCCTGGCCGACGGCGACAACGTGGTCGGCGGCCAGCAGGCGGACCTCGTGCTGGCCCCGGGCGAGACGCGCGAGCTCATCGTGCTGCTGGGACTCGGCACGATCGCGAGCCACGGCCGCCGGACCGTCGCCGAGTTCGGCAACGGCGCCCGCTGCCAGGAGGAGTTCCAGAAGCTGAAGGCGGCCTGGCACGCGCCGCTCGCGTCGCTGCAGGTCGAGACCCCCGACCCCGACCTCAACCACATGGTCAACGTGTGGAACGCCTACAACGCGCTCATCACCTACGCGTGGTCGCGCTCGGCCTCGCTCGTCTACAACGGCGAGCGCGACGGCCTGGGCTTCCGCGACACCGTGCAGGACATCCTCGGCGCCGTCCCGCTCCTGCGCGAGGGCGTGCGGGACCGCCTCGAGCTCATGCTGACCGGCCAGGTCGCCAACGGCGGCGCGATCCCGGTGATCAAGCCGTTCACCCACCGCCCCGGCCACGAGACGCCCCCGCCGGACGAGGAGTACCGGAGCGACGACTGCCAGTGGTTTTTCAACGCGGTTCCGGCCTACGTGGCGGAGACCGGCGATGTCGGCTTCTACAGCAAGGTCCTGCCCTACGCCGACCACGGCGAGGCGACCGTGTTCGGCCACCTGCGCCGCGCCCTCGAGTTCAACCTCGAGCGCACCGGCCGCAACGGCCTTCCCTGCGGGCTTTCGGCCGACTGGAACGACTGCATCAAGCTCGGCTACCGGGGCGAAAGCGTGTTCGTCGCGTTCCAGGTCCGTTTCGGCCTCGGCGTCTACGCCGGGCTGGCGGACAAGCTCGGCCTCCCGGCCGAGGCCGCCTGGGCCCGCGCGGAGCAGCAGAAGCTGGATGAGAGCATCCAGAAGGTCTGCTGGGACGGCGAGTGGTTCATCTGGGCCATCGGCCAGGACGGCACGGTCTACGGCACGAAGAACTTCGCCGAGGGGCAGGTCTACATGAACACCCAAGTCTGGGCGGTCATCAGCGGGGCCGCCACCCCCGAGCAGGCGGCCCGGGCGCTCCAGACGCTGAAGGAACGATGCGCCACGCCCTTCGGAATAACGCTGTGCGCGCCACCGTTCATCAAGGCCAACCCCGACGTCATGAAGGCGACGCTCTTCAACGCCGGGGCCAAGGAGAACGCCAGCATCTTCTCGCACACCCAGAGCTGGGCCGTGATCGCCGAGGTCATCCAGGGCGACGGCGACCAGGCCCTCGCCTACTACCGGGCGTTCATGCCCGCGGCCTACAACGACCGCGCCGAGATCCGGCAGATCGAACCGTACGTCCACTGCCAGATGACGTATTCGCGCTACAACGCCAACGAAGGTGCGAGCCGGACTCCGTGGCTCTCGGGAACCGCGTCGTGGAGCTACTACACCGCCACGCACTGGATCCTCGGCGTGCGGCCCGAGATCGACGGCCTACGGATCGACCCGTGCATCCCCAAGGCCTGGGCGGCCTTCAAGATGCGGCGGCTTTTCCGCGGCATGAACCTGCGGATCGAGGTGAAGAATCCCGCCGGCCTGAGCCGCGGGGTGAAAACGCTCACGGTCGACGGCCGGTCGGTGCCGGGTTGCGTCGTGCCCGTCGACCGGCTCAAGGACGGCTCGCGAATCGTGGCGGTGCTGGGGTGATGCCAGTTCCGACGACGAGGGCGCCGGCCGCGCCAGATTAACGAATAAAGGACCGGCGCCCGCAAGACGGGCGCCCTACATGGCAGGGTCCTCGATCCTGTAGGGCCGGCGTCTTGCGCCGGCCGCGCCAACAGGGATCACCCGTTCTGGGGACGCGACGCTTCCTTCGCCACCGCCACGCCGCCGGCCCCCGTCTGCGCGTCCACCTCCACCTCAACCTAAGACCTCAACCTAGACAGCCCGCGGCGCGGACGGCGCCCCGGGGCTCAGTCGGGAACCGACGGCTTGGCTTTTCCCGGCGCCCCGCGGCCGTAGAGGCCGGCCAGGTCCCGCAGATAGCCGGCGGTCGGGCCGAACAGGCGGTCCAGCTGCGCCGGGCGGTAGCGCCACTGCCAGTTGCCGGCGGGCTTGCCCGGGAAATTGAACCGTCCCTCGGATCCGAGGCTCAGCAGATCCCCCAGCGGAATCACCGCCAGCCGGCTGACCGCGGCATAGGCCGCGCGGACGAAATCCCATCCCACCTCAGCGCCGTTCACCCGGAAATAGCGGCGCACGTGGTCGCGGGCCGGTTCGTCGGCCGAGGCGTACCAGCCCAGGGTTGTGTCGTTGTCGTGCGTTCCGGGGTAGATCGCGCTGTTGGTCTCGAGATTGTGGGGCAGATAGAGATTGTCGCTGCCGCCGCCGAAGGCGAACTGCAGGACCGCCATGCCGGGCAGGCCCGTGGCCCGCCGCAGCTCGCGGGCGGCCGGCGACAGGTCGCCGAGGTCCTCCGCGATGATCCTCGCCCCGGGGTGCGTGCGCCGAACTGACTCGAAGAACGCGAGGCCGGGGCCGGGCCGCCACTCGCCCGCGCAGGCGTCGTCCGCCGGGAAGGGAATGCGCCAATAGTCGGCGAAACCCCGGAAATGGTCGATCCGCACCACGTCGAAGAGCGCGAACGCCGAGCGCAGGCG
>CAZKDK010000314.1:0-4091 GCA_964551145.1 uncultured Opitutaceae bacterium | reverse complement strand
GCAGGCGTTCCTCTCGAAATCAAAGGCCTTCAGGTATGCGCGGGTGGTCAAGTTTTTCACCGGTTGGGCGAGCCATTTGTATTACTGGGTCTATCCCGGCCTGATGGTCGGTGTGACGGCATTGCTGGTTGGATACCTCGCTCCCAGCTTTTTCCCCAACACGTTCACTTCCAGCTATAACAGCCCGCTGCTGATGTATCTGTTCTGCATCGGCTTCGCGCTCTTCGTCTCCTACGTCGCCTACCGCGGCGTCATCGGGAGCACCGCCGTCAATCTGGCCGTCAACGTCATCCAGATCACCGCCCTGATCTTCTTCTCGATCCTGGCCATCGCCTACCGGGCAAACCACAAGCAAGGCTCCGCCGGCTATCACCTGTCCAACGGTGTGGCGGTGAACTATCAGGTGGCACAAACGCCGCAGCTGGACGCCAACAACAAGCCGATCCCGGTGCTGGATGCCAGCGGCAAGCCGACCACGAATGCGGACGGCACGCCCGCCTACCAGATGCAGGATGCCCAGGACAATGACGGCGTCCCCGTCCCGGCCGATGCCAACGGCAGGCCCACGACCGCCGACAAGGCGGCGCCGTTTGCCCTCGATTACACCGCGGCGGCCTGGTCCAAGGACTCCAGTGGCAACGATCAGTTCAACTATCATCCGACGGCCGCGTCCGTCCTCGCGCCGCACCGGTTCAGCTACACCTTCATCCAGGCGTGCATCGCCATTCTCTGCCTGGTCGGTTTCGAGTCGGTGACCTCGCTGGGCGAGGAGGCGAAGGATCCGAAGAAGCACCTGCCCTGGGCCATCCTGCTGTCGCTGACGATCCAGGGCGCGATCTGCTACCTGTTCGAGTACTTCGCCGCCAACTATCTGCTCAGCAGCGGATACAATATGACGGCCGCCGGGGCCTCCGCCGCCCCGATCGGCGACCTGATGATCATCACCGGCACCTGGCTCTTCGGCAGCGCCGCGGCCGGCAAGGCGTTCATGCTCGTGCAGGCGGCCACGGTGTTCCTCGCGCTGATCGGAACCACCCTCGCCTGCCTGAACACCGGCGCCCGGGTTACCTACGCGATGGGCCGCGACCAGGAAGTCGGCGCGCACTTCGGCCTGCTCCACGGCCGGACCCTGACGCCGCACCGCTCGATTTGGACGCTTGGCATCCTCTCCATTTTCATCGGCATGCTCACGGTGACGTGCTACCTCGGCGGCACCTCCCCGGCGGCCCTCGACAAGCACAACATCTGGTACAGCTTCGGCATCTTCAACCAGGGCACGTATGCCTCGCTGCCCAATTCTCTGGTCTACGTGACCCTGGTCAGCAACTTCGGGACCTTCCTGCTCTACATGACGACGTGCGCGGTCGCCATGGTGGCCTTCCACCAGCACCAGATGTTCCATGGGATCAAGCACGTGGTCATCCCGCTCGTTGGGCTGCTGGCCAATCTGGTGTGCATGCTGTTCTACCTGATCGGGCCGTTCTCGGTGGCCGGCATGAGCTGGCACGAGCCGTACATCGCGCTCGGCATCGTGGCGCTCTGGGGCGCCTGGGGCGCGGTCTATTTCGTGCGGAACAGCAAGGCGGCCGGCCGCGCCATTCTCCGCACCGACGCTCCCATCGCCGCCCAGACTTGAGTGACTTTCCCCTGGGGACAGGGGAGATTGAACAGACGCTGGAGGGCGGCTTCCTTTCCTGAATTGGGAAGCCGCCCTTCTAATTTCCCGCGATGCGACTCACCTACGCCCAGCTCTCGACCGCGGGTTCCGTGCGGGCGGTCAACGAGGACTTCGTCGCGTTGTGGCAGGCGCCCTCCGACGAGCTGGCCAAGCAGGTCGGCTTCGCGGCCATTCTGGCCGACGGCGTCGGTGGCGAAAGCCACGGCGAAGTGGCCAGCCGCCTCGCCGTCACCGCCGTCCTCCGGGTGTTCGACGCGGCCGAGCCGTCGGCCCCGCCCGCCGCCCTGCAGCGGGCCGCCTTCGATGCCGCCAGCCAGGCGGTCTACGATCCCAACATGGCCCAGCGCGACGGCGGCCGCATGGCGACCACCCTCACCCTGACGCTGTTCCGCGAGAACGCGGTGCACGTCGCCCATGTCGGTGACACGCGGGTCTATCATGTGTCCAAGGGGCGGATCCGGCTGCTCACCACCGACCACAACTACGTGGCGCCCTCGGTCCGGTTCCGGCTCGCGCACGAGCACCAGACCATGGCCGACCCCAAGCGCAGCCTGCTCACCCGCAGCATCGGCACCGACCCGATCACCAAGTTCGATTCCAGCCGCACGGAGCTGGCGAAGGGCGACGTCATCGTGCAATGCACGGACGGCCTCTACGGATTCGTGGTCCAGGACGAGATCCGCGAAATCGCCAGCCACCATCCGCCGCAGGAGGCCTGCCGCCGCCTGGTCGCGCGGGCCGAGCGCCGCCAGTCGGACGACAACCTTTCGGTGCAAATCATCCGGGTGGACGAACTCGATTTAATTACCTACTTTCATGGCACCCCGATCTTCAAGAGCTACACCGACTTCAATTTGAGCGCCGAACTCGCACCCGGCCACATCCTCGACGACCGCTTTGAGATCACCGACCTGATCAGCCGGAGCGGCATGGCTTCCATTTTCAAGGCGCGGGACCGGGAGACCGGCCGGACGGTCGCCCTCAAGGTGCCGTTCATGCAGTACGAGAGCGATGTCACGACCTTCACCCGCTTCCAGCGCGAGGAGGACATCGCCCAGCAGTTCGACCATCCGTACCTCCTGAAGATCTTCCCGGTGGGAAAGCCCAAGAGCCGCCCCTATCTCGTGATGGAATACCTCGAGGGCCGCCCCCTCCAGCACATCATGGAAGCCCTCCGGCCGCTGCCGGAAAAGGATGCCGCCCGCATCGCCAGCCGCATCTGCGAGGCGCTGGAACACATGCACCAGCGGGGCATCGTCCATCGCGACCTGAAGCCGCAAAACATCATGATTTGCACTGACGGCTCCATTCGCATCCTGGATTTCGGCATCGCCAAGGCCGCCCACATGCGCCGTCTCACCTTCGTCGGCTTCTCCCCCACGATGGGCACGCCGGACTACATGGCGCCCGAGCAGGTCAACGGCCGCCGCGGCGACCACCGCACCGACATCTACAGCCTCGGCGCCATCCTCTACGAGATGGTGACGGGCAAGGTGCCTTTCGAGGGCGAGAGCCCCTACGTCATCATGAACCTGCGGACCTCGGGCGACCCGCCGGCGCCGCGCAAGCTCAACGATCGCCTGACCCCGGTCATCGAGGAAATCATCCTGCACGCCCTTGCGCGCAATCCTGAGGACCGCTACGCCAGCGCCGCCCAGATGAAGGCGGAGCTCGACGACTATGAGATTGTGCCGCTCGTCGGGCGCTACCAGCACCTGGTGCCGCCCCGGGCCTGGAAACGGCGCTTCCGCCTGCTGCCGCTGATCGCTGCCTTCCTACTGGTGCAGGTGGCCCTGTTCGGACTCATGCTCTGGTATTTCTCGACCCACGGGAAACATTGAGCTCTGATCGGGCCGCGTCCGTGCCGTCCGGCGCCGCGTCCAGACCGGCCGGCCTCGACCTTCTTTCCCTGTGCCCGACCCCTCCCGCCCCGATCCCGACGCCCTGCTGGCCTCGCTCAAGCAAGCCGAGGCGAGGCAGTCCCGCGGCCGCCTGAAGGTCTTCTTCGGCATGGCCCCCGGCGTGGGCAAGACCTACGCCATGCTCGAGGCGGCCCGCAAGGCCCACGCCGAGGGGATGGACGTCGTCGTCGCCCTCGTCGAAACCCACGGGCGCGCGGAGACGCAGCACCTGCTCGCGGGCCTGCCGGTGATCCCGCGCAAACCGATCGACTACCACGGCACCCGCCTCGAGGAGCTGGACCTGGAGGCCGTGCTCGCGCGCCGCCCCCGCCTCGCGCTCGTGGACGAACTCGCCCACACCAATGCCCCCGGCTCCCGCCACCTTAAGCGCTGGCAGGACGTCGAGGAGCTGCTGGCGGCCGGCATCGACGTGTTCACCACCCTCAACGTCCAGCATCTCGAAAGCCGCGCCGACACGGTCCGCCAGATCACCGGCGTCGCCGTGCGCGAGA
>CAZKDK010000313.1:0-4184 GCA_964551145.1 uncultured Opitutaceae bacterium | reverse complement strand
CCCCGCCCCACGACGGGGTGTGTGACCCCGCCATAGGCGGGTGTGAAATGTTCGGGTTTGGGCTGGCGACCCGGCCCGACTCGCGGTCTTGGCTGACGGATCGTTGCTGCGGCAGCGGCTCGCTGCTGCAGGCGCCTACTTCGGATCGAAGCCGAGCGGATGGAGCCCGGTGAAGTAGAACCCGATCATTGCGGCCGCGCCGGCATAGAGCACGCCGCAGGCGATGATCCGGACCGTCACCCGGTACCACGATTGGTCCTTCTGCGTGGAAAAGAGAACCTCGAAGGCTCTCATGAATACGTACGCGGCGATCGTGAACAGAACATTGCCCATGGGGATGCCTTTGGTTGAAGCGGCTGGCCGGCCGGGCTGACGGGTCGTTGCTACGGCAGTGGCCGGTTCCCGTCAATGGCCGCGTTCGCGCCAATCGCGGATCCGGCGGGGATGAACCCCGCCCCACCGGGATGCCGGAGGCGGATAGAATGGTGGGGCGGGCTTTATGCCCGCCATCGGCCTCGCGACGGCGGAATGCCCGCCGCCCCTTCCGGATGTGCCCGGTGGCGCCGATCCTTGGCAGCAATCTATGCACAGCAAGATATGCGTGGTCTTGGCCAGCAGACGGTGAGCGCGCCTGTCCGATCTGTGGTTCAGTGCGGGCACACCTTCCGCCCATGGACACCCGCCGCTACGCCTTTCCCGCCTCCCTTCGCGTTTGCCTCCCGTCCCCCTCGCGGCCATCCGGCCCCGCGGAGTCGGTCCAGCCGCTGGACCCGGTGAGCCGCTATTGTCTGGTGGCGCCGCTGCTGCGGCGCGACCTGGACCAGCTGCGCGGCCGGGTGGGCACTTCCGAGGAGAGCTGGGGCGACCGGGCGCGGCTTGAGGTCATGAGTCTGCGCCTGGCGGAGCTGCTCCGAGTCACGTTCGGATAGCCGCCGGCCGTTCGCGCGGCGCGGCTCGCCAACCCGCCCGCCGGGGATTCGCCGGGACCCGAAACCGGCGGCCCGGGGCGGCGCGCGCGGCCGCGGGACACTAAACGGTTGAATGCTGCGCCGATTCGTCTAGACGCTCGGACGCCCCCACCGCCCCCGCCCCAAAAGGAAATGTGATGAAAAGACCCCTGATCGCGCTGTTCCTGATCCTCGCCTCCGGCGCCGGCCTCCTGGCCGACTCCAATATCCAGAAGATCGTCCAGGAGACCCAGCGGTTCCGCCAGAGCAAGAACGAAATCGACATGGTCTGGTGGATACCGAAGGAGTACTGGGAGGTGTCGCTGCGGGACGACGCGCGCATCACGCCCGAGGCCCAGAAGGAGTTCATCGCCGTGATCGACCGGTACCTCGTCCTGGCCGTGCTCGAGGGGAAAATCGGCATCGGCGCCAGCCTCACCGGGACCCCGAAGGAGGAACTGCAGCAGAAGACCAGCGTGCTCGTGCAGGGACAGAAGCTGCAGCCGCTGGCCGAGGCCGAACTGTCGGCCGATGCCCGCAACTTCTTCCAGATGATGCGGCCGATCCTCGCCCAGGTCCTCGGGCAGTTCGGACAGGGCATGCAGTTCATCGTCTTCGAGGGCCGGGACGCGAAGGGCGAGCGCTATGCCGACCCCGCCCGCGAGGGCTTTTTCACCGTGAATATCGGAGAGAAGGAATTCCGGTGGCGGCTGCCGCTCGGCTGTTTCCTGCCGCCGAGATTCGACGCCAAAACGGGCGAGGAGTTTCCCGGGAACTACCTGTACAGTCCCTTCACCGGGGCCAAGCTGGTGACCACGGGGCCCGGCGATCCCGGCAAGGGAGCCGCGAAGTGAGCCGCCGCGCCTGCGGAATCCCCGCGCAGCCCCGCCGCCGACTCCCCAAGCGCCTCCCACACGCCAGGGTATGAACGACGCACCGGACCCCTCGACCGAGATCGTCCGGTTCGCCCACGAGTTCTCCGATGCGCTGGAGCGGCATGATCAGCCGGCCGTCGAGCGGCTGCTGTCCGGCGAATTCACCTATACGACCGCGTCGGGACAAGTGCTGGATCGGGCGGGTTTCGTCGAGCGTTTCGTCTGCGCCCCCGGGGTGCGCTGGGAACGACACCGGCTGGATCGCATCACGGTGAAACCCCTGGGCTCGTATTTCGTGCTGACGTGCCGGGTGCACGGCGCCGCCTGGGTCGACGGCACGCGGCTCGCGGCACGCCTCTCTTCGACCTACCTCTACGCCCGCACCGATGCGGGCTGGCGGTGCGTCGCCGGTCACAGCCGGTCGTTTCCGGCCACCGAAAAGACGGTTGAAGGCCAGGTCGTCGACGGATGACCGTCGCTTCCGTCCGCCCAGCGGCGGGTTGCTTTCCAGGCCGGGCCCCCGGAAGGGCCGGCCCGGCTATTTTGTGCTCGCGGCCGGTTCGGCGATGGAGAGCCCGTACTTCTGGCTGATGTAGGTCGTCACACTCCGCCGTTCAGCCGGAGTGAGAACGCGGTCGTAGATGATCACCTCGGCCAGGTCGCCATCGAGGAGGCTCCCGTTTCCGTCCCCAAGCAACGGCTTGCTGCAGAAACCGACCGTATTGTCGCTCCGGTAGGCCACCTGTCTGCCGTTCAGGTTCTGAAACCAGACATTCTTGCCGCCGGCCACCTCGTAAAGATGGAAATCGGTGAGCGGTAGGTGGGGGTTTCCCGTGAACATCTTCGGCGTCGTGCTGGCAAAGTCGTCCCTGATGCCGTTCTCGGCCTCCGGATAGCGGCAGCCATCGGCGTCTCCGAACCACCAGAGGCCGGAGATCGGCGCCGCCGTCCTCCGCACCACGGCGAACGCATCTCCGCCCTCGGCTCCCCGCATCACATCGGGCAGGTCAAAGTGGTCGCGCTCCTGCTGGGTGAAATGCAGGGCGGGCAGTCCGTTCACCTGATTGGTGACGAGCTTCGGACGATTCTGCTCGTTCGCCTGGGTCGCATCGTTGTGGCGGCCGCTTTGATCGGCCCAACTCTCGACCGGACCGCTGGCGGGAACCCCCTGGGTCGAGACCAGCCACAGGCGCAGCCCGGACTTCGGCAGCCCGGCCGAATTCTTGGAGCTGCAGGCGGCGAACACGAGACACAGCAATGAGAGCGCAGCGATCGATAGGGAGGGTTTCATTGTGGTACGGGGTCGGTTGGGAACCTATCAGCCTGGAATCCGGCTGTCGAGGCAACGGGGTGGCAGCGACAAGAAAATCTCTCTTTCTCGGAGACGCAAGCGGACGCGAGGCGGTTACCGCACCCTGCCGACCATCACCCCACCCCCGACCTTCGCCGACCGATTCCCCCGGCGCGGGGTTCCGGTGTGCGTCACAGGGTCACCGGAGAACGGATCGACGGGCAAGGCATTAGGATGAGACGAGGCGGTGGCGCCATGCCGGAATCACGCCCAATCGAAAAGGACCCGGTTCGGCGGTAGGTTAGATTCCACCTCTTCGATCCAATCAACGAGCTCATCAAGCGTGATGGGCTTTTGAAAAACCTTGCAGCCAAGCTCCCGGGCAAGCGCCGCGTCGGATTCCTCCCAGCTTCCCGACACAATCGCAATGTGCGGCCTCCGGCATTTCATCTCGACCAACTTCTGAATGAAATGAAGCCCGTCAATGTGGGGCATCTGGAGGTCCGTCAAGATGATGTCCGCGCAAACCGAACCGATCGGACAAGGGCATTCTTCACGAAATATCAGGGGGCACAGTCCGGGTTCAGGGTAAGTGAATACCTCGTATCCGCGGCGGTCGAATATCTCCCATAGCATCTTCCGCAAAAGTGCATCATCGTCGAAAATCAGAGCGCGACGTTTCGTCATCATTGCCATGAGCCAAATCGCTTATACGCCAATGACGAGCACCCCTCAACCTTAGCCCGGGCTCAGCAGGGAAGCTACTGTGAACGAATTCCCTAGGGCGCACGCGCGCCCGCGATCGTCCCCGGGCGGCCCGATCTACGGGCGGTGCGATGGGCAGAACGGGGCTAGAGGGCATCTGCCGAGGTGTATGAGCTTGGGGTGACGTTCCAAGCTCTCCTCTGGAGATGGTGCGGGCGGGGGGAATCGAACCCCGGCTCCGCGTTCCAGAGAAGACCGGCTCGTTCAAGTTTCTGCCGTCGTAGTCAGCGCTAGGCGCCGACTTCGGCCGGTATGAGACGAGCGGTTGTCGATGTATTGGCCTGCAAGTAACCGCGTCTGAAAATG
>CAZKDK010000312.1:0-4201 GCA_964551145.1 uncultured Opitutaceae bacterium | reverse complement strand
TACAGGCCCGCGTGGGCCTGCTCGCTCAGCGCGTCGTCCATCTCGTCGTTCGCAAAGACGTTCTGGACATCCTCGATCTCCTCGATCGCCTCCAGCAGGCGCAGGAGCGACCGGGCCCCGTCGAGGCTGGTGACCGGGACCGTCTGCGTGGCCACGTAGGCGATCTCGGCGGAGACGGGCTTGATGGCCTTCTTGTCGAGGGCATGGAGGACGGCATCGAACACCCGGACGCTGCAGCGGATCTCGAAGCCCTGCTCGGTCGTGATGACGTCGTCCGCGCCGGCATCGAGCGCGATCTCCATCAGCGCGTCTTCCGTGGCCTGGTCCCTGCCGATGAGAACCTGGCCGACGTGCTGGAACTTGTAGAGCACGGCGCCCGCCCCCGCCAGGTTGCCGCCGAAGCGCGTGAAGACGCTGCGCACCTCGGAGGCGGCGCGGTTCTTGTTGTCGGTGGTCACCTGCATGACCACGGCGACCCCGCCGGTGGCATAGCCCTCGTAGACCACCTCGTCGTAGACCACGCCCGGAAGCTCGCCCGTGCCTTTCTTGATGGCGCGGTCGATGTTGTCGGCGGGCATGTTGGCCTCGCGCGCCTTCATCAGGATGGTGCGCAGCCGCGGGTTCATGCCGGGATCGCCGCCGCCGGCCTTGGCGGCGATGGTGATTTCGCGCGCGACGCGGCTGAAGATCTTGCCCCGGCGCGAGTCGGTGACGGCCTTCGCGCGTTTGACTTTAGCCCATTTGCTATGACCAGACATGGCGGGGGTTCGGGTTGAGGTGTGGGGTTGAGGTTGAGGGCCGGGCCCGGACTGATCTGGCGCTGGATCCCGGGAACCCGGGCTGGCTATTTCCTAAGCTTCTTCTTGGTCGGGGTCACGTTCTTCATGCCGGCCGGGGACGGACCCTTCGCGGGTTCATCGTCCTTCATGCGGTTGATCACGATCTGCTGGCCGATGGTAAACAGACCATTGACGGTCATGTAAATCGAAAGCGCGCACGAGTAGCTATAGCAGAAAAAGGTGAAGATGATCGGCATGAACTTCATCATTTTCGCCTGCGCATTGTCGACCGTCGGCTGCGGCGTCAGGCGCATCTGGAAGAGCATCGTCGCTCCCATCAGCAGCGGCATGATGTTCAGGGGCATCCCGAAAAGGCGGAGCACCGTGTCGGGCGCGGACAGGTCGCGGGCCCAGAGAAAGCCCTGGAACCGCAGTTCGGCCGTGCCCTGAAGCATCGTGAAGAAGCCGATGAACAGGGGCATGGTGATAATGAGCGGCAGGCAGCCTCCCATCGGATTGATCTTGTGCGCCTTGAACAGCTCGAGCGTAGCCTGGTTGAGCTTCTGCGGATTGTCCTTGTACTTTTCCCTCAGCGCCTTGATTTCCGGCTGGAATTTCTGCATGCGCTTGGCCGAGCGCGATGCGGCGAGGGTGAATGGCAGGCTGACCGTCTTGATGATGAGCGTCATCAGGATGACCGCGAGTCCCCAGTTGTAGACCCACTGATGCGTCCGGTTCATGAGGTGGTTCATGAACGGGGCGACGTAGCCGCACAGGAAGATCCGGCTGTAGATGCGCCGGCTGTACTGCATGACCAGGTCCTCGTTGTTGGGGAACGCGGCCAGGCGGCGGTACTCCTTGGGCCCGACGTAGAGGTTGCCCGCGGTCGTGACGGTGCCGCCGGGCGCCAGCGCGGGGAGGTCGAAGCGCTCCGCGCCGGTCAGCCCCGCGTTGGGCCGCTGGGTGCCGGGGAAGGGTGGCAGCTTGGCGGGGTCGATGCGGCGGGTGATCACGCCGGCGCCGGGCTTGTCTGAATTGTAGATGGCGGCGAAGAACTGGTCCGTGACTGCGGTCCAGACGAAGGCGCCGGACTTTTCCAGGAAGGCCTTGGGATTCGGGTCACCGCCGAACGCGCGCCCGATCGTACCCGCGCCCTCGAGTTCCCCGCGATCGGTGAACACGGTGCTGGCACCATCGTAGCCGACGACGCTGAGATACTGCCCGTAATCGTAGGCGCTGCTGAGCGACGCCGTGCCGAGGCTGAACGCCAGCCGCGGCAGCGGCTGCGCCTGGTTCGTGAGATTGCGGAAGGTCGTCTCGTGGCGGATCACGTACGGATCGCCCGTGGCGTCACCGCGGGCATGGATCGTGTAGCGGCGCGTGACCTCGAGCCGGTTGTCGAGCACGGCGCGGTAGACGATCTCGGTCTCGGTGGCGGAAACCAGATGGTAGGGGGTGTCGCGGCCCAGCCCCGGTATCGATTCCTCGGTGATCGCGAGGATTGGATCGACGTGGACGCGGTTGAACACGAAGGGATCGGGCCGGCCGAGCTCGGCCGGGTATTTCCGCAGCGCAACGTCGAGGATCGCACCCCCGAAATCCGTGAACGTCGCCTCGATGGAATCGTTGCCCAGCGTGGTGAGCCGGGCACTCGCATTGTCCGTCGCGAGGGCGGCGAAGGTGGCGTCCGACGGAGTGGTCGCGGTCGCCGTGACCCCCGGCGCCGTGGTCGCGGGGTTCGCCGGTGCGGGCGCCGTGCCGAGGGCCGCGGGCGGACGGCTGATCTCGGGCGCGCGGACGGGCGGCGGCGCCAGGCGCTGGCCCAGGTAAAGCGCACCAAAGGCCGCGATCAGCAGCAGGGCTCCGATGAGGGTGTTCTTTTTGTCCATCCGGACGGTGAAAGTGAAAGGTGAGGGTGAGAGTGGGGTGCGCCGCGCTTACGGCCGTTTCAATGCCGGGCCCAGCACCGCGCGGCAAACCGGCCGGCGGCGGACGGGCGGCACG
The DNA here is from genome assembly GCA_964551145.1 of uncultured Opitutaceae bacterium. Taxonomy (GTDB): domain Bacteria; phylum Verrucomicrobiota; class Verrucomicrobiia; order Opitutales; family Opitutaceae; genus Fen-1467. The sequence goes on along the minus strand of CAZKDK010000312.1, from coordinate 1,418 downwards.
GGGTCAAACCCGCCGGGATGCAAGGGGTGGCACTTGAGCAGACGGAGCGTCGCCAGCCAGCCTCCCGCCAAGAGGCCGTGTGTGCGCACGGCGTCGGCCGCATACTGCGAGCAGGTCGGATAGAAGCGACAGCCGCAGGCCGGGCCGAACACCGCGGGAAGCAGGGGAGAAAAGGTCCGCCGATAGAGCCAGATCAGGCCGAGCAGCGCGAGGGCGGGCAGGGCGGCCGCGAGCCGGAGCGCGAATCGGGCGATTGACGGGCTTCGGTCCGATCTGCTCATGCGGGATGATCTCCGATGTGACGGCAGGCATCCACGAACCTCGCCTCGGCCTCGCGGAACGCCAGCCGATTCAGGGCGGCGCGGGCCACCAGCAGGAGATCGGTGCCGGGGGGAATCAACTCCTGGTGGCTGCGAAACAGTTCGCGGAGGCGGCGCCTGGCGGCGTTGCGGCGCACCGCGGAACCGACGGCGGCGATCGATGCCACGACGCCGACGCGCACGAGCGACGCCGGCACGACGGTCGAGTCCGGCTCGCGGCTGCGCCACCACAAGGTAAACACTCCGCGGTCGACGCGCCTTCCCGTCTCCCGCATGCGGCGGAAGTCATCCTGGCGTCGAAGGCGCTGCTGGGTGCGGAGGTGCAAGGGAGAGGAATCCGCCCGGCGCTGATCGGGCCCGACGGCCGCCGGTTGGGCGGCGGGCAGGCGGAGCGCGACGGCCCTGGCCGGCGTCAGGCCACAGTCAGCCGCTTGCGGCCCTTGTGCCGGCGAGCCGCGAGCACTTTGCGACCGCCTTTGGTGGACATGCGTGCGCGAAAACCAAGGCGGCGGACGCGCTTCTTGCGGTGGGGGCGGAATGTGGGTTGCATGTTTTGTCGGAAAAAGAGGGTCAAGGTGACCGGAGCCGCTCGGGGGTGTCAAGGATGGGGTTGGCAGCGGCCGGGAGCCGCGGGTCGCCAGGGGTCCCCGCCGGGCGACGGGGCGGCACGGACAGCCGCCGCCGGGATGCCGATCGCGGTCCATTTCGGCCGGGGCGGCGGGGGCCTCGAATCTGCCAATAAGGTCTTTTGGGCAACCATGCAGTTTGACAGGAGCCAGTCTCTTGCTAATAAGAAGGGCCTTTGGTAGGCTTCCTCATTCAGCGCACGGGAACCGCCCCGAAGTCCGGCTCGACCATCCGCCACGCCAAAACTGCCCCATTCCCCAGAAACCGGATCCGTTCGGACGGTGAGAAGATTCTCTGAACGCGATCCGCTTGTCCGACCATCGCCCCGCGTGAAAGTGAACCGGCATTCCGGCACCTGACGCTTGGCGGATGCAGCACACCCTCGAACGCTTTCTCCACCAACCCAAAGTACTCCTATGAGCACCTCCTGGCATTATATGAAGAACGGGGCCCAGACAGGCCCGGCTACGA
>CAZKDK010000311.1:0-4241 GCA_964551145.1 uncultured Opitutaceae bacterium | reverse complement strand
CAGGTGATCTGCCTTGATTGCGACAAGATTTTCGAGATCAACGCCCCCTTCATGGAATGGTACGGCAGCACCGTGTCCGGCAAGCTCGGGCTCACGCCCGTGTCGCAGCGCCTCCAGGTGAGCGCCCGCTGCAATGCCTTCCGGACCACGGGCCGCTGCCCGCATCACCAGAACTGAGTTTCCCGCATGGCCAGGCCACCCTCCGACATCCAGTTCGAAACGCGCTTTTTTGAATCCGTCCACCAGCGCGACCCCCGGTTCACCGATGTCGTCGAGATTCTCGGCGGGCTCTACACGAAGCAGGGGCGGATCGCCGACGGGCTCCGGATGGACCGCAAGCTCGTGCGGCTGCGCCCCGGGAACGCCACGGCCCACTACAATCTGGCCTGCAGCCTCGCACTGAGCCGCCGGCGCCAGGACGCGCTGCGCGCGCTCGAACGCGCAATCACCCTGGGCTACGACGATCGCGAGTGGATGGAGCAGGATCCCGACCTCGCGGGGCTGAAGAAGCTTCCGGCCTTCCAGAAGCTGCTGGCCCAGCTGCCGCCGCCGGACTGATCACCGTGCCGCCGGCACGGTGATCATAGCCAATCGCCCATAGCCGATAACCGATAGCCGGTGGCGCGGCGCGTTGCATGCTCCAGGCCGCCCGTCTATTGTGCGTGAGGCCGTTGACTATCGGCTATTGTCTATTGTCTATTGGCTATTGACCGATGCCTGCTGTCCTCGATTACGAACCCGTCATCCTCCCGCCCTCGCGCGAGGCGCTGGCGCCGCTGTCGGCGATCCAGAAAGAGGTCCTCGAGCTGAAGCGGCAGCGGAACGCGGTCATCCTCGCCCACAACTACCAGGTGGACGCGATCCAGCGCGTGGCCGACTTCGTGGGCGATTCGCTCGGCCTGTCCTACCAGGCCGCCGCGACGCAGGCCGCGACCATCGTCTTCTGCGGCGTGCACTTCATGGCGGAGACGGCCAAGATCGTGAATCCCGCCCGCCGCGTCCTTCTGCCCGAGCTCAAGGCGGGCTGCTCGCTCTCGGACTCCTGCCCGGCCGACCGCCTGGCCGCGTACCGGGCCGCCCATCCGGACCTCTACGTGGTCGCCTACATCAATTGCTCGGCCGCGGTGAAGGCCTTGAGCGACGTCATCTGCACGAGCGGCAACGCGGTGAAGATCGTCCGGCGCGTCCCCGCCGACCGGGAGATCCTGTTCGTGCCGGACCAGAACCTCGGCCAGTGGGTGGCGCAACAGACCGGCCGCCGGCTCCAGCTCTGGCCGGGCAGCTGCTATGCGCACGTGCAGTTCACCGTCCAGGCGATCGAAAAGGTGCGCCAGCGTTACCCGGGCGCGCCGGTCGTCGCCCACCCGGAGTGCGTCGAGGCGGTCCGGGACCTGGCCGACGAGGTGTGCAGCACCGAGCTCATGGTCGGGTTCGCCCGCGCGCACCCGGCGCGGCAGATCATCGTCGTGACGGAAAGCGGCATGCTCAACCGCCTGCGCCGCGAGGTGCCCGACAAGACGTTCATCGCCGGACCGACCGACACCTGCGCCTGCAACGACTGCCGGTTCATGAAGATGAACACCATCGAGAAGGTGCGCGACGCGCTGCGCAACCTCGCCCCGGCGATCGAAATCCCCGAGGACATTCGCGCCCGCGCGTTCGTTCCGATTCAGCGCATGCTGGAGTGGAGCAAGGCCTGAGGAGTGACCGGCAGGAGAGCGAACTCCGCGCCGTCGTTACCGCCGGCCTCCTAAACTCGCCCGAAAAAGACCTGCGTCTCGTAGTCGAAGCGCACGTGGCCGCCGCTTTGATGGTCGCGAAAGATCTTCTCCAAATCCGCCAGCATTGGCGCGTGCCGCGGATGCCCCGCGGCCGGCGCGTAGGACGATGAGAGCAGCCGCCCGCGGAGCGCGTCGAAGTCGAGGACCTGGGCATTGGGCAGCGAGTGCCGCCCGAATCCCGGCGCGAAAAAGCCGGCCAGCCCCGCCTCGTCGATCCGCTCATGTTTCACCTGCGCGTAATCGGTTCCGAACGCCTCCAGCAGCGCCTCGTAGGCGCGCGCGAAGGGCGTGTCCTTGCGCCGGGTGTTCCAGATGAGGACGATCCAGCCGCCGGGCCGGAGGATGCGCTGGAACTCCGCCCGCGCCTTCGCGGCGTCAAACCAGTGAAACGCCTGCGCCACGACCACGCCGTCGACGCTCGCGGGCGGCAGCGTCGTCGCCTCGGCTGTTCCGGCAACACTGTGGAAACCCGGGCGGCCGCCGAGAAACCGCTCGGCCGCGGCGCGCATCTCGCGGTTCGGCTCGACGGCAAAGACCGGGTTCCCGTTCCGCAGGAACAGCTCCGTGGAGATGCCGGTGCCGGCCCCGATGTCGGCGATCACCGCAGCCGGCGTCAAACCTACGCCCGCGCGCAGGAGTTCGAGCACGCCTGCCGGGTAGCCCGGCCGGTACCGCAGGTAGTCGTCGACGCGGTCCGAGAAGCGCCGGGTGGGATCATTGGCCGCCGGTATCATCGATTGACGCCTCACTTGCAGCAACCCCGCCGCCACCGCGGTCAGCGCCGGTCGAAGAGCTGCTGCAGCACCGACTCAAGGTCGCGGCCGGGCTCGTAGCCGCTTCCGTGCCGCCGCACCAGCACCTTGGCCCGGTGCTGCACAACCTCCGTGTGGTCCACCTCGAGAATGGTGACCTGGTTGTTGGCCATGCCGGCCACGGCCAGCGGCGACAGGGGGCGCCACGAAAACGGCAATCCCGTCCAGTCGCAGGCGATCTCCCAGCCGCCAATGAGGCCCACGGGCCGCGGACCGGTCACCAAACCCGGGTAACGCTCGACAAAATCGGGGATCTTGTGCGTGGCGATGCGCAGGCGCACCTCCGCCTTCATCCGGCCGAAGTAATCTCCGAAGTTGTCCACCCGGTGGTCCCGCCATTGGTCGAAAAAGTCGAGCGGATCGAAGCCCATCAGGTTCATGCCGTTCCAGATGCCCTGTTCGTTGGGGCTGCCGAACCGCTTCCAGGTGTACCAGCGCTGGAAATCGCGGGTCATCATCATTCCCATCTCGAAATGGAGATGCGCGCGGTCCCGCGGGATCGCGTAGCCGCCGGCCGAGTGCCCCATGATCGCGATCGGCTGGCCGCGCTCCACCGCCGCCCCCGGGGCGATGCCCGGGAGCACCCGCGCGAGGTGCGCATACAGCGTGTAGACCGCCGGCACTGCCTGGGGATGTTCGATCACGATGTACCGGCCGTAGCTGCTTTCGCCCGGGTTCGGGTTCACGTGCCGCACCACGCCGGCCATCGCCGCGACCACCTCGTCGGTCGGCTCGCCGCGCCGGTCCCGTCCCACCGGCTTGATGTCGATGCCCTCGTGGAACTGGAACCCGTTGTCGCGCACGCAGCCGAAACATCCGGACCGCGCCTCGCCGGACACCGTCGGCTGGATGAAAGTCTCGATCGGCCGCCCTTCGGCCCAGGCGCGGTTCGGCGTGGGCCAGTCGATCTCGAGCCGGTCGCGGGCCGAGGCGGCGGCGGCGACGGAGAGGGTTAGGACGAAGACGGACAGGCGGCGCACGGATGGAGAGATGCTCCAGTGAGAAACTCCGGCCGACTTAATCAATTCGATTCGCTCCCGTCGCGCCGGTTTCCGCCATCGCGTCCATGATCTGCGCGCCCACCGCGTCGGCCACCAGCCGCCCCCGCAGCGTCAGGCGCAGGTTCCCGTCCGGCGACCGTTCCGCCAGGCCCTCCTCCGCCAGCCGCGCGGCCAATGCCTCGATCCGCTCCCACGGCGCCGCCGGGTGGCGCTCCCGGAGCGCCGGCAGGTCGACGCCCGCATTCATGCGCAGGCCGAAGATCAGGCTGTCCTCCGCCAGCAGCCGCGGCGTGAGCTCCACCCGGTCCACCCCCGAGCGCCGGCCCGCGTCCAGGTCGGCCAGCCACCGGTCGAGGTCCGCCACGTTGCTGCCGCGCCAGCCGCCGGCCTGCGAGGCCGCCGAGGGCCCGAGGCCGATCCACTCCTGCATGCGCCAGGTGTTCACGTTGTGCGCGCAGCAGTGACCCGGCCGCGCGAAGTTCGACACCTCGTATTGGGCGTAGCCGGCCGCGCCGAGGCGTTCCCACGCCTCCGTGTAGAAAGTTATCTCCGCCGCGACGTCGCGGCGCACCCGCCCCGCCGACAGGCGCACGAACAACGCGGTGTCCTCCTCGAACGTCAGGCAGTAGGTCGAGAGGTGGTCGGGC
>CAZKDK010000310.1:0-4267 GCA_964551145.1 uncultured Opitutaceae bacterium | reverse complement strand
CCCGTCGATCCCGACGAGCCGGGCAATCACCCCGACATCACGAAGATCCTCGTGCTGCCGGGCCTGCCCACCGCCGAGCCCTTTCGCACGCAGAGCGTGCAGCTGCTCAAGGAGCGCGGGGTCGACGCGATCATCTCGTTCCGGATGATGCTGCGCGACATCATCGACAAGGTTGAGACCAACCGGAACTACCGGAAATCGGACACCCTGCAGCTGCTGCGCATCCTCAAGACCTACGATTTTCTGAAGGAGTCGCAGCTTGACCTCCCGGCCGCGCCCGCGCCGGCGCGCCGGACGAAGGGCGAGGGCCGCAAGCCGGAGGCCTAGGCCGCCGGCCGGCGGTCTCTGCGCGCACGGCCACGGTCCGCGCCCATGAACATTCACGCGACCGCCATCGTCGAAGACGGCGCCCATCTGGGGGCGGACTGCATCGTGCACGCCCACGCGGTTGTCACCCGTCATGCCCGGCTGGGAAACGGGGTGGTGGTGCATCCGGGCGTGGTCATCGGGAGCGACCCCCAGGATTTGAAGTTCGACCCGGCGACGCCCTCGGAGGCGCAGGTGGGTGCGGGGACGGTGCTGCGCGAGAACGTGACGGTCAACCGGTCGACCGTGGCCGGCGGCAGGACCGTGGTGGGCGCGCAGTGCTATATCATGGCGGGCGCGCACGTGGCCCACGACTGCGTGGTCGGCGACCAGGTCGTGTTCGCCAACAACGTCCTGCTGGCCGGTTTCGTCACGGTGGGATCGTTCGTGTTTGTGGGCGGCGGGGCCGCGTTTCACGAGTTCACCCGGGTGGGGGAGAGCGCCATGGTCGGCGGGCTGGCGCGCATCACGCTCGACATTCCTCCCTTCGTGATCGCGGCTGAGCGCGACGAGATCGTGGGGCTCAACCTGGCCGGCCTGCAGCGGCGCGGGTTCCCGGCCGCCGCGGTGGCCGAACTCAAGGAGGGATTTCGCGAGGTTTTCTTCGACGGCGGCAACATCCGGCACCGGGCGCAGGCGATGCTCGCGCGCGGCGTGCAGAGCGCGGAGGTGCGCCGCTTCCTCGAGTTCTTTTCCGGAGGACGGCGCGGAATCGCGCGGGCGCGGCGGGTGTGGTCGACGGAACACTCCGGGGGGAACCTGCCGGCCTGACCGGCGCAATCGGCAACCCGGATGAACCTGCCTCCTCCATCCCTGCTCGCGCTGACCTGCGGAGACCCCGCGGGGATCGGTCCGGAGATCATCGCCGCCTGGTTGAAGGCGAACCCGGCGGCCGCGGCCGGCCTGGCCGTGATCGGGCCGGCCCGCTGGCTGGCGACCCTGCCTGACGCGGGCCGCAAGCTTGCCGTCGGCCTGGAGGAATTCGCCGCCGAGCCCGGGCGGCCGACCGGGGAGGGGGCGCTGGTTGCCTGGGCGGCGATGGAGCGCGCGGCGGCCGGGTGCCCGGCCGGGGAGTTTGCGGGCGTGGTCACGGGGCCCGTGAGCAAGGCGTGGCTGGGGCGCATCGGCTACGGATTCCCCGGCCAGACGGAGTTCTTTGCGGCGCGCTGGGGCGGAGCGCCGACGATGGCGTTCTGCGGCGGACGGCTGCGCGTCGCGCTGCTCACCTGGCACGTGCCGCTGCGCCGCGTGCCGGATGCGTTCACGCCGGCCAATTTCGGCCGCAGCGTGCAGGCGGCGGACGAACTGGCCCGGGCCGAAGGCGTGGCCGCGCCACGCATCGGCGTGTGCGGCTTCAATCCGCATGCGGGCGAGGAGGGCCTGATCGGCGACGAGGAGGAGCGCATCATCAACCCGATCCTCCGCGGGCTCCAGGCGGCCCATCCCGGGCTGACCCTCTGCCAGCCGGCGGACACCCTGTTTGCCCGCCAGCTCCGCGGCGAGTTCGACGTGGTGCTCGCCCTCTACCACGACCAGGGCCTGGCGCCGCTCAAGGCCGTGGATTTCGACGAGGCGGTGAACGTGACGCTGGGCCTGCCCTTCGTGCGGACCAGTCCGGACCACGGCACGGCGTTCTCGCTGGCGGGCCGGGGCGCCGCGAGCCCGCGCAGCCTCGGCAATGCCATCGCGATGGCGCGGCGTCTGGCCGCCCGGCGGGCGGGGCCCTGAGCGCCATTGCGGACTGGGCCTACGGCGCCGGCGGCTGGGCCGGCGGCTCGTCGAGCACGGTGCGCAGCGTCTGCAGCAGCATTTTCGGGAAGAACGGCTTCTTCAGCACCGTCTTGACGCTGAGCTGGGAGACCGCGGCGCTCAGCGCGGGGTCGTCCATCCCGGTCGTCATGATCAGCTTCACGTTCGGCGCCATCTTCTGCAGCACGTGGATGAGGGCGACGCCGTCCATCTGGGGCATCATGATGTCGGTCAGCACCACCTGGATCTCCCCGGCGTGGTGGGTGAACACGGCCACCGCCTCGGCGCCGTCGCCGGCCAGCAGCACGTTGTATCCATTCTGCTCGAGCACGCGCCGGGTCATCATGCGGACGCCCTCCTCGTCGTCGACGAACAGGATGGTCTCGCCCCGGCCCGGCTGCACCGCGCTGACTCCCGGTTCGCCGCCCAGCCCGGTGACCGGCGTCTCGACGGCGGGAAGATAGATCCGGAACTGGGTTCCCCGGTGGACCGTGCTGTCGATCTTGAGGAAGCCATTGTGGTTCCGGACGATGCCGAGCACGGTGGACAGGCCGAGACCCGTGCCCTTGCCGACACCCTTCGTCGTGAAGAACGGATCGAAGATGCGTTCCAGGTTCTCCGGCGGAATGCCCATTCCCGTGTCGCCGACCAGCCAGACCACGTGCGGGCCGGCCTTGGCGCCCGGCGTCCGCGCGGCCAGCTGCTCGTCGATGAGCACGTTCTCGCCCGCCAAGGTGAGCACGCCGCCGGAGGGCATGGCATCGCGCGCGTTGACGCATAGGTTCATCAGCAATTGATGCAGCTGCGTGCTGTCGCCGTGCACCATCCACAGATCCTCCGGGAAGTTCGTGTGCAGCTTGATCGACTTCGGGAAGGTCTCCTCGATGACGCTGGCGATCTCGCTCAGCAGCGGGCGCGTGGCGAGGGGTCCCATGTCGCCCTGCAGGCCGCGCGAGAAGCTCAGGATCTGGCGCACGATGCCCGCGCCCCGTTTGGCGCTCGACTCGATCACGTCGATCAGGCCGAGGATGCGGGGGTTCGTGATCTCCGGCCGCAGCAGGGGCGTTCCCATCAGGATCGGCGACAGGATGTTGTTCAGGTCATGGGCGATGCCGCTGGCCAGCTGGCCGATGCTTTCCAGGCGCTGGGCGCGCAGGAAGCGGGCCTCGAGGTCCTTTTTCTCCGTGATGTCCGTGTCGATGATGAAAATCGACTTGGGTTCGCCGGCTTCGTCGCGCACCAGCGTCCACCGGCTCAGGACAACGACTTCCTTGCCGGCCTTCGTCCTGTGGCGCAGTTCGCCGAACCAGTCGCCCTTCTCCATCACAGTCTTGTGGGCGACCTCCCGGATCCCGGGGTCGCCCTGGAGGAGCCCGGTGATCGACTGCTGGATCGCCTCCGCCGCACTCCAACCGTACAGGCGCTCGGCGCCCTTGTTCCAGAAGAGGACGACGTGGCGGAGATCGCGGACGATGATGGCGTCGTTGGCGGTGTCGAGCAGGGTGGCCTGCTCGGCGAGACGGGCCTGCGCCTGCCGGCGTTCCGTGATATCGCGCACGAAGACCACGCCGCCGGCGACGCCCTCATAGGTCACCGGCGCCGCGGTGACCTCGACGGGGATCGACCGGCCGTCCAGGCGCAGGTAGATGTACTCGCGGGGCGGATCGGCCGGCGTCTGCGCGATGGTCCGCCGGATGAGTTCGCCGACGGCGTCACGGGATTGCGGATGCACCCGGTCCAGCAACGGCCGGCCGACGAGCTGGGCGGCGGCGGCGGCGCCGAAGAGGCGGACCGCGGCGTCGTTGACATACGTGAACGTCGATTCCGCGTGCACGTAGACGGCGTCGGGCGCGTGTTCGATGAGGGTGCGGAAGCGCAGCTCGCTCTCGCGCAGGGCCTCCTCGGCCCTGCGCCGTTCGGCCTCGAGCTGGAGGTTGTCCAGCGCGAACGAAAGGTCATCCGCCACCCCTTCCAGCAGGGCGATTTCCTTGAGGCCGAACACGTCGGGTTCGCCCGCGTAGATGCCCAGCAGGCCGCAGACCCGGCCGCCGAACCGGACGGGGAACGAGCCGCTGGAGGCCAGGCCGTACTGCGCCGCGGCCCCCTGCCACGGCGCGGTGCTCCGGTCGGCCATGAAATCGTTGACGATGAC
>CAZKDK010000309.1:0-4282 GCA_964551145.1 uncultured Opitutaceae bacterium | reverse complement strand
TGTTTGAGATCCCGACGGGCTGGCTGGGGGACAAGATCGGCGCCCGGAGGGTTCTCTTGCGCGTCGTGCTGTGGTGGTCGTTTTTCACCGCCGCCACCGGCTGGGCGTGGAATCAGGCGTCGATGATCGTAACGCGCTTTCTGTTCGGCGCGGGCGAGGCGGGCTGTTTTCCCAACCTGACCAAGGCCTTCAGCGCCTGGCTGCCGATCCGGGATCGCACCCGGGCCCAGGCCTTGATGTGGATGGGCGCGCGCTGGGGAGGCGCCTCGGCCCCGCTGCTCGTGGTGGCCGTGATGACGTTCGTCAGCTGGCGCACGGCCTTTCTGGTCTTCTCGCTGTTGGGCTTGGTCTGGGCGCTCGTCTTTTACTGGTGGTACCGGGACAACCCGCGCGATCATGGCGGCGTCAACGCCGCCGAACTGGAGCTGCTCAGGGAGAATGACCAGAACATCCGCGGTCACGGCGACGTGCCCTGGCGCGATTTCGCGGCGCGCCCGACCCTGTGGCTGCTGGGCGCGCAGTATTTCTGCCTCAGCTACGGGTGGTACTTCTACGTCACCTGGCTGCCGACGTATCTCAAGGACGTGCGGGGCATGGAGATCAAATCCAACGCTGTCATGGGCTGGCTGTCCGGCCTGCTCGAGGGGGCGATGAGCCCGGGGACTTCCCTCCAGATGCTGACGGCCGCGTTGACTGGCATTCCGTTGTTGTTCGGTGGATTCGGCTCGCTGGTCGCCGGGGTGGTCGCGAGCCGCCTGATCGTTCGCACCGGCCGCGTCACGGGCGTCCGCCGCTCCTTCGGCTTCGTCGGGCTGGCCGGCGCGGGCGTATTGCTGATGGCCTCGTACTACATCCGGGACCCGCTGCTGGCGATGCTGTCCATGGGCCTCGCCAGCTTCTTCAACGACACGACCCTGCCGGGCAGCTGGGCGACCTGCATGGACATCGGGGGCAGATACGCGGGCACGGTTTCGGGCAGCATGAACATGATGGGTAATTTTGGCGGCATGGCCGGACCGGTGGTGGTCGGCCTGATTCTCAGATTCACCGGCCACGACTGGCAGCTCGCCTTCCTCATCTCCGCCATCGTCTATGGGCTGGGCGCACTCTGCTGGCTCCTCATCGATCCCGTCACGCCGCTGGAGGAGCCGGTCCGGGATTGACGGAGCCGGGTGCGCGATCCGAACCTCCCGCCGCGCCCGCACGCCATGAACCGCCCCGACCCCGTTCTCGATTCGGCCGCGCCCGAGATCTACCAGATCCGGACCCATGCCGACGGGGCGGCCGGGAGCCTGCCGCTGACCCGCGAGCTGCTCCTCAACAGTCCGAGCGGCGACCTGTTCGGCATGATGCAGGACGTGGGCATGGGCTGGGAGCCGGGGGCGACCGGGCGGCCCCAGTTCCTGATCCTCAGCACCCAGGGCGGCCTGAGGGCCGACGACGGCCGGCCGGTCGCCCTCGGCTTCCACACCGGACACTGGGAGATCGGACTGCTCGTCCGGGCGGCGGCCGAGGAGTTCCAGCGGCTGCACGCCGTTCCCTTCGCCGCCTCCTGCTCGGATCCCTGCGACGGCCGGACCCAGGGCACGGCGGGAATGTTCGACAGCCTGCCGTACCGGAACGATGCGGCGATCGTGCTGCGGCGCCTCGCGCGTTCGTTGCCGCAGCGGGCGGGCGTGCTGGGCATCGCCACCTGTGACAAGGGTCTGCCCGCGATGATGATGGCGGTTGCGGGACTGGGTGACCTGCCGGGCGTCGTCGTGCCGGGCGGCGTGATGCTGGCGCCGACCGCGGGCGAGGATGCGGGCACGGTTCAGACGCTGGGAACGCGCTATGCGCACGGGCTGGTGTCGCTCGAGGAGGCGGCGGAGCTGGGCTGCCGCGCGTGCGCATCGCCCGGAGGCGGCTGCCAGTTTCTCGGGACGGCGGCGACGGCCCAGGTGGTGGGCGAGGCCCTGGGCCTGTCCCTGCCGCACGCGGCGCTCGCGCCCTCGGGCCAGCCCGTGTGGCTCGACCTGGCGCGCCGGTCCGCCCGCGCCCTCCAACGGCTCGCCGGGAGCGGCGTGACCGGGCGGCGGATCCTGACCCCGGCCAGCATCGGAAACGCGCTGGTGCTCCACGCCGCCTTCGGCGGCTCGACCAATCTCCTGCTGCACGTGCCGGCCATCGCCCATGCCGCCGGCCTCAGGCCGCCGATGGTGGACGACTGGATCGCCGTCAACCGCCGCGTCCCGCGCCTCGTCAGCGTGCTGCCGAACGGCCCGGTCCACCACCCGACGGTCCGAGTCTTCCTGGCCGGGGGCGTGCCGGAAGTCATGCTGCACCTGCGCCGGCTGGGCCTGCTCGACACCACAGTGCTCACGGTGACGGGCCGGACCCTCGGCGAGAATCTCGACTGGTGGGAGGCGTCGGAGCGGCGGACCCGTTTCCGCCAGCTGCTGCGCGAACTCGACGGCGTTGATCCGGACGAGGTGATCCTGCCGCCGGAGAAGGCGCGGACGCGCGGGCTGGCCAACACCCTGGTGTTCCCGCGCGGCAACCTGGCGCCGGAAGGCTCGGTGGTGAAGGCGACCGCGATCGACCCGGTGCTGTTCGACGCCGAGGGCGTCTACGATCTCGAGGGCCCCGCCCGCGTCTTCGTGAGCGAATCCGCGGCGATGAGCGCGATCAAGGCGGGCCACATCCAGGCCGGCGACGTGCTCGTGCTTGCCGGCGTCGGCCCGCTCGGAACCGGCATGGAGGAAACCTACCAGGTCACCGGCGCGCTGAAACAGCTGCCGTGCGGGAAGCAGGTGGCCCTGCTGACGGATGCCCGCTTCTCGGGCGTCTCGACGGGCGCCTGCATTGGGCACATCGCCCCCGAGGCGCTCGCGGGCGGCCCCATCGGCAGGGTGCTCGACGGCGACCGCATCCGGATTCGCATCGACGGCCGCCGGATCGAGGGCGCCGTCGACCTGGTGGGGGCCGGCGGCCACCGCTTCACGCCCGAGGAGGGACGGCAGGTCCTGGCCGGCCGGCCGCCGCGGCCCGATCTGATGCCGAACGCGGCGCTGCCGGCGGACACCCGGCTGTGGGCCGCACTGCAGCTGGCGGGCGGCGGGGTCTGGGCCGGCTGCGTCTACGATCCGGACCGGATCGCGACCGTGCTCGAAGCCGGCCGGAAGGTCCTCGGCGGGACGGCGGACCAGCGTTGACCGCTGGTTGGAGGGTCCGGCCCGACGGCAACTGCAGACTTGTCTGCCCGGGCCGATCCGACATGTTGGTGCCGTGCAAAAAACCCCATTTGCCTGTCGTTTGCTGGCAGTTTCGGCGCTGTTCTGGGTGGTCCTCCCGGCCCTGCGGGCGCAGACCGTGGCCGTCACGGAATATGAGGGCGCGAAGATGATGGTGCGCGGCGCCAGGGGCATCAGTCCGGTCGTGGAGAAGGACGGCCGGAGAGTCGTGGCCGAGGGGCGCAAGCTCGCTCTTCTGCCGGTTGAGGAGTACCTGCCGGTTTTCATCTCCGTGCAGCACGTCAAGTTGACCTCCGCCTCCGTCGGATTCACGGACTCGGCAATCGAGATGAACAACCAGGTTGATTTCTACGCCGTGTTCGAGTCGCCCTACGCCCTGGAGAACGTGTTTGTGGTGCTGGACATCGATTGCGAAGAGGTCGGCCGCATCTATTTCCTCTACGAGATCGGCCGGCTGGAGCCGCGCGAGCAGAAGGTGGTGAACATCCACGTGCCGATGTCGCATCCGCTCGGACAGGGGCTGTTCCGATACCACATCTTCGTGGACGGCCTGGAGGCGCTGCACTCCGGCATCCCGGTGGAGCAGCGGGAGGCGGCGCTGGACAAGATGGTCGCCAAACGGGTCGCGTCCGTGCAGTCCAGCCCCCTGGCGCTGTTGCTGGGGCCGGCGCCCGAGTATCCGGACCGCCTGCGCCGGGCGAACGCCAGGGGCCGGGCGGTCATCGCCGTGCACGTGACCGCCACCGGCCGGCCCGTGGATGCCTCGGTGAAGGAGGCGACGGACCCGGCCTGCGGCGAAGCCGCCCTGGCGGCCGTGAGGATGTGGCGCTTCCTGCCCGTGGTGAAGAACGGCCGGCCGGTCCAAACGGTGGCTGAAATACCCTTCGAGTTCGGCCCGCCGCCGCCGAAAGCCGCAAAATAGGTGTTGCAGTGGGTGTCGCCCGGCCCAGTTTGCGCGGTGGCCAGGTCCCATGCATGGCCAGGCGCGTGAACTCCGCCAGGACCGGAAGGTAGCAACGGTAGCGACGTACTGCCAGTGCCGTGGGGTG
>CAZKDK010000308.1:0-4296 GCA_964551145.1 uncultured Opitutaceae bacterium | reverse complement strand
CGCCTCGAACTATGGGGGCACGAGCTTCAGCGCTCCGCTCTGGTCTGGACTCACCGCCCTGCTTAACCAGGCGCGCGCCACGGCGGGCCAGCCGCCGCTCGGCCTGCTTGGAGAGCATCTCTACCCGTTAATCGGGACCAGCGCCTTTCACGACATCACCAGCGGAAACAACGGTGCCTACAGCGCCGGCATCGGCTACGACATGGTCACCGGCATCGGGACTCCCAACGTGGCTGCCCTGGCCCTCGCGCTCGGCGCGTCAGCGTTCGCGCCCACAAACATCGGGCAACCCGTGAGCCGGACGGTGGCCCCGGGCGGCAGCGCGGTCTTCGGCACCACGGTCATCGGCAATCCGGAACCGACCTACCTCTGGCAGCGCCGTACTAGCGGCAGCGCCACTTGGGCCGACCTAGTCAACAACGCCCCGTACAGCGGCGTGACCACAACCACCCTCACTGTGAATCCGGTCACCGAGGCGATGAGCGGCGACTCATTCCGATGCGTGCTTACGAATACCGTGGGCAGCGCCACCACCTCGCCGGCGACGCTGATCGTCGCCAATCCGCTGACGATCGCGACCTTCGCCGGCTCGCCTGGCGTCAGCGGCAACACCGACGGCATGGGCGGCACCGCTCGGTTCAACAAACCCTCGGATCTGGTTGTCGACAGCACCGGCAACGTGTATGTCACGGACACCAACAACCACACGATCCGCAAGATCACGCCCGCGGGCATGGTGAGCACCCTGGCCGGCGTTGCGGGCACGCCGGGCACCACCGACGGAGCTGGCAGCGCCGCGCGGTTCAATCTCCCGGCGGGCATCGCGGTCGACGCATCGGGAAACCTGGTCGTCGCCGACACCGGCAACAATTCTGTCCGCCGCGTCACCGCGGCCGGCGTCGTTTCCACCGTTGCCGGCACCTTCAACTCTCCCTCGGACGTGGCGCTTGATTCCGCCGGCAATGTGATCGTCGCGGAAACCGGCAGCCACACCATACGCCGGATCGACACGGCCGGGGGAATCACGACCGTTGCCGGTCTCGCCGGCAGTCGCGGCAGCGCCGACGGTGCGGCTTCGGCCGCGCGGTTCTCCGCGCCCGAGGGCGTGGCGGTCGACAGCGCCGGCAATATCTACGTGGCCGACACCGGCAATCATACCATCCGAAAGATCACGGCTGGAGGCACCGTCAGCACGCTCGCCGGGCAGGCCGGCGTGAGCGGAACCAGCGACGGGGTCGGCAGCGACGCGCGGTTCCAGTTCCCATCAGATCTGGCGTTGGATGCCTCGGGCAACCTGTACGTCGCCGACACCGACAATCATACCATCCGCAAGATCAGCCCGACGGGCGCCGCTGGGACGGTGGCGGGGCAGGCGGGCGCCAATGGCTCTACCGATGGTGGCGGCGTGATAGCCCGGTTCTACTATCCCACAGGAATCGCGACGGATGCCGCCGGAAACGTCTATGTGGCTGACACGGACAACGATGCCATCCGCATGAGTATGGTCCTGATGAGTCCAGTCATCACCGTGCAACCGCAGAGCCAGTCGGTGACCGTCGGGGCCACGGTGCAGTTCTCAGTCACGGCCACAGGCAGGCCGACGCCGGCCTATCAATGGCGGTTCGGCAACACCGCGATCACCGGAGCCACCAGTGCGACGTTCAGCATCGCCAGCGCCCAATCGACCGATGCCGGCACCTACACGGTCACGGTCGCGAACACCGCGGGCAGCGTGACCAGTGCGCCCGCGACGCTGACGGTCAACCCGACGACCACCATCCCCCCCAGCGGTGGCGGCGGTGGCGGCGGCGGAGGAGTTCCGAGCCTTTGGTTCTTCGCCGCGCTCATCCTTCTCGCGGTCACGCGCGCGGCCTCCGCCCGCAGCCCGACCCGGCTCCGGCCGGACTAAGCCCCGCCTGCGCCCGTGCGTTCATTGTTCCGGCAGATCTTCGCGATCGAGCGGATCCCCTGGGTCTTCCTCGGCGTGGCGCTCGCCGCGACGATCATCCAGTTGCACGGCGGGTGGCGCGACAGCTTGATCTTCGACCGCAACGCGATCGCGCACGGTGAGTGGTGGCGGATCTGGTCGGGCCACCTCATTCATTTCGGCTGGCCCCATTTCGTCGCGGATGCCGGGCTCTTCCTCATTCTCGGCCGCCTGCTCGAATGGGAGCACCCGCGGCTCACCTGGTTCGCCCTCCTGACCATGCCGGTTGTCATATCCGCGTCGGTTTACTGGTTTGATCCCGGCATGGTCCGCTACGGCGGTCTCAGCGCCGTCAATGTCGGCCTGCTCCTGTTCCTGGCCTGCCAGGGCTGGCAGAAAAGCTGGGTGGACTGGTTCTGGCCTGCCGTCCTGGTCATCTATGTCGGCGAACTGATCCTCGAGGCGACCAAGGGCCACGGTCACGGCGGCGGCATGATCCAGTTCGACGATCCCTCGGTCCACGTCGCCACGATCGCGCATATTGCCGGCTCCGCCTTCGGCGTCTCCGCCTGGTTCGTCACCTTCCGGTGCCGCGGCCGGGGTAAACCGCCGCCGCAGGACCCGGCGCCGCCCGGCGGCGATGCCTGATCCGGCCGGCGTGCTCGGAAGGATGGAACCGCAGCCGAGCATGAGGGTGTAGATCCACGACTGTAGGGCGCGTGTCTTGCACGCGCCGCTCTTGCGTCCGATATCGCGGCGCCCGGCGTCTCTCGGCGGGTTCGGCCGGCGCAAGGCGCCGGCCCTACAAGCTGCAAGCGCCAGCGAGCGGAAGGCTGATCCACTCGCTGCGCTCGCGGCCACATTTTTCCCGAAGCTACTCTACAGCGGTCGGGCCGGAATCGCAACCCGCATGGTGAAGACCCGGGAATGGCCCTCGGCGAGCGTCCACCAGTAGTCGGCCGCCGCGGTCCCGGCCGGCGGCCGCAGGCGGCCGGCCTCGTACGCCGCGATCAGCCGGGCCCCCTCTCCCGTCAGCACCCGGACCATGATGTCGGCGGTATCGGGAAATGTGTGACGGTAGTAATCGCCGGCGGCGGGTTCGCCCCCGCGCGCCAGGTGCTGCGTCTCGTCTGACGGCGGGGCCGCCTCCGTCAGGACCCCCGCCGGCGGATCGGCGCCGCGCCCCGACGGCAGCGCCGGGAATACCAGGCGCAGGTTCGACCCCTCGTGCACGTAGAGCCGCACCCCGAAGTCGACGACATCGTCGGCGAAGGCGGAGCCCAGCGGCGGCCGGATCAGGTTCCCCGGATCGCCCGCGGTGCCGCTCGCCGTCATGTACGCCGTGGGCGGCTCCGCGGCCGGGTCGAGATCGTAGCCGGCCTCGAACGTCCCGGGCGCCCCGGCCGCCGTGGCCGCGCGGCGCACCTCGGAGCGAAACAGGAGGTACCGCTGCGGCGCGGCCAGGCTTGAGGTCACGCTCCGCCGGACGATTTGCCAGCCCACGGCGACCGGCGCCGGCTGGCTCGCGGCATCGGCGCCCGTGTCCGCCTTCGTCGTCAACAGCCGCAGCCAGACCCCGGCGACGCCGAAACGCGCCCGCTCCAAGCCGGGCGCTGCGAGGTCGAGCGTGCCCGGATGCGCATTCCCCGGCTTCCCCTGGGCCGGGATCGCGGCTGGGCGCCACTGGCCGGAGAGACCCGTGTCCGCCAGGACGGAGACAGCCAGCCAGGTGCCGCCGTCGCCGCGCACGATCGCGCCCTGGAGGTCGGCCGCCAGTTGGTCGAGCACGACCTGGGCCTCGGCCGCCATCGCCAGCCGCTCAGTGGCCCGGTCCCAGTGCGCCAGCGCCCCGCCCACCGCCGCGATCGCCGCCAGCGCCAGGAGCGCGCCCAGCGCCGCGGCAACCAGGAGTTCGACGAGCGTGAATGCGCGCCCGGGCTTCACGGAGTCACCGCGAGATTGAGCACCAGCCAGCTGCGCGCCTCGGCCGGCGCTTCGCGCGCGCCGTCCGCGTCCACTGCCACGGCCCCGGGGGTTGCCGGACCGGCGGGCAGGTTGAAAGGCCAGCGCACGAGCGCGCTGACCGCGAGGAACCCGGCGCCGGGGGCGTCCGGCAGGTCGAGCTGCCGCGTCACCGCGATCACGAAATAGCGGTCCCGGCGCGCGATGCCCGGAAGCGCGGGATCGTCGAGCGGACGATCGGCCGCCGCCCCGGCTCCGTCGGCGCGCAGCACCCGCCGGCCATCGCGCGTGGCCACCAGTTGCAGCGGCGCCAGCGACCCGGCCGGCGGGACCGCCGCCGCCAGCCCGTCCAGTCCGAGTTCGGCCCGCAGTCGTTCCAACTCGGCCTGGATCGGCCCGCCGAGGCC
>CAZKDK010000307.1:0-4306 GCA_964551145.1 uncultured Opitutaceae bacterium | reverse complement strand
GCCGCCGGCGGTCAGCTCTTGCGGGTCGACACCTCGATCACGTCGTGCGCGGCGGCTTCCCGTTGGCCGGCGGCGGTGACGTGCACGTAGCGCGCCCGTGCGCGGAGTTCCGGCAGGGTTCGCGCGCCGAGGTAGCCCATGCCGGATTGCACCCCGCCGATCAGTTCGGCCAGAACCGCGTCCACGGAACCGGAGACCTCCTTGAGCGCCTCGATGCCCTCGGCGGAGATCTTGCGCGTGGCGTCCTCCTTGTCGTGGCCGTAGCGCGCGGCCGAGCCGGCCTTCATGGCGGCGAGGGTGCCCATGCCGCGGTACTGCTTGTAGAGCTTGCCGTTGATCTCGAGGATCTCGCCCGGTGCCTCCCGGCAGCCTGCGAACAGGCCGCCGCAGACCACGGCGTCGGCCAGGGTGAGGGCCTTGACGATGTCGCCGGACTTGACGATGCCGCCGTCGGCCAGCAGGCGCACGCCCCGGGTCTTGGCCCCCTTGGTCGCGACGTAGAGGGCCGTCAGCTGGGGAATGCCGACGCCGGCCACCATGCGCGTGGTGCAGATCGAGCCGGGGCCCTGGCCGACCTTGATGGCGTCGGCGCCGCTCTCGGCCAGATACTCCACCCCGGCGGCGCTCGTGACGTTGCCGGCGATGATGGTCAACCCGGGAAAGGCGTCGCGGAGCATCCGGACGATCTCCCCGACGCCCGCGCTGTGGCCGTGGGCCGTCGAGACCGCAACGGCGTCGACCGCCTCGTCCACCAGCTGGCCGACCTGGCCGACGATCCGTTCGCGGTCAAGTTCGCCGGAGGGGGTGCGCACCGGCGACACCGCAGCACCGGCGACCAGGCGGAAATGGGCGTCGCGGCTCGCCTTGCGCTGCGATTTGGCCTCGCCGAGGATCCGCTCGACGTCGGTGCTGGTGACCAGGCCGCGCAGATGGTCGTCGTCGTCGACCACCAGCATTTTATTGATGCCGATGTGCTCGCTGAAAAACGTGTCGGCATAGCGGATCGGGTCGCTGCCGAGGTCGCGTTCGCGCGCGACGATGAGGCGGGTGCGCGGCGTCATCGCCTCGGTGACCTTCTTCGCGCGATAACGCTCCTTGACGATGCTGCCGGGCAGGAGCCCGACCAGGCGCCCCGACGGATCGACGACCGGGAAGGTCAGGAAGCTGAAATGGCGCTGCTCGATGATCGTGAGCACGTCGCCGATGGAGAATTCGGGCGACACGGTGATCGGGTCCTGGATCAGGCCGTGGATGTGGCGCTTGACGCGGGCGACTTCCTTGACCTGGTCCTTCGGCGCGAGGTTGCAGTGGATGAGGCCCATGCCGCCGTTGAGCGCCATGGCGATGGCCATGCGCGACTCGGTCACGGTGTCCATGTCGGCCGAAAGGACCGGGATCTGCAGGTGCAGCGTCTCCGAAAGCTGGGTCCCGAGATCGACGTCCCGGGGCAGGATCTCGGAGTAGAGCGTGGCCAGCGAGACGTCGTCGTAGGTCAACGCGAGCGGCAGCAGGCGGCCGAAAAACTCGTCAGCCGGCGGATAGAACGGAGCCTCGCTCGGACGGGCAATCGTGACGGGCTTAGTCATGGTTGCCAGAAACGACTTAATGGCGGGCAGGAAAATCGCAACGCCTTTTTTGGCTGCGGGCCGCTGGTCTCGGGTCCGCTCCGCATCGCGTTCAACCTTGGAGGCGACTGCGCCCGGGCGGCGGGGCGGGCGCTCGCCCGCGGCGCGGCCGCCGGCCCGGATCCCCTCCGCGCGGTTGCGTGCGGCGCGCGAGGCGTTACACACAGGGGAGGTGCCCTGTCGTCTCAGCTATCGCCGCTACCGGCTGCAGTTCCTGCGCACGGCCCGGACCGCCCACGGGCCGTGGGAGGCGCGGGAGGGATTGCTGCTCCGCCTGGAGGACGAGGCCGGACGGGTCGGGTACGGCGAGGTGGCGCCCCTTCCGTCGTTCGGCACCGAGACGCTGGCCGAGGCCGAGGGCGCGCTGGCCCGACTCGGGGGGACGGTCGATCCCGCGAGGCTCGACGGCATTGAGGAACGCCTGGGCTGCGTCCGGTTCGCGCTCGCCGCGGCGCGGCCGGGATCGGCCCGCGGGAGCGGGCCGGGACCGCGGGTGGCCGTGGCCGCGCTGCTGCCCGCGGGTCGCGAGGCCCTGGCGGCCGCCGACCGGGCCGCAGCCGCCGGCTGGGTGGCGTTCAAATGGAAGGTCGGCGTGGGCGGGGACGCGGACGAGCAGGCGATCCTGGACGACCTGCTGGCGCGCCTGCCGCGGGGCGCCCGGCTGCGTCTGGACGCGAACGGCGCCTGGACGACGCGTCGGGCGGGCCGCTGGCTCGCGCGTTGCGCCGACCGTCCGATCGAGTTCGTGGAGCAACCCTGCTTCGCCGGCGTGTCGGCGGGCGAGGCCGAGCGGCGCCGCGTCGACGATGCGCTGCGCGGACTGGCACACGACTATCCGACGGCGATCGCCCTCGATGAGTCGGTGACGGGGCCGGCCAGCCTCCGCTCCTGGCTCGAAGGGGGCTGGCGCGGGGTGTGCGTGGTGAAGCCGGCCCTGGCCGGCGCCGGCGAGGACCTGCGGGCCCTGCTCGCGGGCTTCCGGGCCGACACGGTTTTCTCCTCGGCGCTCGAGACGGCGGTGGGCCGGCAGGCGGCGCTGCGCACGGCCCTGCAGCTGGCCGGCGGCACGCCGCGCGCCCTGGGATTCGGGGTCACACCGCTTTTTGGCGACGCACGGTTTGACGGCCCGCCGGTCGGGCCTTTCCTGTCGCCCGCCGATGTGGAGACGATGAATCCGGAGGCCGCATGGAACGCGCTGAGCTAGCCCGCCGCTTGGGCGGCAAAAGCCGCGCGGCGGCCGCTCGCGAGTTCGTCGTCGCAACGGCGGACCCCCGCGTGTTCATGGAGCGATTCTCGGCGGCCGTGGCGTCAGGCGGCACCGTGTTGGTTGCGGATCCCACCTGGGGTAGGACCCAACGGGGGCAATTCTCCGCGCTGCTGAAATCACAAATCGAAAATCGAAAACCGCCGATCGACCAGGGCTGGCTCTGCCTGCCGACGGGGGGCACCGGCGGCGGCGTCCGCCTGGCGCGGCACGATCAAGGCACCGTGTCAGCCGCGGTGCGCGGCTGCTGCCGGCATTTCGGCGTGACGCGCGTCAACGCAGTCGGGGTGTTGCCGCTGCACCACGTAAGCGGCCTGATGGCCTGGCTGCGCTGCGCGCTCACCGGCGGCCGGTATCTGCCGTGGTCGTGGGACGACCTGGCGGCGGGGCGCTGGCCGGAGACGGGCGCCGGCGACTGGTTCCTGTCGCTGGTCCCGGCCCAGCTGCAGCGGCTGCTGACCCGGCGGGGATCGGCCGAGCGGCTCCGGCGGTTCCGCGCGGTTTTCCTGGGCGGCGGCCCGGCCTGGCCGGATCTGCTGGAACGCGCCGCGGCGCTCCGCCTGCCGCTGGCCCCGGGCTATGGGATGACCGAGACGGCCGCGATGGTGACGGCGCTGCGGCCGGAGGAGTTCCTTGCCGGCCGCACCGGCTGCGGCACGGCGCTGCCGCACGCCCGCGTGACGGTGGATGCCGCGGGCGTCATCCACCTCGCGGCCCGCTCGCTGTTCCGCGGCTACTACCCCGACTGGCGCCGCCCCGGGACCTGGCTGACGGAGGACCTGGGCCGCCTCGACGAAGCGGGCGGGCTGCATGTGCTCGGCCGGCGCGATGCCGTGATCATCACGGGCGGGGAGAAGGTCGATCCCGGCGCGGTGGAGGCGGCGCTGCTCGCGACCGGCCAGTTCACCGACGTGGCGGTGGTCGGCGTGCCGGATCCCCGCTGGGGGCAGGCCGTCGTGGCGTGCTATCCGGCGGATGCCCGGGCGCCCGACCTCAAGGCGGTCGGGCGCGCCCTCGCGGCCAGCCTGGCGCCGCACCAGCGGCCCAAGGATTTCGTCCCGGTGAACCGATGGCCGCGCACCGCCTCGGGCAAGGTGAGCCGCCCCGCGCTGGCGGCGCTGGCAGCGCGGGCCGGGGGGCGTTGACGCCCGGGCGGGTCCGCGCGGCGCGCGCCCTCAGAGCGCGTTCAGGGCCGATTTCGAAACGGCGAGGCCGGCCTCGCGGACGGCTTCGCTCAGAGTGGGGTGCGCGTGAACGGTGCGGCCGAGGTCCTCGGCGCTGCCCCCGTAGGCCAGATGCGTGACGACCTCGGAGATGAGCTCGGAAGCGCTCCGGCCGATGATCTGCGCGCCGAGGATGCGGTCGGTCCTGGCGTCGGCGATGATCTTCACGAAGCCGTCGGCCGCGCCGGCGGCGA
>CAZKDK010000306.1:0-4360 GCA_964551145.1 uncultured Opitutaceae bacterium | reverse complement strand
CTGTTCTTCGCCACGACGGTCAACTACCTGGACCGCCAGGTCCTGAGCCTGCTGAAGGGCGACCTCGAGGTTGAGTTCAACTGGAGCGACACCGACTACGCGAACATCGTGATGGTGTTCCAGCTCGTCTACGCCGTCTCGATGCTGTTCGCCGGCCGGATCATCGACTGGCTGGGCACGAAGGCCGGCTTCGCCTGGGCGCTGATCGTCTGGTCGGTGGGCGCGATGCTCCACGCCCTCGCGAAGGGCACGGGCGGGTTCATGTTCGCGCGCGGCGTTCTCGGCTTCGGCGAATCGGGCAACTTCCCGGCGGCGATCAAGACGACGGCGGAATGGTTCCCGAAGCGGGAACGCGCGCTCGCGACCGGGATCTTCAACTCCGGCACGAACGTGGGCGCCATCCTGGCGCCGATCACCGTGCCGTGGCTCGCGGCCAACTGGGGCTGGCAGGGGGCGTTCATCGTCGTCGGCGCCATCGGCTTTCTCTGGCTCATCTTCTGGTTCTGGCTCTACGACTCGCCCGCGAAGCAGAAGCGCTTGGGCCGGGCGGAATACGACTATATCCACAGCGACGCGGACGAGCAGGCGGTCGCGGCGGCCGACGCGAAGGCGGCCGCGTCCAATGAGCCCCGGCTCCCGTGGTATCAGGAATGGAGCCGGCTGCTCGGCTATCGGCAGACCTGGGCGTTCGCCTTCGGGAAGTTCATGACCGACGGCGTCTGGTGGTTCTACCTCTTCTGGCTGCCGGCGTACCTGCGGGCGGAATACGGCATGACGGGCACCCAGGTGTCGATTCCGATCGCCGTCCTGTACACGATGACCTGCGTGGGCAGCATCGCGGGCGGCTGGTTCCCGATGTATTTCATCAACCGGGGATATGATCCCTACGGGGGGCGCATGCGGGCCATGCTGATCATCGCCTTCTTCCCGCTCGTGGTGCTGCTGGCGCAGCCCTTCGGCCATCTCGGCTTCTGGGTGCCGGTGATCCTGATCGGGATCGGCGCATCGGCGCACCAGGCCTGGTCGGCGAACATCTTCACCACGGTCTCGGACATGTTCCCGAAGAAGGCCGTCGGCTCGGTGACGGGCATCGGCGGCATGTTCGGCGGGTTCGGCGGGATCCTGGTCAACAAATCGGCCGGCTGGCTCTTCGACGCCTACCGCGCCGGCGGGATCGCCCACACCTGGGCCGAGGCCAAGGCGGGTGCGCTGGGCGGATACCTCGACCGGATCCTGTCGCTCAAGCTGGTCAACAGTCACGGCACGCCGATCGACCTGAACCTCGTCGAGTTCGGCAGCCTGCCCCGGGAGGTGGCCGCCCAGGTCCAGGCGGTCGATCCCGCGGCATTTGCCCAGCTCAAACAAATGCAGGTCGCCCTCGTGCAGAGGGAGATGACGGTGGCCTACGCGATCGTGTTTGGTTTCTGCGCCGTCGCGTACCTGGTGGCCTGGCTGGTGATGAAACTCCTGGTCCCGCGGTTCAAGAAGATCGAGGGCTTGTGAGATTCCGCCCGGTATGAAACCACCGACTCCGCTGGGTGCGTTGCTGCGCGGCGCAGGCTTGCTCGCGCTCGGATTGCTGGCGGCGGTCTCCGGCGAGGGGGCCGTCCGGTGGCGCGACGTCCTGGATCAACCCGACGCTTGGTATGCGTCGCCCGAGGCGCGCCGGGCGGCGGAGAACGTGCTCCTCTACCAGACCGCCTCCGGCGGCTGGCCGAAGAACCACGACATGACGCGCCCGCCCCGGCCGGAGGACTTCACCGGCGAGGACGTCACCGCCCCCACGATCGACAACGGTGCCACCTACACCCAGATCCGCCTGCTGGCGCGCGTGAACGCCGCACAGGCGGACCCCCGCCTGCAGGCCGCGATTCGCCGCGGCCTGGACTATCTCTTCGCGGCCCAATACCCGACGAACGGCGGCTGGCCGCAGTTCTATCCGCTTCTGCCGGGCTATTACACGCACATCACCTTCAACGACGATGCGATGGTCGGCGTCCTCGGCGTCCTTCGGGATGTGGCGCGCGGCACTCCGCCGTTTGACTGGCTGGATGCGCCGACGCGAGCCCGCGCGGCCGCCGCGGTGGGGAAGGGGGTCGCCTGCATCCTCCGCTGCCAGATCGTGGTCAACGGCGTGAAGACCGCCTGGTGCGCCCAGCACGACGAGAACACCTTCGAACCGGTGCCGGCGCGCACCTACGAGCACGAATCGCTCTCGGGGTTCGAGAGCGTGGGCATCGTGCGCTTCCTGATGAGCCTGGATCCGCCGTCGCCCGAAGTCGTGGCCGCCGTCCGCGCCGCCGTGGCGTGGTTTGAGCAGTCCAGGATCCAGGGTCTGCGCGTCCAGTTGATTCCCGCCCCGGGCCTGCCGCACGGCGCCGACCGCCGGGTGGTCCCCGATCCCGCGGCTCCGCCGCTCTGGGCGCGGTTCTACGAGATCGGCACCAACCGGCCGATTTTCAGCGGGCGCGACGCCGTCATCCGCTACCGGCTGGACGAGATCGAGGCCGAGCGCCGCGCCGGCTACCGCTGGTACGTCGAGGATCCGCGGCAGCTGCTGGAAAAGGACTATCCCGCCTGGGCCGCCCGGTGGGTCAACGGAACCCGTTGAGGGCGGCATGAAACGCGCGGTTCGAATCAACATCGCGGATTCCGATTCGTATCCTTCCCGGGTTCGGCGTAGCCTTTCATCCGGGTCCATCCGCGCGGCTCGCGGGCCCCTGCCTTCATCCCTGCCGTGAGATCGCCCCTCTCCGCCGCCTTCTGCCTCCTCGTCTTCGCGGCCGGCGCGCGCGCCGCACCGAAGCCCGACGCCGTCGTCGCGCCCGACGGCTCCGGCCAGTTCACGTCGCTGCAGGAGGCGATCAGCGCGGCGCCGATGCGCACCGATCCCGCCGCGCCGCGCTGGGTCATCCTCGTCAAGCCCGGCACCTACCGCGAGCGCATCTACGTGCAGCGCGAGCGCGGCCACATGCTCGTCCTGGGAGAGGATGCCGCCACGACCGTGATCACGTTCGGTCTCAACGCGACGCTGCCCGGTCCCGACGGGAAGCCCATCGGCACCTTCCGCACGCCGACCGTCCAGATCGACGGCGACGGCATGATCTGGGAAAACGTCACCATCGCGAATTCCGCCGGCCCCGTCGGCCAGGCCGTCGCGCTCCGCGCCGACGGCGACCGGCTCGTCTTCCGCCACTGTCGTTTTCTCGGCTGGCAGGACACGATGCTTCTCAACCGCGGCCGCGACTACTTCGACGACTGCACCGTCGAGGGCGCCGTCGATTTCATCTTCGGCGCCGCCACGGCGTTCTTCGATCACTGTCGCGTTCACTGCCTCGGCGACGGCTACATCACCGCCGCCTCGACGCCGAAGGGCCAGCGGCACGGTTTCGTCTTTGCCGATGGCGCCATCACGGCCGCCGCCGGCGTGAGAACCTACCTCGGCCGCCCGTGGCGCGATTTCGCGCAGACCGTCTTCCTGCGGACCGCCCTGTCCGTCGCCGTCCGCCCCGAAGGCTGGCACAACTGGGACAAGGCCGGCGCCGAGAAGACGGCGTTCTACGCGGAGTTCGAGAGCACCGGCCCCGGCGCGAATCCCGCCGCGCGCGTCGCGTGGTCCCACGCGCTTGACGCCGACCAGGCGGCGCCGCTCACGCCCGGCGGCGTGCTCGCCGGCGACGACGGCTGGAATCCCACGGGGAGATTGCGCCTCGTGCTCGTCGGCGATTCGACCGTGACCGACCGCTCCGGCTGGGGCCGGGGCTTCAAGGAATTCCTGACCGACGCCGTCGAATGCACCAACACCGCCGCCGGCGGGCGCAGTTCGAAAAGCTTCCTCGACGAGGGCCGCTGGACGCAGGCGCTCGCGCTCCACGGCGACTATTACCTGATCCAGTTCGGCCACAACGACCAGCCCGGCAAGGGCCCGGCGCGGGAGACCGATCCAAACACCGCCTATGCCGCCAACCTGGCGCGCTACGTCGATGACGTCCGGGCGATCGGCGCGCAGCCGGTCCTCGTGACGTCGCTCACGCGCCGGAATTTCTCGCCGGATGGCAGCGGCCGGCTCGCCGACACGCTCGGGCCCTATGTCGAGGCCGCAAGAAGGGTCGCCGCCGAAAGGCACGTCCCGCTCATCGACCTGCACGCGCGCAGCACCGAATTGTGCGAGCGCATCGGCCCCCGGAAATGCGCCGCGCTCAACCCGCGCAAACCGGACGGCACGCCGGACACCACGCATCTGGACGCCGAGGGGAGCGTGATCTTCGCCCGCCTCGTCGTGGAAGACCTCCGCCGCCTCCTCCCCCGGCTCGCGCCCGACCTGCGCGCCGGCCCGGGCCCGTAGGGCGCCGGTTCGGGC
>CAZKDK010000305.1:0-4402 GCA_964551145.1 uncultured Opitutaceae bacterium | reverse complement strand
CGGCCACGAACTGACGCCCGCGGGCCGTCGCGACGCCATCCGGGGCGCTGGCGTACTGTGATTTGCCCTGCGTCGCCCGCCGGACAATTGGTTTGACAGTGCCCGGCGCGACCGGTCACTTAATCGCCCCTTATGAAGGTTGTTTCCTCCCTCAAGTCCGCCAAGAGGCGCCACCCCGATTGCCAGGTGGTCCGCCGCCGCGGCAAGGTTTACGTGATCAACAAGACGGACCCCCGTTACAAGGCCCGCCAGGGTTGAGCAACCCACCTTTCCCCCACTGTGAAAACTGAAGGCCATCCTGCGCTCAACAACGTCTGTTTTCTCGACGTCTCGACCGGCCGGCGCTTCCTGACGAAGTCGACCATGAAGTCGAATCGCAAGGAGACGATCGACGGCGCCGAGTTTTTCGTGGTCCTGCGCGACGTGACGATGGACTCGCATCCCGCCTACACCGGCGAGAAGCGCCTGGTCGACACGGCCGGCCGCGTCGAGAAGTTCACCTCGAAATTCAAGCGGGGCACGAAAAAGTCGGTGACCAAGTAGGCCGTCCCGCGCCCGCCCTCTCCGCCCTCCGGGCTTCCCCGGGGGGCTTTTTGTCGGCCCGGCCGTAGGTGCCAGGGGTCCTGTGGGACCTCTGTGCAGCTGCTTGACGCAGAATCACGCTGCGGTCTGAGTGGCAGCCGCCATGCGCATTCGCGCCTTTCAGGGACTGGTGCCGGACCCAAACCATGCCGCCGAAGTGGCCTGCGTGCCCTACGACGTCGTCGATCGCGCGGAGGCGGCGGCGCTGGCCGAAGGCCGGCCGCGCAGCCTGCTGCACGTCGACCGCGCCGAGATCAACCTGCCGCCCGGGACCGATCCGTATTGCGATGCCGTCTATGCCCGCGCCAGGGAGAACTTCCTGCGGTTCCAGCGCGACCGCGTCCTGGTGCGCGAGACCGAACGGTGCCTGTACCTTTATCAGCAGCAGATGGGCGCGCACCGGCAGCGGGGCCTGGTCGCGATCTGCCACGTTGACGACTACGATGCCGGGCTCATCAAGCGGAGTGAGAAGACGCGCCGGGACAAGGAGGACGACCGCACGCGGCTCATTGACACGATCGGCGCCAACACCGGCCCCGTCTTCCTCACCTACCGCGACGACCCGGAAGTCGCGGCCCTCGTCGCGGCGAAGGTCCAGGAACCGCCGCTGCACGATTTCACCGCGCCGGACGGGATCCGCCACACCGCATGGCGAATCCCCGGCGGGGCCAATTGGGTGAAGGCCTTTGGCGCGGTGCCGGCGTTGTACATCGCCGACGGCCACCACCGGGCGGCCAGCGCGGCGCGGGTTGCGCGGCTGCGGCGCGAACGCAATCCCCGTCACAACGGGTCCGAGGACTACAACTGGTTCCTCTGCGTCATCTTTCCGGCGGGCGAACTCAAGATCCTGCCCTACAACCGCTGCGTGGCGGATCTGAACTGGCATTCGCCGGAGGCGTTTCTTGAGAAGGTGGGGGCGGTCTTCCCGGTGACGGCGGGCGCGCCGCCGGTGCCGGCGGGCGTCGGCCGGATCAGCATGTATCTCAGCGGTCGGTGGTACGGGCTGCGCTGTCCCGTCGACCCGGGGGCCGACCCGGTGGGGCGGCTCGACGTCAGCATGCTCCAGGACAAACTGCTCGCGCCCATTCTGGGCATCGACGATCCCCGGACCAGCCGGCGCATCGAGTTCGTCGGCGGCATTCGCGGCACGGGCGAGCTGACCAAACGGGTGGACGCGCATGGCGGCGTGGCTTTCTCGCTGTTCCCGGTTACGGTCGCGCAGGTCATGGACATCTCGGACGCCGGCCAGATCATGCCGCCGAAAAGCACCTGGTTCGAGCCCAAGCTCCGCTCGGGCCTGTTCACCCACACCTTCTGAATCGTTCTCTTGCTCGTTCTCGTTTTCCCGGTCTGCTTCGCGCGTCCCCTCTCCGGCGCAGTCTCCAGGCCAGCCGAGAGAACGAGTAAGAGAATGAGAACGAGAAAGAGGGCCCGCGTTAACGGGGCGCGTCCGGGCTACGCCGGTGACCGGCGGTCGCGCAGCAGCTCCCACGCCTCGCGAAACAGCCAGACCGACGCGACGAGCAGCAGCGGCGCGGAGTACACGCCCGGCGCCAGCCGGCCGAGGTAGAACGAGGCCCCGATATGGCCGAGTCCGTTGGCGAACATCAGGACAGAGAGCGGCAGCGCCACGCGGGCGATCCACCGCGATCCGCGGAACGCCCGCGGCGACAGGACCAGCAGAATGGCCACTCCGAGCGCCAGACCCGCCAGCCAGACGCTGAAGGTGAATGTCGGCAGCGGCAGGAATGGCAGCTGCGCGCGCACGGCCGGATTGTAGAAGTCGAGGAAGCCGGTCGCCGCCTCATCCGTCACGTGCAGCGCAATGACGATGGCCATCGCCACCCACGCGCGGCCGAACCGCAGCGCAGCAGGGGATCTTGGCATGCTCATCGCACCGATTGTCACCAGCCGATATCCGACCTCAGAGCGAGTCGGGTGAGCCTGATGGCTGAGCAGCGTTTTTCGCCGGGGCCGCTGGAGGAGGGACTTCCGTCAGGTTGAAAACAACCGGCACGGTCATGCGGACGTTGACGTTGCGCCCTCCCTTTTGTCCGGGCCGGAATTTCCATTGAGAGACGGCATTCCACGCGGCAACGCCGAACTCCTCCCGTGTCGCCCGCATGATCCACGGATCGCGGACGTTGCCGTCGGTATCCACGATGAATGCGATCACGGCTTCGCCGGCGATTCCCCTCTTTTGGAGGCTGAAGGGGTAGACGGGCTTGACCATGAATCGCGCGACGGGAATTTGATCGAGCACGGCGATGTCCAAGGCATCTGCGGACGGCGCGCCGGAGGCGGTCGGGCCCGGGCCGGACGTGGTCGTGCAGCCGCCGGCCAGGGCCATGATCGAGACCAATGCGATGATTTGGGTGGATTTCATGTGGTGAAGAGTGGTGTTGCGATCGGCAGGTCGGCCGACACCAGGCTGCGAACGGTCAGTTCGCCATCTTGATGGCCGCGAGCTTTTCCACAACGGCGACGTCCTTCAGGCTGCGCACCTCGATGCGCACCCCGCGACCCTCGGCGTATTTCGGCGCCTGTTCGATGATCGTCAGCACCGGAGCCGGCAGGTCGCCCTCACGAGCGGCCGCAACGGCCTTCTCGCCGAGGGCAAAGGCCGCGCGGAACCAGGCTTTCTTCGGGGTGATGTAGACAACGGCCCGCTTCCTCTGCTTCAGCCGCAGCGACCAGCCGTAGTTCTTGCCGCTGAAGACCCACTCTTCCTCGATCGGGGCGTGGGCCGCCGCGATGCGCCGCTTGAGCTCGTCCCAGAGTGCCCCGGTGCGTCCAAGGGCACCGGCAAGTTCGCCCGCTGTCGGGGCCCTGGTTCCGTCGCAAAAGAGAACATCCGACGCCATGATGTCTGCCTTTCTGAATTATGCGGTTCCCGAATGCGAATCATTCCGGCGGACCCGTCGGACGGTTCGCGGCTGCGAACACCGCCATGGCTGGCGCAAGCGCCGGGCCACGAAGGACACGCGGCACGCCTGGACCGATGCGGACCACCGGGCTGGCCTGCAGTTTGTGGTCGCGTTCAAGCCGAAGGCCTCGCGGCGCGCGCAGTTCCTGGCGCACCTTTCCGAGCTGCTGCCGGTGCCCGCGTGATCGAGGCGGGAGGGAGGGCTGCGCCGCCGGCCGCTTCCATGTCGACGGAGCGCGGGGTGCTCCGAACGCCGCCCGGCCGCGCAATCACGAGAAGGCGGCGGGGAGCCGCCGTCCTCCCGGCCGATTGACCCCGCCCGCACCGTTTTGTGCCCGGCGGGTTTTGCACGCAACCATTTGGCGTCGAGTGGGTCTGCCAGAGTATGCACCACCGGGGGTGGAAACTCTTTCTGGCTGCGCTTGCCGTAATCGTGCTGGCGCTGGCCGCGCTGCCGTGGTGGCTCGGCGCGGCGCTGCGGCCAATCGCGCGCGCGCGCGGTCTCACCTTCGACCGGTACGAACGGCGGGGCTATGCGCGTTTCCAGCTGACCGGCGTGCAGTTCGCCGCGCCCGGCGTGCACGTGACAATCGCCCGCGTCGCGATGGACACGCCGATCCGGTGGATCTGGGGTGCGATTCGCGGGAGCGGCGCCGGCGTCGAAGCGGAGGATTGGAGCGTGGAGGCAAGGCCGGGGCCGCGACCGCCCGGGACGGGGTCCGGCGAGAAGATCGACGGCTTCCCGACGCTCTATGCGCGACTGCAGCGCGTGACCGCCGCGTTGGCCCGCTGGGTTCCGCTTGGGACTGCCCGCGAGGGTGTTGTTCGGTGGCCGGACGGGAGCCTGGTGATCGATCGGGCCGAATGGCAAAACGGCCGACTGACCGTGCGCGG
>CAZKDK010000304.1:0-4404 GCA_964551145.1 uncultured Opitutaceae bacterium | reverse complement strand
GCCACGGCCGTCGCCGCCTTCACCTGGGGCATGATCGAGAAGGTCCTGCGCGGCCAGCCGTCCATCCTCGGATTCTGCTCCGGCGCCGTCGCCGGCCTCGTCGTCATCACGCCGGCCACCGGCTTTGTCGACACCACGGGCGCGGTCATCATCGGGATCTGTGCCGCCGCCGTGCCCTACGTGAGCGTCAACAAGCTCAAGGCCTGGCTAAAGTATGACGACGCGCTCGATACCTTCGGCGTGCACGCGGTCGGCGGGACGCTGGGGGCGTTTCTGACCGGCCTGCTTGCCACGGGGGCGGTCAACGGCAACCTCACCGGCGGTGCCGCGCTGAAAAACGGACTCGCCCGTCTCGTTTCCGCCGGCGGCCTCTGGCACGAACAGCTCAAGGCCATCGGCATCACCTTGCTGCTTTCGGTCGCTGCCACGCTGATACTCGCCCTCGTCGTCAAGGCCGTGGTCGGACTGCGGCCCTCTCCGGAGGCCGAGGTCCAGGGCCTCGATCTCGCGGAACACGGCGAGGAGGGCTACATCCTCGACTGATTCATCGCAGTGCCCGCCCGCATTTCCATGAAACTCATCGTTGCCATCATCAAACCGTTCCGCCTCGAGGAAGTGAAGGATGCGGTCGCCCAGCTCGGCATCCAGGGCATGACCGTCACCGAGGTGAAGGGCTTTGGACGCCAGAAGGGGCACACCGAGATCTATCGCGGCAGCGAGTACACCGTGGACTTCCTGCCCAAGGTGAAGATCGAGGTCGCGGTCGCCGATGACCTGGCGCCCCGGCTCATCGACGGCATCGTCCAGGCCGCCAAGACGGGCAAGATCGGCGACGGCAAGGTGTTTGTGCTGCCCATGGATGACGCGGTGCGCATCCGCACCGACGAGCACGGCGACACGGCGCTCTAGCTCCGGGCCGGACCCTCGTCCGGCTCGCAGCCGGCACCCAGGGCCTGTGGCATTTGCCGGGGCGGTGCTGCCGCCGGCGCCGCGGGGTTGCCCCGCGTCCGGCGGTCCGCAGCCATAGATTGCCCCTGCGCTGCCGGTGGGGAGCGCGGCCCGCGGTTTCGATCCGGTTCGGCCCAAAGCGGCGCGCATCGCGCCGTCTCCGCCTATTACAGAACTGTAAGGGTGCGGCAAGGCGCCGGTCAGGCGGGTGGTCTATGGTGCGGGCCGTCCGACAACAACCCGAACCAACTCCGGCCGGATCGCCCGGCCAATCGCCATGAATCGACACCACTTCCTCCCGCGTCCCGGACTCCTGCTGGCGACGCTGGCCCTCCTGATCGGCGGCACGACCTGGGTCGTCGCCGAATCCGGGCAGGACGAAAAGCCGTCCGTGCAGATCAAAGTCGACCCCGCCCCGCTGCCGCGCGAGGGCGACACGGCGCTTTCCTTCAGTCCGATCGTCAAGCGCGTTGCGCCCAGCGTGGTGAAGGTGGTCACCCGCGAACGGGCCAAGGAGATGGAGGTGGACGGAGGCTTCCCTTTTGACGACCCCGGTTTCCGCCAGTTCTTGGGGCCGCTGTTCGGCGGTCCGGGCGGCGGGCGCCGGATCATCCGCCAGCCGCCGGAGATGGGGCTCGGCTCGGGCGTCATCGTGAGCGCCGATGGGTACATTCTGACCAACAACCATGTGGTGGACGATGCGGACAGCGTGAAGGTCACCCTTTCCGACGGGCGCGTGCTCACCGCCAAGGTGGTCGGCACGGACAAGAAGACCGACATCGCCGTCATCAAGGTCGATGCGCACGACCTCCCGACGATCACGTTTGCCAACAGCGACGATGTCCTGGTGGGCGACCGCGTGCTCGCGGTCGGCAATCCATTGGGCATCGGCGAGACGGTCACCAGCGGCATCGTCAGCGGCACCGGCCGCTCGGGCGGCACCGGGCTGGAATATGAGGATTTCATCCAGACCGACGCGGCCATCAACCCGGGCAATTCCGGCGGCGCCCTGGTGGACATGAGGGGCCGCCTGATCGGCCTGAACACCGAGATCATCAGCCGCAACGGAGGCTTCATGGGCATTGGCTTCGCGATTCCCGCCAACCTCGCGCGCCACATCATGGACAGCCTGGTGACGACCGGTAGGGTCGTTCGCGGCTTCCTCGGGGTGACGATCCAGGACATCACGCCGGATCTTGCCGATCAGTTCAGTTTGAAGTCATCCAAGGGCGTCCTCGTCGGCGACATCACGCCGCACAGTCCCGCCGAGAAGGCCGGTCTGAAGAGCGGCGACGTCGTGGTCGAGTACAACGGCCGGCCCGTGGCGGACGCGCGGCGCTTCAAGTTCGCGGTGGCCGCGACGGCGCCCGGAACCGAGGTCAAGGTTCGCGTTCTCCGCGAGGACAAACCGATGGACGTCACCGTCAAGATCGGCGACCTGCCGGGCAGCCAGGAACTGGCCAGCGCCGCCAGTCCCGGGCAGGACTCCGGGGTGCTCGATGGCGTGGAGGTGTCGGACCTCGACGCGGCGACCCGCAACGAATTCGACGTGCCCGCGCGGGTGCGCGGCGCGCTCGTGAGCAACGTGGATCCCTCGTCGGCCTCGGCCGAGGCGGGCCTGACGCCGGGCGACGTGATCCAGGAGATCGACCACCAGCCCGTGCTTTCGGCGGACGATGCGGTCAAGCTCACCGAGCACGCCGGGAGCCGCAAGACCCTGCTCCGGCTTTGGAGCCACGGGGCCACTCACTTTCTCGTGGTGGATGAAACTGACCGCAAGCCATCCTCCTGAACGGGAAAATTGATCAGTTGTGCAACCCGCGCGCCCTTCGGGGCGCGCGGTTTTCCTTTGGTGGCCGCCGGGCGCACTGCAGCGTGGACGGCGGGGCGGCGATCCCCTAGATCATCGACGTGCGCATTCTCGTGGTCGAAGACGATGCCAAGATCGCGTCCTTTGTCGCGGGCGGGCTGCGTCAGCACGGCTTTGCGGCCGACACGGCCGCCGACGGCGACGAGGCGGTCGGGCTGACCGCCACCACCGCCTACGATGCGGCGGTCGTCGACGTGATGCTGCCGCGCCTCGACGGCCTGAGCCTCGTGCGGCGGCTGCGCGCCGGCGGCAACGCGCTGCCCGTGCTCTTCCTGAGCGCGCGCGGCCGGGTGGAGGACCGGATCGACGGGTTGCAGGCGGGCGGCGACGACTATCTCACGAAACCATTCGCCTTTTCCGAGCTGCTCGCCCGGGTCCAGGCGCTGATCCGGCGCGCCACGCGCGCGCCCGAGGCCGCCCGCCTCTCGTCCGGCGACCTGGCGCTGGATCTGGGCACGCGCGAGGTCCGCGTGCAGGACCGGCCGGTCGACCTGCAGCCGCGCGAGTTCACCCTGCTGGCCTTCCTCCTGCGGCATGCGGGGCGGCCCGTGACCAAGACCATGATCCTCGAGCACGTCTGGGACTACAGTTTCGATCCGCAGACCAACGTGGTGGACGTGCTCGTGCACCGCCTGCGGGCCAAGGTTGATCCGGACCATCGCCGGATCGAGACCATCCGGGGGGTCGGCTATGTCCTCAGGACCTAGGCGCAGCCGGCTGGGCCGGTCACTGGCGCTGCGGCTCGGCCTCTGGCACGCCGGGCTGTTCGGCCTGGGAGCGGCCGCGGTCTTCGCGGCCGTCTACCTGCTGCTGGCGCGGGCGCTCGACGCCCGCGAACGCGAGGCGCTGGAGGTGCGGGCGGCGGAGTACGCGGACGCCTTTGAGCAGGGCGGCGTGCCGGCGGTGCGCGGGTTGCTCGATCGCGAGAGCTCCGAGCCCCACGTGCGATCGCTGTTCGTGCGCATCGTCGGGCCGGGCGGTGACGTCACCTTCGCCAAGGTGCCGGACAACTGGATCGATTCCGACACGCAGGTGCTGGTGCCGGACGCCTGGGGCACGCTCGAGCCACGCCGGGTGCAGACGGTGCGCGTGCCGCGCGACGAACAGCGCGACCTTGCCGTGGCCTCGCGCCGGCTGTCCGGCGGCCCCCTGCTGCAGATCGCGCGCAGCACGGACACGCGCGCCGTGGTGCTGGCGCCGCTGCGCCGCGTGATGTGGCTGGCCGGCACGGCCGCCGTGCTGCTTTCGGCCGGGGGCGGGGCCTGGCTGGCCTGGCGCGCCACCAAGCCGGTGCGCGCCGTGGCCGCGACCGCCCGCCGCATCGTCGCGACCGGCGACCTGTCCGCGCGCGTGGCCGGCCCGCCGCGCGACGACGAGATTGGAGAACTCGTGCAGCAGTTCAACACCCTGCTGGAAAGGAACAGCCGGCTGCTCGGCGCCATGCGCGAGGCGCTCGACAACGTCGCGCACGACCTGCGGACGCCGCTGACGCGCCTCCGCGCCGGAGCCGAGGCGGCGCTGCAGCGTCCCGACGATCCGGCGGCGGCGCGCGAGGCGCTGGCCGATTGCATCGAGGAGACCGACCG
>CAZKDK010000303.1:0-4418 GCA_964551145.1 uncultured Opitutaceae bacterium | reverse complement strand
TGGACTACCTGGCGCCGCTGGCCAACAACGTGGCCTACGCCATCGCCGTCGAGCGCCTCGCCCGCCTCGAGGTGCCGCCGCGGTGCCAGGCCATCCGCGTGATCATCTCCGAGCTGGCGCGCATCTCGTCGCACCTGATGGGGCTGGGCGCATTCGGGATCGATGTCGGCGCGTGGACCGTGTTCCTCTACACCTTCACCGAGCGGGAGAAGCTCTACAAGCTGTTCGAGGAGCTGACCGGCGCGCGCTTCACCACCAGCTACACGCGGATCGGGGGCGTCGCGCGCGACGTGCCCGAGGGCTGGACCGGCCGCGTGGACGCGTTCTGCGACCAGTTCCTGCCGATCCTCGAGGAGACGCTCGCCCTGCTGACGCGGAACAAGATCTTCCTCGACCGCACCGCCGGCGTCGGCGTCATCAGCAAGGAGGATGCCGTCGCCTACGGACTGACCGGGCCCAACCTGCGCGCCTGCGGCGTGCCCCTCGACCTGCGCAAGGACCGCCCGTACTGCGGCTACGAGCAATACGAATTCGACGTTCCCGTGGGCGCCCGGGGCGACTGCTACGACCGCTACCTCTGCCGCGGCGAGGAGATGCGCCAGTCGGTGCGCATCGTCAAGCAGGCCGTCGCGAACTTTCCCGGCGGCGCCTGGTGCGCCACCGATGCGAAGCGCATCGTCAAGCCGCCGAAGGACAGGATCCTCACGAGCATGGAGGAGCTCATCCAGAATTTCATGCTCGTCACGGAGGGGCCGCAGATGCCTCCGGGCGAGGTCTATTTCGAGGCCGAGAACCCCAAGGGCATCCTGGGCTTTTTCGTCGTTTCCCGCGGCGGCGGGGTGCCGTGGCGCCTGAAGATCCGCAGCCCGTCGTTCTGCAACCTCAGCATCCTGCCCAAGGTGTGCGTCGGCGCCATGGTTGCCGACATCGTCTCCATCCTGGGGTCGTTCGATTTCGTGATGGGCGAATGCGACCGGTGAACTTTTCTGTAGCGAGCATCGAGCAGCGAGTAGCGAGCATGATCCGAATTACCTTTCGTCCGCCTGCTCGCTACTCACTACCCGCTACCCGCTACTCCCGGAGATGAACCTGAAGCCTGAGACCCTGCAGAAGATCGACGAGGTGATCGCGCACTATCCGGTGAAACGGAGCGCGGCGCTGCCGCTCCTGCATCTCGTCCAGGAGGAAGCGGGCTGGATTTCGCCGGAGGCCGTCGAATGGGTCGCCGCGAAGCTGGAGCTCGAGCCGATCAACGTCCACGAGCTCGTCACGTTCTACCCGATGTTTCGGCAGCGGCCGGCGGGCCGCCGGCAGGTCAAGATCTGCCGCACGCTGTCGTGCGCGCTGGCCGGGGCCCATGCGGTCCGCGCCGAGCTGGAGCGCGGGCTGGGCTGCGCGGTCGGCGGCATGTCGCCCGACGGCGAGGTCAGCCTCGAGTACGTCGAATGCCTCGCCAGCTGCGGCACCGGCCCCGTCGTGATGGTCGGCGAGAAACTCCACGAACAGGTCGACGTGGCCCGGGCCCGCGCCCTCGCGGCGGAGATCCGGCTGGCGGCCGCCGCGCCGCGGGCCGCAGACGCGCCGCCGCCCTCCCCATGACCCGCCCGACGACCACTGACCTGCTGTTCACGTACGGCACGCTGCGCCGCGCCGCCGGCAACGCCGCGCACCGCCTGCTTGCGGACAGCGCGGAGATCGTCGGCCCCGGGTTTGTGCAGGGCCGGCTCTACCAGGCCACCGATTTTCCCGTGCTCGTGATCGACCCGCAGGGGGTTGCGGTCACCGGCGAGGTTTACCGGGTGTCCGCCGGGGAGGCGGTCTTCGTCCGCCTCGACCAGTACGAGGGCTTCGATCCGACGTCGCCCGACACGAGCGAATTTCGCCGCGACCTCGTCACGGTCACCCTGGGCGACCACCGCACCGTCACCGCCTGGGCCTATATCTACCAGCGGCCGCTGTTCGACCTGCAGCCGATCCCGCACGGCGACTACGCGCGTTTCCTGCGCGAGCAGTCCCGCGGGGGCGGCCACCGCTGACGAAGCCGCAAATCGCAAATCGTAAATCGCAACCCGCAATTCTTCATGCCGCATCCCGCCGAACGCCGCATCGTTTTCCGCCATGTGGGCGAGCCCGGTTACACGACCGACCTCGCCTGCTATGTGCGGCACGGCGGCTACGAGACGCTGCGGAAGGCGGTGACCCGCAAGCCGGAGGAGCTGATCGACGAGGTCAAGAAGTCCGGCCTCCGCGGCCGGGGCGGCGCCGGGTTCCCCTGCGGAGTCAAATGGACGCTGGTCGACCGCAAGAGCGGCAAGCCGATCTACCTGATCGTCAATGCGGACGAGTCCGAGCCGGGCACCTTCAAGGACCGCTACATCGTCTACCAGGATCCGCACCAGCTGATCGAGGGGATCCTGATCACCTGCTGGGCCAACCGGGTGAAGCAGGTCTACATCTACATTCGCGGCGAGTTTCCCGAGGGCGCGCGCATCCTCGAGGCGGCCATCGCCGAGGCCCGGGCGCAGGGTTTCGCCGGGCCGGACATCCTCGGCACGGGCTACGGCTGCGAGATCTACGTGCACCGCGGGGCGGGCGCCTACATCTGCGGCGAGGAGACCGGCCTGATCGAATCGCTCGAGGGCAAGCGGCCGTATCCGCGGATCAAGCCGCCCTATTTTCCCGCCGTCCTCGGGCTCTACCAGTGCCCGACCATCGTCAACAACGTGGAGACGCTCTGTCACGTGAAGCACATCGCCGACATCGGCGGCGATGCGTTCGCGCGCATCGGCACGCCGAACAACACGGGCACCCGCCTGCTGTGCGTCAGCGGCCACGTGCAGCGGCCGGGGACGTTCGAGGTGGAGTGCGGCCGGCTTACGCTGGGCCAGCTGCTGAACGATGTCTGCGGCGGGCCGCGGCCGGGCCGCCGGTTCAAGGCCGTCATCCCGGGCGGATCCTCGGCGAAGGTCCTCCGGTTCGGCGAGCGGTTCAAACTCAAGCTGCGGGACGGCGCCGCGGTCGACTGGGGGGTGGAGGACATTCCGATGGATTTCGACTCGCTGGCGGCCTGCGGCTCGATGGGCGGCTCCGGCGGCGTCATCGTGATGGACGACTCGGTCGACATCGTGGCGGCGCTGGCGAACATCAACGCCTTTTACGCCCACGAGAGCTGCGGCCAGTGCACGCCCTGCCGCGAGGGCTCCCAGTGGATGAAGAAGATCACCGCCCGCATGGTGCACGGCGGCGCGCGCGCCGGGGATGCCGCGCTGCTCCAGAGCGTGGCCGACCAGATCGCCGGCCGCACGATCTGCCCGTTCGGCGAGGCCTGCGCCTGGCCGACGCAGAGCTTTGTCCAGAAATTCGGCGACGAGTTCGCCGCCTATGCCGACGCCGCGAAACCCCGGCCGGCCGAAGCCGTCGAACTGATCTGAATGCAGTTAACCGCTAATTCACGCTGATCCTCGCCAATGATTCTTTCCGACCCAAAGCAAGAAACACCTGGCCGGATCGTCATGGAGTCCTGCGCTCTCTCTCGATTAGCGTCCATTAGCGAGCACTAGCGGTTTCACCGAGTCTTCCATTTCCCGATGATCGCCCAACCCAAACCCGACCTCATCACCGTCAACATCGACGGCCGGGAGATCGCCGTGCCCAAGGGCACGAACATGATCGAGGCGGCGCGGCTGCTGGGGATCGAGATTCCGCATTTCTGCTACCATCCGAAGCTCACGGTCGCCGGCAACTGCCGCATGTGCCTCGTCGAACTGGGCATGCCCGCGGTGGATCCGGCCACCAAGAAACCGGTCACCGACGCCACGACCGGGCGGCCGCGGATCAACTGGGTGCCCAAGCCGGCGATCGCCTGCTTCACCAACGCCTCCCCGGGTCTGCATGTCCGCACCACCACGCCGCTGGTCCGGGAGTGCCGCGAGGGGGTGATGGAGTTCCTGCTGATCAACCACCCCCTCGACTGCCCCATCTGCGACCAGGCCGGGGAGTGCAAGCTGCAGGAGCAGGCCACCGGGTATGGGCGCGGCTACTCGCGGTTCGTCGAGGACAAGAACGTCAAGCCCAAGCGCACCCGGCTCGGGCCGCGCGTCATGCTCGACGACGAGCGCTGCATCCTCTGCTCGCGCTGCATCCGTTTCTGCAAGGAGATCGCGCACGACGACGTGCTCGGCTTCATCGACCGCGGCAGCCACAGCACGCTCACCTGCTACCCGGGCCGCGAGCTCGCGAACAACTACTCCCTCAACACGGTCGACATCTGCCCCGTCGGCGCGCTGACCAGCACCGATTTCCGCTTCAAGATGCGCGTCTGGTTCCTCAAGACCACGCCCGGCATCTGCGCCGAGTCCTCGGCCGGCGTGAACACCGAGGTGTGGAGCCGGGAGGGCGTCATCTATCGCATCACGCCG
>CAZKDK010000302.1:0-4455 GCA_964551145.1 uncultured Opitutaceae bacterium | reverse complement strand
GGATCGATGCTCGCTCCGGTATGCTGGATCACAGTGGCGACCGTGCCCAGGCGGCCGTCCGGCTGCAACCGCAGCGCCGACACGCAGCCGCCGGTGTAATGGGCGACCAGCACGCAGCGTCCGGACGGATCGATCGAGAGGAAGCACGGGCCTCGGCCGCCGCTGGGCTGCACGTTCAGCAACTCGAGCCGGCCGCCCTCGCGGATCGCGTAGGCCGAGATTGAGCCACTCGGCTTTCCCTCGTACTCGTCGGTCTCGTTGGCGGCATAGAGGAAGGCGCCGTTCGGGTGGAGCGCGAGCATCCCCGGCTTGGGTGTCTCGGCCGCCAGTGCCGCCGGCGTCGCCTGGCCCGTGCGCGCATCGAACCGGAACGAATAGATGCCTTTGCTTTTCGCGCCGGTGAAGGTGCCGACGTAAACGACGTAGGTTTTGGCAGCTGGCGCAACGGGCTCCGCCGCTGCGCGAACGGAAGCAGAGAACGCCGGGCCGGCCAGCAGGATCGCGGCGGCGCAGACACGGCCTGTGGGAATCATGACCCACTAAAGTCCTGCCGCCTGCCGGCGGCAAGCCGTCGCGAAGCCGCCGGCCCGGAGCCGCGCCGCCGGGACCTCACGCCTTTGGCGGCGGAGCTCAAGCCCGACTCGTCAGATGGCGTCGTGTTGCCGTGCTTTATGGAACGGCTCGGCTGAGACAGTACCTTGTCCAGCAATGGCTTGCTGGCGCATTCGCCGCGTTTCCGGCGACCCTGTGTCGGGATTGGATACACCCGCGAACTCCGCGGACCGAAGCGATGGCCAGGCTCAATCGACGTAAGCCGCAGCAGATCACCGGCGTAGGACAAATGACCCGTGCGTCCCCTGGAATGGAACGCCGTATGCAGCGGAAGATGGCGTCACGAGGGCGAGTTGTCCGCACGCGCGATCCGCATGAGCTCATGAATCGGCAGCTACATTCAGAGTATTCCCATCTGATTTCGTTCGCTGAAGAGCGGGCCGCCTTGCTGGATCGCTTCAAAAGAACCGGTGTGCAGGCTCCCGCGCAGCTGGAGTGGCATGGTTCGGAGGCGTACCTTCGCGCCCTCAGGGCGGCAGCCGAGGCCGCCGAACGGCGCAAAATCGAGCCGGGATCGCCGATCCGGAGGACGATGCGATCGCTTCTGAGTCGACTCCTGCCCGGAAGCCGATCCGCCCAGGGCTGAACCAACCCAGTTTGACGCGGTACGTCCGGCGGCCGCGGTGTCTGGTGCAACGGGCAACGCCGTCAGTCGGTCGGGACGTTGCTCCTTGCACGTCAGCCTCAGCCCTTGCCTTCGCCCGGGATTGCGGCGGGCACCCGGACAGCGGCCTCGCCGCTGGCGGGGGGGCGCGCCGTCCGGTCGCTGCCCAGCATCAGTGCAGCCGCCAGCGCGCCAAGGCCGGCGGAGGCGAGCCAAAGCGCGCGCGGCGCCGTGTTCATCAGCATCATCCCGGAAGCCGGGCCCACGATAAGAGCCAGGGTCCAGGTCATGCCGTAGATCCCCATGTATCGGCCGCGCATGGATGCGGGCGCCAGGTCGGCGATGTAGGCCGAGGCCATCGGCATGGCCAGCATCTCGCCGAGAGTGAAAAGGACCATGCAGGCGACCAGCCCCGGCACGGTGCGGGTGAGTCCGTTCAGCGCGAAAGCCGAGCCGGCGAGGAAATAGCCGAGAGCGATCACCCGGCGGGCGCGAAACCGCCGCGTGATCGTCGTCAACGGAAGCTCGCAGAGGACGACGATGGCGCCGTTGAGCGAGAGGATCGCGCCGTACGTCGCCGCCGGAAATCCCAGACGGACGACGTGCACGCCGAACGTCGAGCTCTGCTGCATGAAGATCAGGGACACGGCGAACCCCGCCGCGAGCATCCGGAGCAGCCGGCCGTTGTTCCGCATGCTGCGGATCGCTTCGCTCCAGCCGCCGCGCCCGTCCGCCGGGCGCAGGCCGACGGGCAGGGCGAGCAGCGCGACGACGCCGTAAAGCGCCGACGTGAACGCGTCGCCCGCGAAGAGCCAGAAATAGCCCCGCTCGGCGATCAGGCCCGCCAGCGCCGGACCGAACGCCCAGCCGGCGTTGAACGACGCGCGGAGCGCCGAAAAGGCGGTGACCCGCTGGCCGGTCGGCACCAGGTCCGCGAGGAGCGCGCTGCTGGCCGGCCGGTACATTTCCGCGGTGAGACCCGTCAGCGCGGAAAAGGCGACGATCAGTCCGTAGGCGCGCGCCTGCGACAGCAGCATCATGGCGATCGCGCCGGAGAACATCGACACGATGATCGTGGCGCGCCGGCCGAGCCGGTCCGCGAGATGGCCGCCGATGATGCCCGCGACCAGGTTGCCGACCCCGTACGCGCCCAGGGCCAGGCCGGCCGCCGCCAGGGAATATCCCTGCTGCGTCAGGTAAAGGGTCAGAAACGGCACCACGAACGTGCCGACCTTGTTCACGAACGTCCCGAAAAAAAGCACCCACGCCCCGCGCGGGAGGGCGCGGAGACTCGACCAGAGACCTGGGTGGGGCGAGGGCATGAAAAAACCCTGCTTGCCGATCGGCAGGCAGGGTTGCGCGGGTGATTGGATCTTGGCGTCTAGGTTCCTGCGTGCCGGTCAGGGAGTGCGGGCGTCCGGGTTGACGCAACCGCGCACATCAATGCGTCCAAAGGTCGCGCCCGACAGGCTCCACATGGGAGCTGGACTGTGTTTCTGGGCGCTCATTGGGATGGCTGCGTGGATGCCGGCTCGTCCCCCCGCGGTCAAGCGGAAATCCAAGAGCAGGTCCAGGCGGCATCGGCACCTAGACCTCGACCTGAACCAGCGCGGAGCGGGCGGTTGTGCGAGTAAGGCACGAGGCGACCATTTGGCCCACACGTTTCACGCGAGACCTCAACCCTCACACGCCGGTGGGCCTCAAGCCGGCAGGCCAGGCGACACGACCCGCTGCGCTGCCGCTTCGGCCTCAACGGACACGTCAATCGATCGGCGACGCGCGTTGCAAAGCCTTACAAAGGGGATTCGCAATGGCAGTTTCGTGCCCGGCAACGATTTGAGGGCGGATTCGCGGCGCGTCCGGCGGCACTCTGTCAGGATTGGTTACAAAAGGCGCGCAGGGCCTCGATCGATGGTTGGTTTCCAAAAAAAATCAGTGACGCGAGATGAGCGGGTTATGAACGCTCGACGAGCGATTCGCGCGGAATGGAACGCCGTATGCAGTAACGCCCTCCGTACGCTCGATCCGCTCCCGGCCATGAATCAGCAGGTACGCGCAGAGTACGCCTTTCTCCTTTCGTTCGCAGAAGAGCAGGCCGCCTTGATAGAACGGTTCAAAAGAACCGGTGCGCAGGCCCCGACGCAGTTGGAGTGGCACGGCGCGGAGGCCTACCTTCGCGATCTCCGGGCGGCCGCCGAGGCGGCGGAGCAGCGCAGAGCCCGGCGGGCAGGGCCGATCTGGAGACGGACTTGGTCGCTCCTTGAGCGGCTCTTTCCCTGGAGCCGCTCCGGAAAGAGCTGATTCAATCCGCTCGAACGCAGGCGACAGGCGCTCCGCAGCACCTGGCGTTCGATGGCGAGCCTCGTCGATCCCCCGCAACCAGTTTCCGGGAGCCAGTGGCTGAATCCGGCGGCCGGGATCCGAACTGACCGGCCGACCCCGGGGTGGGGGCCCCTCCGTCACAGATTGACGCGGCAGATTTCGCTCAATTGGGGAGCCCTGGAAAGATCCACCGGTGTGATCATCTCCCGCGAGGTTGGATATGAGCCCTCGATCTGGAAGATGACCCCGGCATACGGCCCCCAGTTCAGGTCCCCCAACTTCCGGACAGTGCCCAGGTCTTCTCCGAACACCTTCTTGAACGCCACGAAGATGAGCTCGGAGCAATAGATCTCGTCGTTGTCGAAGCGGTAGTGGATGTCGTAACGGCGTCCCCGATACTTCTCGGCCTCCTGGATCACCTCGCCGACGCGGGCGCGGTACTTCGGCTTGAAACGGAACGCGGCGAAACCGCGGAGCCGGCCGCGGCCGATCCACGCGTTCAGCGGCGTCTCCTTGACCGGCCCGATCGCTTCGAGGACGAACCACCTTCGGTCGTGCCGGACGATGATGCCGCAGTGCGAGAACGGCGAACCGGTGGCGCCCTCGATGGCATCGACGAGCGGACTATGGGGCAGCGACTGAAAAAGCACGTCGCCGACCGTCGGCTGATAGCCCTGCCGCGGGTCGCGGCAAGCCGCGAGCGGAGCGAGAGCCGCAAAGACGACATACCCGAGAATCCGGCGATACCGCCAAGCGGCATTCATGT
Organism: uncultured Opitutaceae bacterium; assembly: GCA_964551145.1. Lineage (GTDB taxonomy): Bacteria > Verrucomicrobiota > Verrucomicrobiia > Opitutales > Opitutaceae > Fen-1467. Next base: position 151 of record CAZKDK010000302.1, on the reverse strand, counting down.
CGCGTTTGTCGGGCAATCGCGCGCTCCCGTCAAGCGAACCCACCGCACGTCAGCCCGGAACACACAGGCACGCCGACGCGAGTACAAAGTGCAATGCCTGAGGTTGCCCCGATTTGACGGACACGGGTCAGGGGTCAAAAGGAAAGGAGAC
>CAZKDK010000301.1:0-4472 GCA_964551145.1 uncultured Opitutaceae bacterium | reverse complement strand
TGAACCTCGTAGCCTTTGGCCAGCAGGATCTCGGCCAGATAGGAGCCGTCCTGGCCGGTGATGCCGGTGATGAGGGCGCGTTGCATGGAGAATGGAACCTGCACCCTAGGCCCGGCGTCAAGACGCTGGCAAGCTCCGGCGTAGACGGCGCCGCCCCGGCCCGCGCTTGCCTGTCCGCGCCGGAGTTCTAACCTCCATCATCATGCGGATCGTCCTCATCGCCGCGCAGTCGCTCGACGGCTTCATCACCCGGCACGACGAACCGGGCACCGCCTTCACCTCGCCGGAGGACAAGGCTCATTTCCGCGCCGCCCTGGCCGGCTTCGACGCCTGCCTCTTCGGGTCCGGGACCTACCGGGTGTCGCGGGTCTTCATCCGCGCCCAGTTCCCGGACCATCCCCTGCGCGTGGTGCTGACGCGCTCGCCCGAGCGTTTCGCCGCCGACGCGGTCCCCGGCAAACTGGAGTTCACCAGCGCGGCGCCGGCCGCCATCGCGGACGATCTGCGCTCCCGCGGCATCCAGCAGTGTGCCCTCCTCGGCGGATCGCACGCGCACAGCCTCTTCCTCGACGCCGGCCTCGTGGACGAGATCTGGCTGACGATCGAACCGCTCCTCTTTGGCGGCGGCACCCCCCTGCTGGCGCGCCACGCCAACCTGAGGCTGGAACTCCAGTCGGTCGAGCGCCTCGGCGCACATCCGCTGCTCCTCAAATACCGCGTGTCGCGATGATCCTGCGCGACGTCCACTGGTCCCTCTACTTCCTGTTCTGGACAGCCGCGATCATTGCGGCGGGCGCCGCGTTCGGAGCGGTCCTTTTCGCGCTGGCCGGCCTCTTGTTCGCAACCGGCCACACCGCCGGCGAGCTGGCCCGGAACGGAATCCGCACCGGCGGCTTCTATTGCCTGCTCTGGGCGCCGGGCATCGCCGTGGTGCTTTGCGTGATGCGGGCCTACCGGCGCCGTCATCCGGAAGCGCCGTAGCCCGCAAATCTCCCGCTTCCCGATGCGCACAGACACACCCCGCCCTGTCGGGCACCCCTCTCCAAGAGGGGATTTTGCGTGGGGCTGACTGAATCCCCTCTACGAAGAGGGGTGGCGCGAAGCGACGGGGTGTGTCACCCCGCCATTGGCGGAGGTGAAATGTCCGGGCTTAGCCGAGCCCGGCGCGGCCCCCCGCCCAATTTTGTCGTCTACCGGCGCCCTACCCACCAAGCTGCCCGCCTCTGCTGGCATTGCCGGCGCCGGCCGGCCCAGCATCCCCATGCCTTCACTCCTCCCGGGTCACCGGAGTCCGCGCGCGGCGGGCGATGGCGATCTCCCCATCGCCGGCGAGACCGTCCTCACGCTGCCCATCGCGCTGCGGGCCGGCGACATCCTCCGCGGCGTCGGCTATCCGCCCGGCGTCGCCGTGCCGCTGCCGATCCGGCGATCCGTCGACCATGCCCTGGTCGAGGCCCGCCCGTGGCTCCAGCCGCGCGGAACGTACGCGCTGTACACGGTGGCGGCGCAGACCAAGCGATCCCTGCGGATTGGCGGGACCACCATCGACGGCAACATCGGCGAATACCTGCACGGGGCCCGGCGCATCGCCGTGTTCATGGTCACCGCGGGCAGCGAAATCAGCCGCCGGGCCGCGCTTGCGGCGCAACGCGGCGACGCCTTTGCCGGCCTCGCCCTCGATGCCATCGGTTCGTGGGCCACCGAGGCCGCGGCCGAGGCGCTTCTGGCGAAGGTGGCGCGGCGCCTCCGCCCCGGCGAATCGTTCACCCTGCGCTACAGCCCGGGCTACTGCGGGATGGACCTGGCACAGCAGCACAACCTCTTCCGGCTGGCTCCCGCCGCCGAGGCGGGCATCACCCTGCTCCCCTCCCTGCTGATGCAGCCGCTCAAGTCCGTGTCGGGCATCATCGGGCTCGGCCCGCGCAACGTCGTCGGAGTGCATCTTTCGCCCTGCGAACGCTGTCCGCAGGCCGGCTGCCATATGCGGCGGTAGCCCGGTTTCGATCTACGCTGTCCCATCGTTGTAGCCGGGGTCGCCCGCCGTCGCCAAGGCTTTGGCGGGGCGGGGCTGACCCCGGTGCATCGAGGGATTCCTGCCTCAGCGAGGCCGGCTACAGAGTACGGCGTAGCCGTCAAAATCGAAACTGCGCTAGAGCCCTGCCGGGTCCACGCTTGCGCCAACCTCGCCGACGGCCGGTCTAATGCTCGACCGCCGGGTCGGCGCTTCGTGCTTGGCCCGGCCCCCAATATGACCTTTCATCGGGCCCGGATCGGCCCTCCGCCGACACCTCTCCGCCATGCACGATCTCACCCCACTTCGCGAAGCCGTGCTCAACGGCAATGCCCCCGGCGCCGCCGCCGCCGCGCGCGCGGCCCTGGCCGCCGGCGTCAAACCGATCGACCTCGTCAATCTGGCGATCCGTCCCGGCATGGACGAGGTCGGTCGCCTCTATGAGGCCGGGGAGTATTTCGTCCCCGAGCTGCTGCTCGCGGCCCGCGCCACCAAGGAGGTGTTCGCGCTGATCCGCCCGCTCCTTTCCCTGAAGGATTCGCCGCCGGCCGCCCGCGTCGTGCTGGGCACCGTCCAGGGCGATCTCCACGACATCGGCAAGAACCTCGTCGCCGCCATGCTCGAGGGCAGCGGCTTCGAGGTCATCGACCTGGGCGTCAACGTCCCGCCGGACAGGTTCATCGCCGCGGTGAAGGAAAGCCAGGCCCGGGTCGTCGGCCTGTCCGCCCTGCTCACCACCACGATGCCGGCGATGAAGACGACCCTCGATGTGTTCGGCGCCTCCGGTCTGCGCGACCGCATCCGCGTGATGATCGGCGGCGCGCCGGTCACGCAGGCGTTTGCGGATTCCATCGGCGCCGACGCCTACGGCGAGAATGCCGCCGCGGCCGTCGAAATCACGCGGCGCCTCCTCGCCAGCTGAACCCCGCCCGCCCGCCCCACGGCCATGTGGTCGCTCCAAGAGATGGTGCCGGGACCCGTGATCACGGATGGCGCCTGGGGCACGCAGTTGCAGGCCGCCGGGCTCGGCGCCGGCGAATGTCCGGACGCCTGGAACCTCACCCATCCCGATCGCGTCGAGGGCGTCGCCCGGGCCTATGTCGGCGCCGGGAGCCAGATCATCCTCACCAACACCTTCGGCGCCAGCCGGCTCCGCCTGGCGGCGCACGGACTCGCCGACCAGGCCGCCGAGATTAACCGGACGGGTGCGCGTCTTTCCCGGCGCGCGGCCGGCGGTGACGTTCGGGTCTTCGCCTCGATCGGCCCCTCCGGGCGCATGCTGGCCATGGGCGAGACCACCGTCGAGGAACTGCAGGCCAGTTTCGCCGAGCAGGCGAAGGCGCTGGCCGGCGAGGGCGTCGACGCCCTCCTGCTCGAGACCTTCGCCGACCTCGATGAGCTTCGCGCCGCCATAGCGGCGGCCAAGTCCACGGGGCTCCCCGTGGTGGCCAGCCTGGTGTTCGATTCCGGCCCGGCCCGCGACCGCACCATGATGGGGGTCACGCCCGAGAAGGCGGCGGCCGCGGCGATCGCGGCGGGGGCCGACGCGGTGGGCGCCAACTGCGGCAACGGCATCGAACGCTACATCCCCATCTGCCGCCGTCTGCGGGCCGCCACCGACCGCCCGGTCTGGATCAAGCCCAATGCAGGCCTGCCCGAGCTCGTGGGAGGCCGGCCGATCTATCGCACGACGCCCGCGGAATTCGCCGCCCGCGCGGTCGACCTCGTGGCCGCCGGCGCCACGTTTGTGGGCGGCTGTTGCGGCACGACGCCGGCGTTCATCGCCGCGATCAAGCAGGCGCTGGCGGCGACCCGGAGCTGAGGCGGTTCGGCCCGACCCGGGCGAACGATCGAAGATCACTGATGCCGGGCTCAGCGGCCCCCGCTATCTCCCGGCGCGTTGCCTGCCGAGATTGGGTCCGGTGGCTGATTGGGCCCGCTGTTCCGCTTTTTGCCGAATCCAAAGCGCCAACCGTGGTAGCCAAGCCAGCCGCAAAGGACAGCGGCCGCCGGGATGGCCAGGCCGAGATACCAGTAAGTTGTCCCCCACCAGTTCGGTGCGCCCGAGCAAATGGCCAAGACTTGGGTCTCAACTCCAAGAAGCCAATAGGCAAACCCCAGAATGAGCGTCGCGACCATTCCGCACAGTATGCCAATCACAATGGCAATGGCTCGTTGCGGATTGTTTGATCGCGCTAAGGACATGATCCTCAATCAGGCTGACGCTTAAAAGCCAGCCACGCCCGCCGGCTGGCGTGACTCGTGCCTCGCACGAGGCATGACAGCCAAGAGCGTTGGCTGCGATGACTTGTTAGGCGGTTTGTTCATAGGCCTGGCTCGGAGCTGATGCGATCGCGAATCAGTCGCAACCAAGGCGGACGCCGGCGGCTAACTGCTCGATCGACTCGACTTCGAATAGATGGCCATTCGGCTTCAAACGAGCGCACGCCAGATTCAGAGA
>CAZKDK010000300.1:0-4480 GCA_964551145.1 uncultured Opitutaceae bacterium | reverse complement strand
TGCCGGCCGGACTGGCCCGGCGGGCCTCGATCTGGGAGGGCCGGTATCGCTCGATCGTCGACCTGGAGAAGCACCTCCATCGGAACGGAACGCGCATCCTCAAGTTCTACCTGCACCTGTCCAAAGCGGAGCAGCGGCGGCGGTTCCTCGCGCGGATCGACGAGCCGGCGAAGAACTGGAAGTTCAGCCCGGCGGATGTCGCCGAGCGGCGGCGCTGGGACGATTACCGGAACGCCTATGAGGACTGCCTGACCGCGACGGGCACGGACGCGGCTCCGTGGTACGTGGTCCCGGCCGACGACAAGTTGAACGCCCGCCTGATCATCTCCGGCATCGTTTGCGCCGAGCTGGCCGGAATGAAACTCATCCCTCCGCGGATTTCGGGGCGCCAGCGGGCGGCACTCCGCGCAGCCCGCCGGTCATTGGCCGGCACCGCTGCGGCGACCTAGGCATCGTTGCGGGCGAGGCCGGGCTCGGCTCCCAGCGAGCCGCGCAGCTCGCCCAGGTAGGCCGGGTCCGTCACGCGCGCGTATTCCCGGCGGGCGGACTCGAGGCGCGCGGGAATGCCGAGGCGGGCGGCCTCCTCCGCATAGTTTGGTTTGGCGAGGAATCGTTCGAGGTAGGCGAGGTGGCCGCGCCATTGCCGCGTGGCCACGGCCTGGCGCGCCCGCAGCCGTTCCTGATACCAGTCGCTCGCCATGACGTCGTCGCGGTCGAACTGCGCGCGCAGGCGGGGGTCGGCGAGGTCGCGCCCCTCGAAGCGGCCGTCGCGCATGACGTGCAGCAGGACGCGCAACGGAGGGCAGGCCTCCGCGACGCTGCCGTCGTTGAAGTAGTGCTGCGCGACCCGGCGCTGCGTGGCGACGATGTTGTCCATGCCGTCCGCGAAGACGGCCGGATCCTGGCGTTCAGGCTGCAGCATCTCTTCGCTGAAGACGGCATGCGGATGATTGAAGACCCGGCCGCAGAAATGCGTCACGAAGCGGGCGGCGATCCGGTAGCCCAGGCGGCTGGCCAGGACCCGGCGGCCACCGAAATCGAAATCGGCGCAGCGCTCGATGAAACCGCCGGCGATGAGGAATCGCGGATCGCGCTCCTCGACGCCCATGCGGCACCACACCTCGGGCACGAGCAGGCTGATGTCGTGATCCACCCGCGTTTTCGGCCCGATGCAGCCGGCGGAGGACAGGAAGCCGTCGTAGCCCGTGACGCTGAAGGAGACGAAGGCCGCGTTCAGGTCATAGATCGGCGGCAGGGCGTTGAAGGGCCCCTTGGTCAGCGCGCCCTCGGAGCCGGCGCCGGTCGTGGACGGCGACTTGCCGGTCATGCTGCAGATGTACTCCATGAACAGCTCCGGCAGCTCCATGTAGTGCAGCGGATTGTAGACGGCGAGGGGGCGGATGCCGGCGGCGGGGTCGGCGGGGTTGTTGCGCCGCCCCGACAGGACCGCGCTCACTGGCGTGCGCACCGGGCGGCCGACCGGCACCTGGCGCATCAGCCGCAGGCCTGCTTCGGCCAGATAGGTTTCCCGCGGATCCAGCAGGTCGGGCCGGATCTGGAGATAGCGGGGGTTTTTCGACGGCTTGCCGTCGACGAGCCGCGGATGGGCGCACGAGACGAAGTACTCGGGGCGGTCGCCCGCGGCCGCCGCCTCGATGAGCGCCTGCATCGGCGCCGTGAACTCGTCGAATCCGATGGCATCCTCGATCAGCTCGCGCGCCTGCGCCGCGGTCAACGGCTCGTAGTTCGAGAAGAAGGTTCCGGTTCGCGCGAAGTCGCGCTCGGTCTGGTGATCGTAACCGCGGTGGATGGCGTCATCCGGGCGCTGGAACAGCCGGTATTCGCAGTTGCGCACGAATTTCAGCGAAGGCTGCACGGCGCCGCCGCCGAGGCCGTCGAGCCGCTCCCGCGGCACGACGATGGCTGCCGTGATGTCGTCCTCCATCTGGATTTTGAGGGCCGGGTGAAAGTCCTTGCGCAACCCGAACGTGCGCCAGGAGCCGTCCGCCGCAAAGCCCACGCGCAGGTAGCTCGATTCGAGCCGGCGGGCGTGCAGGCGGAGCTCGTTGGCCGGCACGCCGTTGATGACGTCGACGCTGAAATGCTCGCGCCAGGCGTCGCCCCATTCGGGCTTGTGGAACCGCTTCACCACGAGGACGAGCTCCTTGATGTGCTGCGGAATGGTCTCGAGCCAGGCGTTGTATTCGTCGGTGTACTCCGCCGGCAAGGGCGTCAGCAGCTTGATCACCGAACCGAGCGAACGCTGCGGGCTGAGGATCGGGCGCCGGTCGGCAGCGCGGCGGGCGCCGTCGCGGAAGCGGGCGGAGTAGTCGCGGGCGAGCAGGCCGGCCACGGCGTCGAAATCGGCGCGGAAGTCCGCGACGAACACCGGACCCTGGATGATGGCGTCGGAGAGGCTCTTGGAGATCTCGGACTTGCCGCCGCCCGACACGGTGCAGGGCTTGTGGCAGAACGTGCACTCGGCGTGGGTGCCGACGAGGCGCCAGGTCCGGCTGCCCCGGGGCTTTTCCAGGTGCACCTTGAACCCGGAGGGGAGGACGTAGGTGTGGCCGGCGCGCAGCTTCAGCGTTTCGGCGCGGTCGGCGTGGGTCCAGCGCACGGATTCGGTGGGGAGGTCAAAGTGGGCGTCCTCCGGCACGTAGATGATGTCCGCATACCGGCGGTCGAGGGCATGCCCTTCCGGCTGGGGGGCGACCCGGTCGCCGAGCAGCCGAACGGCCTCCCCGAGCGAGCGGGGGTATTTGGTGATGACGCGGACCGCCGCAAAGTCGGCGGCGAGGTCGTAGCGCGTGAACAGGAGCGCGCCGCCGGCGTGCTCCTCCTCGCACAGTCCGAACAGATTGGCCGAATAGCTGATGTACGACTTCACCTCCTTCTTGCAGTAGCCAAAATAGTTGTCGGACAGGAGCGTCACGATCACGCCGGTGGCGTCGCGCGCCACCACCTTGAACGCCACGCCGTCGTTGTAGCGCTCGGCCGCATCGCGCCAGCACATGCCGTCGCGGCGCTGGCGCTCCGTGGCCTCCTCCCAGCGCGGCAGGCCCAGCTCCTGCTTGGTCAGCCGGGTGAGATGGGGCGCGAGGATGATGCAGCCCGTGTGCCCGGTCCAATGCTCCGGATCGAGGGCGGCGTCGTTCTCCGGCAGGCGGGGGTCGCCGCCATTGCCGAAGACGCTTTCGACGAAGTCGAGATTGCTCACCAGACTGCCCGGCGCGAGGAATCGGACCTCGAGCGACTTCTCCTCGATGAAACCCTCAACCGCGGGGCAGACCACGGGCCGCAGCAGCAGCGACACGAAACACTCGGCCTGATCCGCCTGCGACGCGGTGAAGGGCAGGCGCATCAGCTCGGCGGGTGGATTCAGGGCGTGGCGCAGCAGCCGGCCGAACACGGCCTTGGGCACCGCCTTCTTGTCGTCGGGCACGGGGAGGCCGCCCTCCGCGATGTGGAAGAGGCCCTCGGTGGTGCGGCGGTCGCTCCGCGGATTGTGCAGGACGCCCTGGCGGACGCGGTAGGACGTGACAATCCCGGTCGCGAACATGTCGCGATCGGGGGGAAGCGAAAGCGCGCGGGCCAGGCCAAAGCGGTCGAGCACGAACATGCGCGATGGCAGGCGCGGCACCTCGACGACGTCCTGCAGGTAGTCGTAGAGGAAGTTCTGGATGCGCTGGTCGACGGGGCAGAGGTGATTCGAGAGCAGGCGGTCCTTCTCGTGGCTGAGCGCAAGCATGCCGCCCAGCAGGCCGGCGAAATCGGTCCGGCCCGGGAGGGGGAACACCGGGCAGCCGAGGTCCCGCAGCTTGAAATTGACGTAGTGCAGAAGGCTTTCCGCGGCTTCCGGCGCCGGGGCCGGGCCGAGGCCGGTGCGGTGCTGCTGTTCAGGGGATAGGCCAACGTGCATACGCGGGAAAAAGGTGGACAGATTATCGTGCGCCTGCGGATTGCGCAAGCCGCAGCATTGACGGTGGCGGCGGCTGGCGCTACAGCAACCGCCGCGTTATCGCCCCGTGAACTTTCCCGCATACGTCTCCTTCACCCTCACGAATGCCTGCAACCTGCGCTGCCGGATGTGCGGCCAATGGAGCGAAGAGGGCTACATGCGCACCGGACGCGCGAACGCCGGCGCTCCCCTGGAAATCGAAGATTGGAAGCGCCTGGCGGACGAAGCGGCGGCTCATGGCATCAAGTCGATTCTCCTGCGGGGTGGGGAACCGTTCCTCTTTCCCGGAATCATGCCGCTGCTTGAACACCTGAAGCGGCTCGGCTTGTACGTATCGATTGACTCAAACGGCACGCGCCTGGCCGAGGTGGCAGCGGATCTGGTCCGTTTGGGCGGGATCCATGTCACCGTCTCGGTGGACGGACCGGAGTCGGTTCACGATGCGGTGCGTGGCGTCCCGGGTTCGTTTCGCCGCCTCGCGCAGGGCCTGGCCCGGCTCAATGAGTTGGACGGCGGCCG
>CAZKDK010000299.1:0-4513 GCA_964551145.1 uncultured Opitutaceae bacterium | reverse complement strand
GCGGCTGCAATTCGCGTTCAACTGGGATCGCCCGCTCAAGGGTGGCCCTGTCGCCATCCTGCGGCTGCTCGGCATCGTGGTGCTGCGGCCCGACGGCAGCAGCGTCCATCCGTCCGATCCCGGGGTGGCGTTTACCGCGTCGGCGACCGACGCCGTCTTCACCATAACCGCTCCGTCTGCCGGCCCATGGCGCGCGGCGATCACGAACAAGACCGACGCTCCGATCGAGGCACTGCTCGCCGCGTCAGCATCATTCCCACTGCGGCTTCTGCCGTTCTGGATCGATCGCGGTGCCGTCGGGGGCGTGCCGTCGTCGTTGCTGGTGGCCGTCGTCGCCGGCCCAAAGGGCCCGCTGTCGGGAGCGAGGGTCGGCGCGATCGTAACTCGTCCCGACAAGAAAACCTTCAATCTTGTCCTCAAGCCCCTCGACAAGAGCGGCAGCATATTCGCCGCGCCGGTCCCGTTCGATCTGCCTGGCAGCTATCTGGTGACGCTTTCCGCCACCGGCAGGTATCGGGAGGTGAGAGCGCTGACGATCTCTCGTCAGACCGGTCGCTACAACGGGGTCGGCAGCGACCGCAACGCGAACGGCAGCAGGGACTCCCAGGAGAAGGAACTTCTCCGCCGTGAAGCGGCGGGGGAGATCTACGCTCCGGTGGCGCGTCCCTCAGCCGGCGAGCCGGGCGCAGTGGGACCTGCGTCGCGCGACACGTCGAATCCTGAGCCGAGACACTGAATGGGCCGCTGACCAAGACCGCACGGCGAAATGTTCAAGGCGGAACGTCAAGGTCCGCTCCCGCCGCTGAACCGGACCTGCGTCTCTAGCTGCCCGGCCGGCCCTTTTTCTTGACGAAGCTCCACAGCAGGCAGATCAGCGCTCCCACCGCGAGGCCTTCCCCCAGGGCGACCATGATTCGGTCTTCCAGCGGCTTCACATCGCGGCGGACAACAAACAGGACCACGGCGACGGCTGCGCACACAAGGGCGAAACGCCCGGCCGATCGGCGCAATCCGCGCTCGATCGTTCTCACGTTCTCGGCTGATCCGAATCGCTCGGGGCGGAGGCTTCGGAGCAATGCGACGGCGTCACGGACCTGGTCGTCGGGTACCTGCAGCTGGATATTGAATCCCGGGCCGAGCTGCATCCGCGTGACTTCGGCATTCAGCAGGTTCACGGTGAAACCGTTTGCTTCGAGCAGACTTTTGTCGACCTCGGCTTCGCTCGGCGTGCTATAGGTCAAAATGGTGGCAAGAAACGGCATTTGGCGGCCTCCCGACGGGCGGCTAGGAGTGACCGGGTTGCGAATCTGTTTCGGATTTGATGGGGTCGTAAAACCACTCGATCCGGGAGCAGTTCGCGCAGACGAGAGCGCACGCTTCCCGATCCATCCACTCGGTATTCGTGATGGAGCTGGCCGCGGTGTTCAGGGAGGCCTTGTGCCGGCGGAACAGAATGCTTCCGCAGTGCGGGCACGTGACCGGTTTCCCGGCGACGCGGAACGATTCCGCAGGCGGACCGTCGGCGAGCGACTTGGCGGCAGCTTTCAATCCGGCGATGATCTTCATGGTCTTGAGAAAGCTGGTGACGATGGTCAAAGACCTCTGTTGCCGGTTTGCGGCGCCAGCAGGCCCAGGTCGCGCAGGAATTGCAGCGTGCGTTGCTTCGAGTCGGCGGACACCTGCGGATCGATGTGACCGGACGCATCTTTGAACTCGTGGGCGACGTTCTCGTAGACGTGCAGTTCGCAGCGGTTGCCGGCGGCCCGCATCAACCGACAGAATTTCTCCGCGCCCGCGAGCGGGGTGACTTTGTCCTGTCGGCCGATGAGGATGAGGGTCGGCGGCAGCCCGGGGAGGACATGCTTGTCGGGTGAAATTGCCGAACGATCCGCCCGGCCGTGCAGCAGGCGAACCATCCAGTCGTCGTACTCCAGGGCGAGGGCGGGAAACCAGAGGACGAGGGCGTCGGGGGACGAGCTGATCCCGGTCTCCGCCGATGGGTCGGCCAGCACGGCGGTGCAGGCGGCCAAATGGCCGCCGGCCGACCAACCGAGCGCGACGATCCGGTGCGGATCGACGCCAAGCTGGTCGGCGTGCTGCCGGATCCAGCGGATCGCATCGCGCGCGTCGGCGATGGCGTCAAGAGGCGTCACCTCCGCGCGGTCCAGGCTGGAGAGCCGGTATTGCACGCCGATGCCGACATAGCCCGCCTGGGCGAGCAATCGGGCGTCGCCGTAGGTCCATTCCAGCCGGCCGATGGTCCAGCCGCCGCCATGAAAGACGGCCACGGCGGGACGGCGTTGACCGGAAGACGAGGGCGGTGCGAACACCGCAACCCTCAAGGCAACGTCGCCCACCTGTTTGTAGACATATTCGGTCGGGGCGATTTCGGGCGCCGGCGCGGCGGCGCCAAGCAGCGTGAATGGGGTCGCCAGGGCGAGGATCCAGTGGGGCAGCGAGGGGAGATGCATGGGGCAGAGCGGAAGTTTATGGCCCCGTGCGGTGGCTCATCAAGCAAACGGTCGACCGAACCTGCGGGTTGCCGCGGAGCGAAAGGCGATCGCGTGTTCGCAGACGGCCAACGGCTAGAGCTGAGCCGCGGAGAACGGCGGCGCGCCGGGTGCGTCAGCAGCGGGCGTGACGACTGGGACCGTTGGCACTAGCGTCTGGCTGGACCGTCTACGACCGCGTCTCTCAACGCCGTCAGTTCTCATCGCATCAAAATAAGTATTTGTAAGTGGCGATCACAATCAACTGCCCCGCAACACCACCGACACACCAGATGCCGATGGCCTGCCCTTCCAGATTGAGCCTCTTGCTGCCTCTCCAGACCAGCCCAAGGAGGACTGAGCATACGATGATCGCGACCGTATACTTCCCTAACCCCAGGCTTGCGGCGACCGACGCTTCGTCCTGTTTCGCGAAGCCTCCGAGCAGCAGAGAAAACGCACGAGAGAATAGTGGAAAGAACAGGAACGGGTAAACGTAAACCGTCCGGTATTTCTCAATGACGACCAACGCGGCCAAGGCCATCAGAATCGAGAAGCATGGCCCACCCATGCTGACGACAGGCGCATGCCATTCCTCAAGATAATGCCCACTGGTTGGCCAAGCGAAGTTCAAACTCATGCTCATAGGATTTCCCAGCAGTGTGCCCACCAGCCAATGGCCAAACTCGTGAAAGAGGTTGTGAACAAAAGCTGCTATGAGCAGCAGGAGCATGAGTCGTGTCGTAACCTTTCGGTCCATCTGTCTTAGTATAAGCCGGTATGTCTTCTTTCAGAACAGCAGAACGTCCGCCGTGCTAAGTCCAACGGCTAGAGGTGACTCGCGGCCGAGGCTGGCACCCGAGGCTGCTCTGCAGCCGAAGTGCCAGCGGAGCGCGTCGAGTCCACCGATTGGTTCGGCACCCTTTCAAACATCACCCTGAAACGGATTCGGCCATTGGGATCCGGGGGCGAGAACTCCGGGCGCGAGACCAATAGTATCGTGCCGTCCTCATTTTGCAGCGCGAAAAGGCGCCTGGAAAGCACCAGGCATAGGTCGAGGTCTTTCCTTTCTGGAATCGGTTCAAGGATGATGGCAAAAGTATCGCTCTTCCATACGCCTTTTTCCGTGTATGAGACCCGACTAGAGCGGCCATCAAACCCGCTCGTGATTATCTCGTAGTCTCCGGACTGCTTCAGATTCAGTTCCGTGGTCGAGCCTGGGACCATCCACCGGTACCTTCCCGCAAGTGCCTCAGTCTTTGCGTCGCGGGAAACGGGACGCGTCGACGCGCACCCGGACATCCATAACGCCAGGACCGTCACTGCGGCCAACGTCAGTCTCGAATGCATGCCGAACAGTGTTATTAGGCCAAAAACGTCAGGGGCTGACGATCCGGCCTTGGCCGACAAAAGCCAAAAGGAACGAAGGGGTCAACGCTCGGATTGAAAATTCCAAGATGTTGGCAGGCGCTAGAATGGAGCTGCGAGCGCAGTCGCATGGAAGCTCGCCCGATTTGGCTTTAGGCGGATGCGCCGCACGCCGGCAAGAGCCAAATGGGGAGTTGAATTCAAAAGCCATGAAGCCACGAGGGTGTCCCCTTCATGGATACCTGGCTTCTGAATGATCGCCCAAATGGCGGGGTCGCCAGCCTTCGCCAAGGGCTACGGCCCGGCAAGGGCGGCCCGCCCTACATTTTGGAGCGGCGGGCCCAGCCCCGCCCCGCCAAAGCCTCGGCGACGGCGGGCGGTCCCGCCCTACCACCGATGGATTCGGCGGGCGTTCCGCCGTCGCCAAGCCTATGACGGACAAGAAAGCCCGCCCCACCATCAGCTCGCCGGCCATGAATGCGGGGCCCGGCCTGCCAGCCGTAGCCCCCTCGCGTGGGGCGAAGGCTGGAAAATAGGGATTGACGGAGGGGCGGCCGACTGGAGACTTAACCGCTTTTCGCCAGAAACTCCCTGCCTCCTCCATGTCGATTGAAATCAAGATCCGCAAAAACGAGCCGGTGGATCGTGCGCTGCGC
>CAZKDK010000298.1:0-4538 GCA_964551145.1 uncultured Opitutaceae bacterium | reverse complement strand
CTGCGCGCCCTTGTCGCCGACGCGGGGCAGCAGCACGGCGAGGCGCTGCCAGGCCATGGTGTCCGACGGATTGTAGACGAAGCGGAGCATGGCCACGAGATCGCGGATATGCGCCTGCTCGAAGAAACGCACGCCGCTGGTGATCACGTAGGGGAGGCCGATCCGCGAGAGCTCCAGCTGGAGATCGAGCGCCTGGAAATGCGCGCGGTAAAGGACCGCGAGGTCGGACAGCGACCGGCCCTCGTCGACCAGCCCCTTGACGCGCTGCACCACGAACTGGGCCTGCTCGCGCGTGTCCAGCGCCTGCACGAGGAACGGCTTCTCGTGGTCGGGGCGGGAGGGGCGCAGGACCTTGTCGTAGTGGCGGCCCTTGGGCTGGGCGGCGAGGACGCCGTTGGCGAAAGCGAGGATCGACGGCGTCGAGCGATAGTTGGTCTCGATGCGATGGATCTGCGTGCCGGGATGGCGGTCGGGAAAGGTGAGGATGTTTTCAAAATTGGCGCCGCGCCACGAATAGATGCACTGGGCGTCGTCACCCACGGCCATGATGCGGTGATGCGCGCCGACGATGTCGACAATCTGCGCCTGCAGCGTGTTGGTGTCCTGGTATTCGTCGACCAGCGCGTGGCGGAAGCGCTGCTGCAGGTGGGCGGCGACGTCCGGCGCGGCCCGGAGCAGTTCCAGCCAGGACTCGAGCAGGTCGTCGTAGTCGACCACGTTCTGGCGGCGCTTGCGTTCGCGGTAGGCCGTGGCGAAGCCGCCGATGAGGTCGGCCACGGCCTCGTGCTGCGGATAGTAGCGGCTGATGGTTTCACCGAGCGGGCGCTGGGTGTTGCGCGCAAAGCTGATCATCTCGAACAGCGGACCCGGGCGCGGGTGGGTCTTGTCCTTGAAGAAGGCGGCGTCCCGCGTTTCGACCACCTCGCGCAGGAGGCTGTCGGCCTCCTCGGCGTCGAGGATCGTGAAGCCGCGCGCCAGGCCGACGGTCTCGCCGTGCACGCGCAGGATCTTGTGGCCGATGTGGTGGAAGGTGCCGCCCCAGAAACGATGGGCCTCGATGCCGGTGAGTTCCTGCACGCGGTGCAGCATCTCGCGCGCCGCCTTGTTGGTGAACGTGAGCAGGAGGATTTCGGCCGGCCGCACGCCCTGGCTGAGAAGGTGGGCGACGCGGTAGGTGAGGGTGCGCGTCTTGCCGGAACCGGCGCCGGCGAGGACGAGCAGCGGTCCGGGCGGGGCGGTGACCGCGGCGAACTGCTCGTCGTTGAGCTCGGCGCGGAAATCGATGGGCGGGATATTCAGCGAGGCGCCGGGCTCGTTCTTCAGGACGAATTCCATGCTGGGGCGGAATTACTCACGCAAAGGTACCGCGATGCAAAGCAAAGATGATCTGTCGGCTCCGGGATCGGCGCGCCCATTCGCAGCAGGCCGGGCACGCCGGGCGGCGCCCCCATCCACGCCTGCGGTCGACGGCGGACGGGGGCGCGAGTTGTCCTTCCCCTTGAGATCTGGCTGGTCTTGCCGGGGGGCGCTTCGGGGCGAATCAGCGGTCGCTGAGGGTTCTGGCCGTCGCCTGAATCGGCCGGATCAGGATGGGAGCGACAAACTGATGCAAGTTACATTAAATAGATTGAGTTCACGGCGTAGGCTGCTACTCATCAGCATTCTCCAGCTTTTCCCAGGCATTTCTGCGGCCGAAGTCAGGCATGGGTGGCAGGCGATGTCCCGGGGCGTCGGTCCCGCTTTCGATCTGAAATCCAGCGGCGAGGGCCTCCGCGCGCACGATCCGAATAAAAATTTCCGTAAAGACGCCATCGACAAGTTGTTAATGTTTGCCAAAAAAACGGCGGCCCGATAACCACGGAACCTTGCGTCGAGGACGCATACCCCACCATGAAGATCCTTATTGTCGAAGATGACCGAAACTACCGTTTCGTGCTCTACGAGCTTCTCCATCTGCAAGGGCATGACGTTCTTGTCGTTTCGGATGCCCTTCATGCGATAGCCCTGTTGGACGAACGCGACAACGCCATCGAACTGGTTTTGCTCGATCTCCGGATGCCGCGGCTGAACGGCGATCAGGTCATGGAGACCTTCGCTCACTGGGGCGAATGCCGTGCCCGCTTCATCATCATGTCAGGTCACGTCGATACCAGCCGTTTCAAGGATCATCCGAAGGTCGTTGGCTGTCTGCAAAAGCCGATCGAGGGGACCGTGCTGATCAACATGGTGAACGAGGCCGGCAAGGTCATCGCCGCGGAGAAGAAGGCGGCGGAGAAGAAGTCCATGGCCGCGGGCTGATCGCTGCGGGCGGTCGGGTTGCCCGTCATCCCGGTGGGGGCGCGGCCTCGCTGCGCCGATTCCGTGCTCGGCCGTCCGGCCGGATCACAGCAACACCAGGTTGTCGCGGTGGATGACTTCCAGGTGCCGGCGTCCGGGGAAGAGGGCGCGGAGCTCGTCGGAGTTCTTGCCGGCGATGCGCGGAATCTCCTCCTCGCCGAAAGCGGCCACGCCGCGGGCAAACACGCCGCCGTCGGGCCCGGCGACGTTGACGATGTCGCCCGCGGTGAATCCGCCGCCCGCACCGGTCACGCCGACTGCCAGGAGGCTGCGGCCCTGTTCGCGCAGCACCGGCACCGCGCGGGCGTTGACGGCGATCGTGCCGGTCGGCCGCTGGAAATAGGCGAGCCAGCGCTTGCGGGATTCCATGGGCAGGCCGCTCGGCGCGAAGAAGGTCCCGGGCGAGTGGCCGCGGAAAAGCTTGTTGAGCACGTCGGGCTCGGCGCCGCTGGCGATGAACACGCCGCAGCCCGACCGGGTGGCGAGCTTCGCGGCGGATATCTTGCTGACCATGCCGCCGACGGCCGTCTCGCTGGTCGTGCCGCCGGCCATGGCCTCGATCTCCGGCGTGATCTTCTCGACCACCGGCACGACCTTGCCGGTGCCCTTCAGGTCGATCAGCCCGGGCGCGAGCGAAAGGATGACGAGGTACTGAGCCTGGACGAGGCTGGAGACCATGGCGGCGAGCGTGTCGTTCTCGCCGAACTTGATCATGATCTCGGCCGCGCTGACGGTGTCGTTCTCATTGACGACCGGCACCGCCCCGTAGTCGAAAATGCGCTCGAACGTCCGGCGCACGGCGAGGTAGCGCGACCGCACGCGCAGGTCGTCGTGGGTGAGCAGCACCTGCGCGGCGACCAGCCCGTGCGGGTCGAAACCGCGCTGCCAGGTCTGCATGAGCAGGCTCTGGCCGATGGCGGCGCAGGCCTGCTTTTTCGACACTTCCTTGGGGCGTTTGGCGAGGCCGAGCCGGCCCATGCCGAGGCCGATGGCGCCGGAGGTGACCACGATGACTTCGGTGCCCTGCCGGCGCAGGTCGGCGATCTGCGCGCAGATCGTGGCGATGCGAGCTTCGTTGATCGCCGCGGGCGGGGCCACGGTCCCGGCGGGGGCGGGATCGCCGGCCGGACGCTGGCCGGCGCCGGTGGTCAGCACGCCGGTGCCGAGCTTGACCACGATCCGCCGCAGACGCGGCGCGGCTGCGGCCGACGCGGAACTGGAGCTGCTCTTCGGCACGGGATCGTCCTGGGGTGGGGGCACCGGCCGGACGGCGGTGACCCGCGCGTCCCCGGCAGCGCCGCCGGCCAGCCGGCTCCTGCAGGGGAGGGGCGCCGCCTCACACGGTGGTCAGCTCCTTCTCCTTGGCCGCCAGGTGGGTGTCGACGTCCTTCATCACGCGGTCGGTGAGCGCCTGGACCTCCTTCTCGATCCGGCGGGCGTCGTCCTCGGAAAGCTTGCCCTCCTTCTGCTGGCGCTTCGCTGTCTCCATCGCGTCGTGACGGGCGTTGCGCACGGACACCCGGCCCTCCTCCGCGAGCTTGTGGGCGATCTTGACGAACTCCTGCCGGCGCTCGCGGCTCAGCTCGGGCAGCGGCATGCGGATGATCCCGCCGTCGACGATGGGATTGATGCCGAGATTGGCGGTCTGCAGGGCCTTCTCGACGCTGCGGATGATCGACTTGTCCCAGGGGGTGATCTGGATGAGGCGCGCGTCGGGGGTTGTGATGGCGGCGCAGTCCCGCAGGCGCAGGGAGGTGCCGTAGGCTTCCACCATGACGCCCTCGACCATGGCGGGCGAGGCCTTGCCCGTGCGGATGGTGCCAAACTCGTGGAGGGTATGCTCGATGGCCTTCTTCATCCGGGCCTGCACTTCGATGAGAATCGGATGGTTCATGGAGACGGAACTAGACTCGGGGTTCTGGGTTCAGGGTTCAGGGCAAAAGCCGGAGTCGTTCTCCCGTCCGGACGCCTCAGCTCCGCACCAGCGTGCCGACCTTCTCGCCGAGCACGGCGCGCTTGATGATATGCGGTTCGGCCAGATTGAAGACCAGGACGGGGACATTGTTGTCGAGGCAAAGCGAAAACGCCGTCGAATCCATGACGTTGAGCCGCTGGCGGAGCGCGTCGATGAAGGTGATCTCGTCGTACTTCGTCGCGTCGGGATGCTTCTTGGGGTCCTTGTCGTAGATGCCGTCGACCTT
>CAZKDK010000297.1:0-4547 GCA_964551145.1 uncultured Opitutaceae bacterium | reverse complement strand
AGCGCGGTGACCGCGAATGACGCCAGCGTGGCGAGGCAGACCCAGGTGAAGAAGCCGGTATAGCCCAGCCGCGCCTGGATCCATCCGGCCGGCATGCCGGGCAGCATCATGCCCAGCGCCATGAAGCCGGTGCACAGCGCGTAGTGGGCGGTCTGGTGCTCGCCCTCGGCGACCATCATCATGTAGACCATGTAGGCCGAGAACCCGAACCCGTAGCCGAACTGCTCGACCGTGAGGGCCGCGCCGATCACCGCGAGGTTCTGCGGCTGCGCCAGGGCCAGGGCAATGAACGCGGTCGCAGGCAGGTACATGCTCGTGATCATCGGCCACAGCATCCGCTTGAGGCCGCGGCGCGAAATGGCGTAGCCGCCCGCGAGTCCGCCGAGGATCAGGGCGGCGAGGCCGATCGTGTTGTAGAGGACGCTCACCTGCCGGGTGCTCAGCCCGAGGCCGCCCACCCCGCGACCGTCCAGCAGGAAGTGGACGACCAGCTTCACGAGCTGCGCCTGCGCCAGACGGTAGAGCAGCAGGAACGCCAGAATGACGGCGATGCCCTTCTTCCGGAAAAACCCGGCGAACACCTCAAGGTAGTCCGCCGCGGGCCGGGTCCGGCCTCCCGGCCGGTCGCCCTCGGGCCGCGGCAGCATGGCCAGGTGGTAGGTGGCCGCGAGGACGAAGACCCCGGCCAGCACCACGAATACCCAGGCCCACGCCCGGCTGACGCTCCCGAGGATCACCGTCAGGCTGCCCGCCAGGTAGACCAGGCCGCCCTGCCCCGTGATCATCGCGAGCTGGTAGAAGGTGCCGCGCACGCCGACGAACGCCGCCTGCTGGTGCGGCGGCAGAGCCAGCAGGTAGAAGCCGTCGGCCGCGATGTCGTGGGAGGCCGAGCTGAACGCCAGCAGCCAGAAGACCGCGAGCGTCGCCCGGAAGAAAAACGGCGCCGGCACCGCCAGAGCGACCAGGCCCAGGGCGGCCCCGATCACGTACTGCAGGGCGACGATCCAGCCGCGTTTCGTGCGATACAGGTCCACCGCCGGCGACCAGAGGGGCTTGATCACCCACGGCAGGTTGAGCAGGCTCGTGTAAAGCGCGATGTCGGTGTTGGAGACCCCCAGGTTCTTGTACATGAACACCGACATGTTCATGACCGCCACGTAGGGGACGGCCTCGCAGAAATAGAGCGTGGGGACCCAGCGCCACGCGCTCGGGGCAGGGGATGACTGTGTTGGCGCACCCACGGGGAATCGGTGCGGACAGTGGTGGCGCGCCGGGGCCGGCGCAACGACAGAGATCGGACCGCAGCCGGCCCGGGGCTCAGCCGTTCTGGCCGTTGAACGGCCGCGGCTGGTAGCGGGTGTGCAGCAGGGCGTGCGATATCTTGCCGAGCGGCCGGCCGAGGAAATCCTGGTAGAGCTGCGCCACCGCCAGGTTCTCGTGCGACATCCGCACCGGCTTGCCCTCGTCTTCCGCGAAGATCGCCTGCATGCGCGCGCGGCGCACCGCGTCGGTGGTGAAGCGCGGCTGGCCGCCGCCGCCGATGCAGCCGCCGGGGCAGGACATCACCTCGATGAAATGATAGCCGGCCTCCCCGGATTTCACCTTCTGGATCAGGCGCTCGGCGTTGGCCAGTCCGTGGGCCACCGCGACGCACAACGTCCGGCCCTGCAGGAAGCGCCACTCCGGCAGCGCGGCCGGGACCGTCAGGGAGGCCTCCTTGACCCCCTCCAGCCCCGCGATCGGGGTCACGTGCAGCTTGGCGAAGGGAAACGGCTGGCCTGTCACGATGGACCACACCGTGCGCAGCGCCGCCTCCATCACCCCGCCGGTGTTGGCGAAGATATCCGCCGCGCCCGAGCTGATCCCGAAGGGCTGATCCATCGGCTCGTCGGCCAGAGCCTGGAAATCGATGCCCGCCTGGGTGATCATGCGCCCGAGTTCCCGGGTGGTGAGCACCGCGTCGACGTCCGGCACGCCGCTGGCGTTCATCTCCGGCCGCTGCGCCTCGAATTTCTTGGCCGTGCAGGGCATCACCGACACCACGGTGATCTCCCCCGGCTTCCGGCCGAGCTTCTGGGCGTAGTAGGTCTTGGCCACGGCGCCGAACATCTGCTGCGGCGACTTGGCCGTGGAAAGGTTGGGCAGGAGGTCCGGATGGAAATACTCGGCGAACTTGATCCACCCCGGACAACAGCTGGTGAACTGGGGCAGGGCGACCGGCTTGCCGTCGACCAGGGCCGTCTGCAGTCGACGGAGCAGCTCGGTGCCCTCCTCGATGATCGTCAGGTCCGCGGTGAAATTGGTGTCGAACACGGCCGCGAAGCCGAGGCGGCGCAGCGCCGCCGTCATCCGGCCGGTCACCCGCGTGCCCGGCGGCAGCCCGAAGCACTCCCCGAGGCCGGCGCGGATCGCCGGGGCCGTCTGCACGACGACGTGCCGGGACGGGTCGGCCAGCGCGGCCCACACCCGCTCGATGTGGTCCTTCTCCGTGATCGCGGCCGTCGGGCAGACCGCGGCGCACTGGCCGCACTGCACGCAGGCGACGCTGGCGAGGTCGTGGCCGAAGGCCGGGGCCGCCACGCTCTCGAAGCCGCGATCCTGGGCCCACAGCGCCCGCGTGGCCTGGATCTCGCTGCAGACCGTGATGCAGCGCCGGCACATGATGCACTTGGCGGAGTCGCGTTCGAGGGCCGGCGTGCTCAGGTCGAGGCGCCGCGGGTGGTGCGCACCGGTGTAGCGCAGCTGGCGCACGTCGAGGTCGCGGGCCACCGCCTGCAGTTCGCAGTCGTCCGACCGGACGCAGGTCTGGCACTCGCCGTCGTGGTCGGAGAGCAGCAGCTCCACCACGGTGCGGCGGGCCGCGCGCACCTTGGGCGTGCTCGTGTGCACCTTCATCCCGTC
Organism: uncultured Opitutaceae bacterium; assembly: GCA_964551145.1. Lineage (GTDB taxonomy): Bacteria > Verrucomicrobiota > Verrucomicrobiia > Opitutales > Opitutaceae > Fen-1467. The sequence goes on along the minus strand of CAZKDK010000297.1, from coordinate 1,646 downwards.
GGCGACCGGCAGCGAGCAGGATGCCACCAGCGCGCGGGCGCCCTCGACCTCGACCAGGCAGACCCGGCAGCCGCCGACGACATGCACGCCCTCGAGGTAGCAGAGCGAGGGGATCCGGATCCCGACCGTGCGCGCCGCCTGCAGGACGGAGGTGCCCGCGGGCACCTCCACCGTGGCGTTATCAATGGTCAGCTTGGGCATCGCGTCTTCCCCGGGGTTCAGCTCTTTTCGCGGAAATCGCAGCGCAGGCAGCGCTTGGCCTCGCATACCGCGATCGCCTCGGTCCAGGGCTGCTCCACCTCGTTGAAATTCTGGCGGCGGCGCTCGACCGGCAGCAGCTCCATCCGGGCGCGCGGCGTCCGGGCCGGTTCGGCGGCGGGATCGAAGGGCACGTCGCACTCCTTGTCCCGGCGCCAGAAAGCGTGCTCGGCCCCGGTCAGCTGGGCGTCGATCGCGACGGCGGCGCGCTCGCCGCCGGCGACCGCCTCGACCACCGACGAGGGCCCCGTGGCCGCGTCGCCGCCGCTGTAGAGCCAGTCGACCGACGTGCGGCCCGTCAGCGGGTCGATCGCGATGAATCCGTCCCGGGTCAGCGTCACCGGCAGGCCGTCGAGCAGCGCGGCCGGCTCGAGGCGCTGGCCGATCGCCGTGATCACCTGGTCGGCGGGCACGATGAACGGCTGCTCCGCGGAGGTCGTGGGCCGCCGGCGGCCGCTGCGGTCGAACTCGCCGAGCGTCATGGCCTGGCAGCTCACCCCGGCGACGCGGCCGTCCCGGCCGACGATCTCCACCGGCGCGGTCAGCACCTTGATGGCCACGCCCTCGTGCTCGGCCTCCTCGATCTCCTCGGCGTAGGCCGGCATCTCGTCGCGCGTCCGGCGGTAGAGCACCGTCACGGTGCGCGCCCCGAGGCGCACGGCCGTGCGGGCGGTGTCGATGGCGGCGTTGCCGCCGCCGACCACGACGACGTCGCGCCCGATGGGCGCCGAGCCGCGGATGTTGTACTCGCGCAGGAAGCGGATGGCGTCGTCGACGCCCGCGAGGTCCTCGCCCGGCACACCCAGGTGCACGCCGGCGGGGGCGCCCACCCCCAGGAACACCGCGGCGTAGCCCTGGCGGTGCAGGTCCGCGAGGGAGAAGTCGCGGCCGAGGCGGCGGTTGGTCTCGATGGCGACGCCCATGCGCTCGATCATGCGCACCTCGAGCGAGAGGATCTCGCGCGGCAGGCGGTAGGCGGGAATCGTCTGCACCGGCATGCCGCCCGGGCGCGACTCGCCCTCGAAGACCTGGGGCCGGTATCCGAGGCGGGCCAGGAAATAGGCGCACGACAGCCCCGCCGGCCCCGCCCCGACGATGGCGACCTTGCGCGCGGCCGCGGTCGCGTTCGGGCGGATCTCCGGGTACTGCCGCGTGACCTCCTCGTCCACCATGAAGCGCTTGACGCCGCGGATCGACAGCGCCTCGTCCACCGATCCGCGCCGGCACTTGTCCTCGCAGGTGTGGAAGCAGACGCGGGCGCAGACCGCGGCGAAGGGATTGCGCTCCCGGTGCAGCCGCAGCGCCTCGGCGATGCGCTTCTGGCCCACCAGGGCGATGAAGCCCGGCACGTCGACGTTGGCCGGGCAGGCGCTCTGGCAGGGCGCGCG
>CAZKDK010000296.1:0-4652 GCA_964551145.1 uncultured Opitutaceae bacterium | reverse complement strand
GGGCTCGCCCCAGATCGCCTCGACCTCCACTTCGCGACCCTCCTGCCAGTCGATCAGGCTCGAGGGCCGGTAGGCGCCCATGCCCGCCGTTCTTGCCAGCTGTTCCTCAAGAAACTCCGGCTGGATGCGGTACCCGAGCCGGGCCGCCGCCGCGACCACCTCCTCCATGAGCGCCCGGGCCTCGGCTCGCAGGGCCGGGTCGTCCATGATCACGTCGGTCGTGACGCCCCCCGCGGCGATCGTCAGGCCGTTGAACGGCACATTCCAGACCAGCTTCCGCCAGCGGGCTTCGTCGACGTTCTCCGCGATCTCCGTCGTCACCCCGCTGCGCGCGAACTGCGCCGCCAGCGCCCGCAGGCGATCCGTCGGCGGCCCGGCAAATTCGCCCAGCGAGAGATAGCCGGGGTGCGTGCAGGTGATCTCGCCGGGTGCGGTCCGGTTCAGGCAGACGAAACAAAGCCCGCCGATCACACGCTGCGCTCCAAAGTGCCGCGCCAGAAAGGCGTCGCCGCCCAAGCCGTTCTGCAGCAGCAGCAGCGCGGTGTCCGCGCGCAGCAATGGGGGCAGCAGGTCCGGCATGCATCCGTTCGCCGTGGCCTTGAGGCCGATGATCACAAGATCAACCGGCCCGATCGCGGCGGCCGTGCCGAAAACCTGCGGGCGGGCCAGCGTGAAATCCCCGTCGGGCGGCTGCTTCACCCGCAAGCCGTGCGCCCGAACGTGATTGAGATCGCGGCGCAGCAAAAACCGGACGTCGGCGCCCGCCCGTGCCAGCATCGCCCCGTAGTAGCCGCCGATGGCCCCGGCCCCAAAAACCGCGATGGCTGGATTCCCGTTCACAGCTGCCGAGCAAACACTGCGCAGGCCTTGCCGGCAAATCTTCGATTCGCGCCCGCGTCTCCAGTCTGCGACACAGCCGTCGTGACCCCTCGTGGTCGCAATCCACCCCAAAACCAAGCCGTCGGCGGCATCACTGGAACGACCTGTCCGCAAGGAAATTGAGATTTGGACTCAAATCCTGGCCTGCGCCGGGGCGGACTTCTTCACACAACGGAGCCACGCAATCGTAACGCAGGTTTTCTGCCAATCACCCGAGGAGAATACCCCGCCGCCCAGTCTCAAAGCGCATCGCGCCGCCAACTGGATTTCCTCTGTCCAAGGCTTCCGCCGCATTTCGAACTGCCCCGCGTGAGTCCCTGCTCGCACCCCGCCAATTCGCTTTCGCACAGGCAGAGTCGAATTAGTTGTATGCTATTATGTGACAATGACAAACGTTACGCTAGACCAGTAACTCCGAATGCCTCCTGCAGCGAGCAGTCCAGAGGGACGGACGCTCGCGGAGCCGCAGGGTCGAGGTGTAAGTGGCCGCCTCCGCGCTCCTGCGTCCTCGCGCTGGAATGTCGAAACCGATCTGCGGGCGAACCCCTACGCTTCCAGATCGGCTCCGCCGGAGGCCACCCCCTCCAAACAAATCCTTGCTGACAAGTTATTCACAGGGTTTTTCAGGCCCCTTGCCAGAGTGGAATCAAGGCATCTTCACAGCCGAATCGCGGGCGACCTTAAGCTTGCGTGGATAGTCCAGCGTGGCATGGAGGCCGCGGCTTTCGTGACGCTGGAGGGCGCACCCGACGATGAGTTCGGCCACCTGGACGAGATTGCGGAGTTCGAGCAGCCGCGGTTCCACGGAGAAGTTCCAGTAGTAGTCGTGGATTTCCTTCTTGAGGTTGGCGATGCGGGTGCGGGCGCGTTCGAGGCGCTTGGTGGTGCGCACAATCCCCACATAATCCCACATGGTGCGGCGGAGCTCATCCCAGTTGTGCGACACCACGACCCGCTCGTCCTCCGTTCCGCCGCCAAGATCGACCCATGGCCGGATCCGGACCGCTGAGCGGTTGGCCGTGCGCAGGTAGCGGTCCACCGCCTCAGCGCTGCGATGCGCCATGACGACCGCCTCCAAAAGCGAATTGCTGGCGAGCCGGTTCGCCCCGTGCAGGCCGGTGCAGGCGACTTCTCCGCAGGCATAGAGACCCGGCAGCGATGTCTCGGCCGCCAGCGTGGTCGCCACGCCACCGCAGGTGTAGTGGGCAGCGGGCACAACCGGAATCCGATCGCGGGCCAGATTGAACCCGAGCTGGCGGCAGGTCTTGAAGATCAAGGGAAAACGGCCGCGGAGAAACGCCTCGGACCGGTGCGTGATGTCGAGCCAGACATAGGGCGCTCCGGAGCGTTTCATCTCGCGATCGATGGCGCGGGCCACGATGTCGCGCGGCGCGAGATCCGCCATCGGATGATAGCGGCGCATGAACCGCTCCCCTTGCTGGTTGCGCAGGATGGCGCCCTCGCCGCGCACGGCCTCGCTGATCAGGAATCGGGAAGCTGCAGTCGAATAGAGCGTGGTCGGATGGAACTGGATGAACTCCATGTTGCGCACCTCGACTCCGGCGCGCCACGCCATGGCCACGCCGTCGCCCGTGGCGATGTCCGGGTTGGTCGTGTATTGGTAGACCAGGCCCGCCCCGCCCGTTGCCAACTGCACCACCGGCGCCACGAACGTTTCGACCCTTCCGCTGCGAACATCCAGCGCGTAAAGGCCCACCACCCGGTTGGGCTCGCCGGAGCCGGCCGGCGCCGGACGCAGCCCGCGCGGTGGCCCCTTCCGGCCCGCCAGCTTGGCCGTCGTGATCACATCGATCGCGAAGCAGTGCTCGAACAGCGTGATGCGCCGCTCGCGGGCGACCGCCTGCAGGAGCGCCTCCTCGATGGCCTTGCCTGTCATGTCCTTGACGTGGAGGATGCGGCGGCGCGTGTGTCCGCCCTCGCGGCCGAGTTCATAGCGGCCGCGCGCATCGCGCGAGAACCGCAGCCCGAGGTCCACCAGCTCCTGCACCCGCACCGGACCGTCGCGGACGATCTCCCGGACCGCGCGCGCGTCGCACAGGCCGTCGCCCGCCACGAGCGTGTCGCGCACATGGGTCGCGAGGTTGTCGGTGCTCGACATCACCACGGCGATGCCGCCCTGCGCCCGGTTGGTGTTCGACTCGACGCTTGTCTTCTTCGTGAGGATGGCGACCCGGTGCCCCCGCTCCGCCACCTTGAGGGCGAAGCTGAGACCGGCGATGCCGCTGCCGATGACGAGGACGTCGAACTGGTGGGCCATGAATCCTGGGCGGGCCGCCGACCGCCGGTGCCGCGACGCGAACCGCCCAAGGTCCGCCCCGGTCCGCGGTCCGCGTTCCCTAGAGCAGCATGTTGTCGATCAGCCGCACCTCGTCCACCCAGGCGGCGATCGCCATCATCGCCTTGCCCGGCAGCACCTCGCGGGCGGCCTCCATCGTGCACCGGTCCACGATCGAGACGTAGATGACGCGGATCCGCCGCCGGGTGCCCAGAATGTGGGTGGCCTCGGCGATCAGCCGGTCCGTGTTGCGCACCCCTTTCTCGACCATTTCCCTGGCCTGCCGCAGCGCCTGGAAGATCATGAGCGCGTCCTCGCGCTCGCTGTCGGTGAGATGGCGGTTGCGGGAGCTCATCGCGAGGCCGTCGGGTTCGCGCACCGTCGGACCGGTCACGATGTCGATGCAGAAATGCAGGTCGTTGACGATCTTCTTGATCACCGCGACCTGCTGCGCGTCCTTCTGCCCGAACACCGCGATGTCGGGCCGCACGATGTTGAACAGCTTGGCCACGACCGTGGTGACCCCGCGGAAATGCGCCGGCCGCGAAATGCCGCACAGCGGCTTGGAAATCAGCTCCTCGGTGACGAACGTCGAGTAGCCCTTGGGATACATCTCTTCGACGCTCGGCGCGAAAACGCAGTCCACGCCCGCCTTTTCGCACAGCTCCGTGTCGCGCGCGAGGTCCCGCGGGTAGCGCGCGAAGTCCTCGTTGGGGCCGAATTGGGCGGGGTTGACGAAGATCGACACGATCACCGTGTCCGCGCGCTCCTTGGCCAGGCGCACGAGGCTGAGGTGCCCCTCGTGCAGCGCGCCCATCGTCGGAACGAGTCCGATGAGCTGGTCCTTGGACCGCAGGTTCTCCGCGGTGGACTGCATGTCGAAAACGGATGCGATCACTTGCATGGCGGAAAATGCGCTGCGCTCCACGCGCGCTGGCCGGGAAAAGACCGGGCTTGAACTATCCGGGTGCAGGCAACTTTAATCAAGTCCTTTGCTCGGCAGGGCCGCCGCCGCGCCAAGTCATATCAGTTCGGCGATCCCACCCGTCGGCCGCCAGTTCGCGGGCGCCCATCAGCTCGGCCCCTCCTCCCCATCCCCTCTCACTTTCACCCTCACTTTCACTCTCACCCTCCGATGATCCGCATCAACGAACACTACATCAAGCTGAAGTCGTCGTACCTGTTCGCCGACATCGCCCGCCGCGTCGCCACGTACCAGGCGGCGCATCCCGGCCGCGCCATCATCCGGCTCGGCATCGGGGATGTGACCGAGCCGCTGCCCGCCGTGTGCGTCGCCGCGCTCCACGCCGCCGCCGACGAGATGGGCCGGCGGGAAACCTTCAAGGGCTACGGCCCGGACCAGGGCTACGGTTTCCTCCGCGAGGCCATCGCGCAGCACGACTACCGGGCGCGCGGCTGCCCGATCGAGCCCGACGAGATCTTCATCTCGGACGGCGCCAAGTGCGACTGCGGCAAC
>CAZKDK010000295.1:0-4655 GCA_964551145.1 uncultured Opitutaceae bacterium | reverse complement strand
GCCCCTCCGACGCCAACGTCCTCATCACGGGCGAGAACGGCACCGGCAAGGGCCTGATCGCCCAGGCGCTGCACGCCGTCTCCGCGCGCGCCGCCCGGCCGTTCATCTCGGTCAACATGGGCGGTCTGCCCGAGGGCGTCTTCGAGAGCGAGCTCTTCGGCCACGTCCGCGGCGCCTTCACCGACGCCAAGAGCGACCGGGCCGGGCGCTTCGAGCTGGCCGACGGCGGCACGCTCTTCCTCGACGAGATCGGCAACATCCCGCTGAACCAGCAGGCCAAGATCCTGCGCACGCTCGAGACCGGCGAGTACGAGCGCGTCGGCTCGTCGAAGACCTACCGGGCCAATGTCCGCATCATCTCGGCCACCAATTCGGACCTGGCCGCCGAGGTCGCCGGCGGCAAGTTCCGCCAGGACCTGCTCTTCCGCCTCAACACGATCGCCATCCCGCTTCCGCCGCTGCGCGACCGCCGCGAGGACATCCCGCTCCTCGCGCAGCATTTCCTCAAGCAGCATGTCGAGCACTACCGCAAGGGCATCACCGGCTTCGAGCCCTCCGCGCTCGAGGCGATGCAGAGCCATGCCTGGCCGGGCAACGTGCGCGAGCTCGACCACGCGGTCGAGCGCGGCGTGCTCATGGCGCCCGGCAAGGTCGTGCGCGCGGCCGACCTCGGGCTCACCGCCGGCCAGGCGGTCGTGCGCATGGAGGACATGAGCCTCGAGGAGGTGGAGAGCTTCCTCATCAAGAAGACCCTCGCCCGCTGCGACGGCAACGCGCGCCGCGCCGCCGAGGAGCTCGGCCTGAGCCGCAGCGCGTTCTACCGCCGGCTGGAAAAGTTCGGATTGTAGGCTGCAGGCGCTGTTCTGGCGCTTAAAGCTTGGCGCATGGACCCAATCGTCTAGAGGTTGGAATCCCCTCGCAGAGAGCTTATTGCTTATAGCTTAGAGCTTGCTGCTCATGTCCAAACGCCGGCTCACCCACGATCAGCAGATCTTCGCGTACGCCCTCCTGGCCGGGGCCCCCGCGGTCGTGGCGGCGCTGGGTTTCCTGTGGTGGGGCGGCTCCTCCACCCAGATGCAGCTGACGCTGACGCTTTTCATCGTGGGGTGCTGGCTGGGATTCGCCGCCGCCGCCCGCCAGCGGGTCGTGCGCCCGCTGCAGACCATGGCCAACCTCCTGTCGGCCCTGCGCGAGGGCGACTTCTCCATCCGCGCGCGCGGCGTGCGCCGCGACGAGCCCCTGGGCGACGTGCACGCGGAAATCAACATGCTGGGCAACGTGCTCCAGGCCCAGCGCCTCGGCGCCCTCGAGGCCACGGCGCTGCTGCGCAAGGTCATGGAGGAAATCGACGTGGCGATCTTCGCGTTCGACGGCGCCGAGACGCTCCGCCTCGTCAACCGCGCCGGCCAGGAGCTGCTGGCCGCGCCCGCCGAGCGCCTCCTCGGCCGCTCCGCCGCCGAGCTGGGCCTCAAGGAATGTCTGCAAAGCGACGCCGCCAGCGTCCTCTCCGCCATCAAGTTCCCCGGCGGCACCGGGCGCTGGGGCATGCGCCGCACCTCGTTCCGGGAAGGCGGCCGGCCCCACTCGCTCGTGGTGATCGCGGACCTCAGCGTGCCCCTGCGCGAGGAGGAGCTCAAGGCCTGGCAGCGGCTCGTGCGCGTGCTCGGCCACGAGCTGAACAACTCGCTCGCGCCCATCAAGTCCATCGCCGGGAGCCTCTCCGCCATGCTCAAGCGCAGCCCGCGGGCCGCCGACTGGGAGGCCGACATGCGGACCGGGCTCGAGGTCATCGAGACGCGGGCCGAGGGCCTCGGCCGGTTCATGCAGGCCTACGCGCGCCTGGCCAGGCTGCCGCCGCCCACGTTCGCGCCGACCGAGGTCGCCGCCGTCGTCCGCCGCGCCGTCGCGCTCGAGACCCGGCGGCCCGTCGAGATCCTGGGCGGCCCCGAGCTCACCGCAAACCTCGATGCCGCGCAGGTCGAACAGGTCCTGATCAACCTCGTCAAGAACGCCGTGGATGCCGCCACCGAGACGGGCGGGGGTGTGCGCGTCGCCTGGGACCAGCAGGGGCCCCTGCTCGAGATCCGCATCGAGGACGACGGCCCGGGCATCGCCAACGCCGCCAACCTGTTCGTGCCGTTCTTCACCACGAAGCCGCAGGGGTCGGGCATCGGGCTGCTCGTCTGCCGGCAGATCGCGGAAAACCACGGCGGCCGGCTCACCCTGCGCAACCGCGATAACGGCGCCACCGGTTGCCTGGCCTCGCTGCGGCTGCCGCTGTAGGGGCGCGGCCACTGGCGGGAGTCGATCAGACCCGCAGTCCCGGCCCGTTCAAAAGCGCGACAAATCGTCGGTGCGCCGCGACTTCTTCTTGTCGCGCGCTTGTCCCATTTCCGGGACGGGTCGATCCCACCGGCGGTGTTTGGGGCTATCAGGATGAACCGCATTCATAGATGTAAGCGCCTATCCACCATGATATAGAGAAACAGCCACGATCTGGCACAAGCCATGCGATAGGTCAGTCCACCCACGCTTTCTCATGGACATCCCCCGACCGAATGCCGCCAAGGAAAAACGCCGCAAGCGCATCATCATCGGCAGCGTGTGCGCGCTCGCCCTCATCGGAATCACCGTATTGATCGCGCGCCTCAAGCCGGCCGCTCCGACGGTTGACCGAAACCTGGTGTGGATCGGCACGGTCGAACGCGGCCCGATGGTCCGCCAGGTGCGCGGCCTCGGCACGCTCGTGCCGGAGGAGATCCGCTGGATTGCGGCGCGCACGCAGGGCCGCGTCGACCGCATCGTCCTCCGCCCCGGCGCCATCGTGACGCCCGACAGCGTGATCCTCGTCCTCTCCAATCCCAGCGTCACCCAGGCGGCCATCGACGCCGATTCCCAGCTCACCTCGGTCGAGGCCGAGTTCGAGAACGTCAAGATGCAGATCCAGCGCGGCGTGCTCGACGCCGAAGCCGCCCTCGCCAGCGCCAAGTCCGAGTATGAGACCACCCGGCTCCAGGCCGAGGTCAACGACGAGCTGTTCAAGGACGGCCTCGTCGCGGCCCTCGAACTCCGCCGCTCCAAGGTGATCGCCGAGGACGCCGCGACGCGCTACGCGATCGAGCAGAAGCGCTACGCCTTCACCAAGGAATCCACCGCGCCGCAGCTGGCCGTCAAGGAGGCCGAGGTCGCCCGCGTGCGCGCCCAGGCCATCCTCCGCCGCGACGAGGCCAGCGCGCTCCAGGTCCGCGCCGGCATGAGCGGCGTGCTGCAGCTGCTGCCCGTGGATGTCGGCCAGCAGGTCGAACCCGGCGCCAACCTCGCCCGCGTCGCCGATCCCACCCGCCTGAAGGCCGAGGTCCGCATCGCCGAGACCCAGGCCAAGGACATCCAGATCGGCCAGCTCGCGTCGATCGACACCCGCAACGGCATCGTCGCCGGCCACGTCGCCCGCATCGATCCCGCAGTGCAGAACGGCACGGTCACCGTGGATGTCTCGCTCGAGGGCGATCTTCCCCGGGGCGCCCGCCCCGACCTCAGCGTCGACGGCACCATCGAGCTCGAGCGGCTCGCGGATGTCATCTTCGTCGGCCGCCCCGCCTTCGGCCAGGAGCGCAGCACGGTGGGCATCTTCAAGCTCGATCCGAACGGCTACGCCGAGCGCACCCAGGTCGAGCTCGGACGCAGCTCGGTCAACAACATCGAGATCGTCAAGGGCCTCAAGCCCGGCGACCGCGTCATCCTGTCCGACATGAGCCAGTGGGACGCCAACGACCGGATCCGCCTCAACTAGCCGTCCCGCCCGCAACCCGCCCCGCCTCCCCCGTGTTCTTCACCGTGATCGTCCTCAGCCTGCTGACCCTCCTGGTCGCGACCGAATCCCCGGCCGGCGACTAGGACTTCTTTCACCCCACAGCCCCCGTCTCCCGCATCTCTCCATGAATACTGAATCCAACGGCCAGTCCCTCATCAAACTCGACGGCGTCACCAAGGTCTTTCTGACCGACGAGGTCGAGACTCACGCCCTCGCGGGCATCCACCTCGACATCCGCAAGGGCGAGTACGTCTCGATCGCCGGCCCTTCCGGCTGCGGCAAGTCGACGCTCCTCTCGATCCTCGGCCTCCTCGATACGCCGACCGAGGGCGAGTACCTGCTCAACGACCGGCCCGTGCACGGCCTGTCGCTCGCCGAGCGCGCGCGCATCCGCAACCGCGAGATCGGTTTCATTTTCCAGTCGTTCAACCTGATCGGCGACCTGACCGTTTACGAGAACGTCGAGCTTCCCCTCACCTACCGCGGCATGCCCGCCTCCGAGCGCAAGCAGCGCGTCGGCGAGGCGCTCGAGAAGGTCGGCATGGCCCACCGGGCCAAGCACCTGCCGTCCCAGCTCTCCGGCGGCCAGCAGCAGCGCGTCGCCGTGGCCCGCGCCCTCGCCGGCAGCCCGTCCGTGCTCCTGGCCGACGAGCCCACCGGCAACCTGGATTCGAAGAACGGCGACGCCGTCATGGAACTGCTGGCGAGCCTGCATCGGAGCGGATCCACGGTGGTCATGGTCACGCACGATCACCGGTTCGCCCGCCACGCCGTGCGCTCCGTCCACCTTTTCGACGGCCGCGTCGTCGAGGAAAACGCCGTCACCAAGGAGGCGGAGACCTCG
>CAZKDK010000294.1:0-4665 GCA_964551145.1 uncultured Opitutaceae bacterium | reverse complement strand
ATGGCGTCGCGGGCGTTCACGCACAGGTTCATCAGCACCTGCATCAGCAGCGTGGCGTCGCCCTCCACCGACCACAGATCCTCCGGAATGCTCGTCTCGATCGCGATCGACTTGGGGAACGTCTCGCCCAGGACCGTGGCCACCTCCTTGAGGAGCGGCCGCGTGGGCACCGGGCCCTTCCCGCCCTTCAGCCCCCGGGCGAAGGTAAGAATCTGCTTCACCACGTCGGCGCCGCGCCGGGTGTTCGACTCGAGGATGTCGATCAGCCGCAGGATCTCCGGCTTCTTGATCTCCGCCCGCAGCAACGGCGCCAGCATGATCATCGGGGCGAGAATGTTGTTCAGGTCATGGGCCACGCCGCTGGCCAGCTGGCCGATGCTCTCCAGCCGCTGCGCGCGCAGCAGCTGGTCCTGCAGCTGCCGCTTTTCCGTGATGTCGGCATTGATCACCAGAACCGATTTCGGCTGGCCCCCGTCGTCGCGCACCAGGGTCCACCGGCCCAGCACGATGATCTCGCGGCCGTCCCGGTCCATGGTGCGCAACTCCCCCACCCAGGCTCCCTCCTTCTGGAACCGGCCGAACGCGGCCTCGAACGCCGGGCCGTCCCGGTCGACCAGGTCCGGGGAGCGCTGCCCGAGGGCCTCCTCCGACTTCCAGCCGTACAGGCGCTCGCAGCCCTTGTTCCAGTACCGGATGCGGTGATCGAGATCGCGGACCATGATCGCGTCGTTCGCCGTCTCGAGCAGGGCCGCCTGCTCCGCGACCTTGGCCTCGGCCCGCTTCCGCTCGGTGACGTCGATCACGTGGGTCACGAAGTGCAACGGCTGGCCGTCGTCACCATGCACCAGCTCGGACCGCACCTCGGCCCAGATCGTGTGGCCGTCCTTGTGAATGTAGCGCTTGGTGAAACCGACGCTCCGGCCCCGCCCATCGATCACCTGCTGCATGGTCCGGGCGCTCAGCTCCCGGTCTTCCGGATGCGTCACGTCGAAAAAAGATCCGCGCAGCAGTTCCCCGGCCGGGTAGCCGAAGATCTCGCTGAACGCCGGATTGACCGCCAGATAGCGTCCGTCGAGCGCCACCAGCGCCACCCCCGCAGGCGAGTTCTCGAAGATCGACCGCAGCTTCTTCTCGTCCTCGTCGAGCGCCAGCTCGGCCTGCCTGCGCCCGGTGACGTCCAGCAGCACTCCGTTCCAGAGCACCCGGCCGTCGCTGCCCGGCGTGTCCGGGATCGACTGGCCGTGAACCCATTTCACCCGGTCGCCGACCTTGATGCGAAACTCGCACTGCCACGGCTGCAGCTTCCGGGCCGATTCCCGGATTGAGCGGTCGACGACCGTGCGATCCTCCGGCAGGATCATCGCCATGGACGAATCCGCCGACGTCATCGCCTCCTTGGGCGAGATGCCGAAGAAGTCCAGCCACCGTTCACTGACAAACGGAAATGCGAAGGTACCGTCGGGCTTGAGCTGAAACTGGTAGATGACGCCGGGGATGTTTTTGTCCAGCATCGCGAGGCGATTCTCCCGTTCCTGCAGCGCCTCCTCGGCCAGGCGGCTGGCGGTGGCATCCTCGCAGATTACCAGCAGCCCGGTCACACGGCCCGCGTCATCGGCCAATGGGATCTTCGTTGTCGCCCACCAGGCGGCCGCGCCGACGCGCCCGCGAAACATCCGGACTTCGTGCCAGAGGGGGCGGTTGTTCTCCATGATCGCCTCGTCCTCAGCCCGATTCGCCTCCGCCTGATCGCTCCACGGCAAATCTTGGTCGGTCTTGCCGATCAGTTCCCGGGGATCGGCCAAGCCCGCCATCCTCGCGAAAGCGCGGTTGCCCCCCCGGTAGGTCCCTGCGCGGTCCTTCCAGGACACCAGCTGCGGCAGCGCATCGACCGCCTGCGCTAGCAGACCCGGGCTCAACCGCGACTCCGCCGCAGCCGCCCGCCGGTCCGCCGGAGCTTCGTTCTTGCCGCTCATGCGGGGACCGACTTTCCCCGCGAGCCGGCGCTTGGCGGCAACCGGGCGCATGTACGGCCGGCAACCGGTGCGCACATGACGCAACCAAGTCCGGAAGACATTGGCATGGCGGGGTTCATAACCAACGGGGTGCGGGGACCAACAGCCGCGACTAATACTCTCCCCAGACACAGTGACAACCATCGAATTGGCTGCCGCGACGGTGATCCGGCCGCATCCGGAGGGTGCGCCGGCGCTCGCTTCGAGTCGACGGATCAGCGCCGATGATTATGGTCTCCTGGCGCGGAATGCCCCCGGCGCCGGTGCCGGAAAACTGCGCCGCCGCCATTACCACCACACTCCGCGCCCCGATCATGACCGCCAATGACCCGCCCGCCGCCGTGCCGCCCAACCCTGTTCTCGGCCTCGCGCGCGCCTTCATGGAATCGCGCGTGCTCCTGACCGCGGCCGAGCTGGATCTGTTCACCGAGCTTTCGCGCCAGCCGCGCGACGCCGCCTCGCTGGCGCGCGCCCGCGGCTGGCAGCCCCGCCCCCTGACCGTCCTCCTCGATGCCCTGGCGGCGATGCGCCTTCTCGACAAACGCGACGGTGCCTACCAGTGCCGTCCGGAGATTGCGGCGGACCTGTCCGCCGACAGCCCGTCCTCGCTCCTGGCCAGCGTGCGGCATGCCGCCGCCCTTTGGAACCGCTGGTCCGGCCTGACGGCCCGGGTGACCGGCGACCGCGCGGGCCCCCGCGACGACCCCGGCGACTCCCGTGCGTTCATCGACGCCATGCATGTCATCGCCCGGCCTCTCGCGGCGCGCATCGTGGCGGCCGTCCGCCCCGAAGGCGCCCGGCGGCTGCTGGATGTCGGCGGCGCGTCCGGCACCTACACGATGGCCTTCCTCGGCGCGGTGCCCGGCCTGAAGGCGACCCTGTTTGACCTGCCCGAGGTGATCCCGTTTGCGCGCGAACGGCTCACGGCGGCGGGGTGCCTCGACCGGGTCACCCTGGTCGCCGGCGACTACCTTGCCGACCCGCTCCCGGGCGGCCACGACCTGGCGTGGCTTTCCGCCGTGATCCATTCCAACGGCCCGGAGCAGAATCTGTCGCTGTATCGCAAGGTTTGCGGGGCGCTCGTGCCCGGCGGCCGCATCGTGATCCGCGACCATGTGATGAGCGAGGACCGCACCGGCCCGCGCGCGGGCGCCCTGTTCGCCATCAACATGCTGGCCGCGACCGAGGCCGGCCGCACCTACACCTTCCCGGAGATCGCCGCCGGACTCGAGCAGGCCGGCTTTCGGAACATCCGGCTGGTCCGGCCGGGCGAGGCCATGGATGCGCTCGTCGAAGCCGGCAAGCCGGCGTAAGGAGGGCGGCGCGTCCCAAATGGCGATTGGCGCCCTGCCCCGGCTCGATCGATCTCCGAGATCGACCGAATGCCGAAAGAACTGTAGATCGGTCTGCGACGGCGGCCCTCCGCCGCTCAGACACCATGAACACTCTGCCCATCGGAGTCATCACGCCGGTCGGCCAGGCGATCGATCGGGTCAAGCAAGTCCTGTTCCGTCCCTTCGATCTGTCCCGATGGTTCATCATCGGCTTCGGCGCGTGGCTGGCCGGCCTCGGCCAGCGCGGCGGCTACAATTTCCGCCTTCCCTCCGGCGGTCATGGCAACACGGATATCCATGCGGACATCGAGCGTGCGTGCGAGTACGTGACCGCGAACCTGACCTGGATCGTGCCGCTGGCGGTTGTGATCGTTGCCTTTCTTTTTTGCCTGGGACTCCTGGTCCTGTGGCTCAGCAGCCGCGGCGAGTTCATGTTCCTCCACTGCGTCGCGTTGAATCGGGCCGAGGTCGTGGTTCCATGGAGACGGTTCCGCCGCCCGGCCAACAGCCTGTTCTGGTTCCGTCTCGTAATCGGACTCGTCAACCTCGCGATCATTCTGCCGCTCCTGGTCTGGGCGGGGCTGAGCGCCTACCGGATGTCCACCAACGACACCTGGGATGCGGGCGGCATCCTGTTGCTGGTCGGCCTCGGGCTGTTCGTGATCCTGATCGGCATTTTCTTCGGCGTCGTCCTCAAGCTGACGATCGACTTTGTCGTTCCCGTCATGTTCCTGCGCGGGAAGTCGTGTCCGGACGGCTGGCGCGAACTGTTGCCGCTCGTGACGGCCCGCTTCGGGTCGTTTGTCCTCTACATCCTCTTCCAGATCGTCCTGACACTCGCCATCGCAGGGGCCGTGATTGCGATCGTGCTGATCACCTGCTGCCTGGCCGGCTGCCTCATGATCCTGCCCTACGTCGGCACCGTGACCCTGCTGCCGCTGCTGGTGTTCAAGCGGGCGTACTCGCTCTATTACTTCGCCCAGTTCGGCGCCGATTTCGACGCATTTGCGCCCGCCGCCCAGCCCCTGCCGGCCCCGATCCCCCCGCCAACGGCTCCGGAAATCTGACGACCGCGGGAGGAATGGCTGCGGCTCCGGGTCAACGGTTGCTTGCCGCGCCGGGCCGGCTGGAACGGTCTCAGGCCCGCGGATGAGCCCGGTCGTAGATCTGCTTGAGGTGGGCAACGCTCACGTGCGTGTAGATCTGGGTCGTGGCCAGGTTCACGTGGCCGAGCAGTTCCTGCACGAGCCGCAGGTCGGCGCCCGCGTTGAGCAGGTGCGTCGCGTAGCTGTGCCGCAGCTTGTGCGGCGTGATGTCCG
>CAZKDK010000293.1:0-4688 GCA_964551145.1 uncultured Opitutaceae bacterium | reverse complement strand
CCCCATGAGCATCCAACGACTCTCCTTCCGGGAAAAAGCCGGCTACGCCGTCGGCGACATCGCGACCAACTTCTTCTTCATGTCGATGATCCTCTACCAGACCCGTTTTTATACGGATACGGTGGGGCTCTCGGCCGTGGCGGTTGGCTCGATGTTCCTGGTGCTGCGGCTGTCCGACGCCGTCTTCGACCCGATCATTGGGGCCCTGTCCGATCGCACGAAGACACGCTGGGGAAAGTTCCGGCCGTGGGTGCTGTGGACGGCCGTGCCCTTCGGCATGTTCTTCTGGCTCGTCTACGTGACGCCCAACGTCGGGCCCCAGGGCAAGCTCATCTACGCCTATATCACCTATTCCCTGGTGATGATCCTCTACTCGGCCAACAACACGCCGTATTCGGCCCTGATGGGCGTGATGACGCCTGACGCCAGCGAACGCACCAGCATCGCCAGTTTCCGCTTCGTCGCCGCCATGTGCGGGCAGTTCCTCATTCAGGCGCTGGCCCTGCCGCTCGTCGCGAAATTCGGCCACGGCGACAGCGCCAGGGGCTGGGCCGTCACGATGGGCATTTTCGGCGCGGGCATCGTCGTCCTGAATCTCATCGTGTTCAGCTCCACCAAGGAGCGCGTGCTGCCCAATCCGGCCCAGAAATCGTCGCTCGCCGCTGACCTCAAGGACGTCTTCACCTGCAAGCCGTGGCTGGTGCTGTTCATCCTTACGCTGCTGATCTTCACGACGCTCGTGCTGCGCGGCAGCGCCCTGAACTACTTCTTCGCCTACTACCTCGATCAGGGCGTCGTCCGGGATTTCCTCGACAAGATCGGCCTCGCCTCGATCGGCACCGGGCCGGTCACCGGCGGACGGGCCGCGCTCGATGCCCTCGGCCTCATCGTCCGGCCCGACGGCTCCAACGTCGCGGCGGTCGGCCTGAGCTTCTTCCTCGTGCTCGGCAGCGTGATCCAGATCGGCGGCATCCTGCTCTCGAAGCCGCTGTCCGACCGGTTCGGCAAAAAGGCGGTGTTCTTCTCGGGCATGGCCGTCGCGACCATCGCCACCGCCCTCGTGTACTTCGTCACGCCCACCTCGATGACCCTGCTGGTGGTCCTGAGCATTCTGTGGCCGCTGGGCTGGGGGCCGACCGTCCCGCTGCTCTGGGTCATGATCGCCGACGTGGCGGACTTCTCGGAATGGAAGCATGGTCGCCGCGCCACCGGCTTCATGTTCGCCGGCATTCTTTTCGCCCTCAAGGCGGGCCTCGGCCTCGGCGGCGCGCTCAGCGGCTGGCTGATTGCCGCCTATGGCTACGTGCCGAACGTCACGCAGACGCCGCAGGCGCTCCAGGGCATCCGGCTGAGCGCGACGCTCTTCCCGACCATTCCCTTCGTCGCCGGCCTCGTGTGCCTCGCGGTCTATCCGATCGGCAAGGCGCTCAACCTGCGGATCGGCGACGAACTCGCCGAGCGCCGGAAGAAGTTCGCTGCGCCCGAGCCGGCGGCGTAGGCCTGAATCGGCGCCGGCCGGCGTGTGTAGCGCAGAGCTTCAGCCTGCGCGCGCCGGATGGGTTCGCGCGGGCTGAAGCACCGCGCTCCGCGACACTTCCTCCTGGCAGCCGGCCGAAAGCGCTCGGGCTGCCGGCTTACAGCTGATCGCCTAACGCTGGCTGGGAGGCATTCAGCACGCCGCGCATGAATCCCAGCGCGTAGGCCATGCCGGCGTGCCAGGGCGCGCCGCCGGCCATCTGCGGCGTATGGTCGGGGATGACCACGCCCTCGAATCCGTTCTTCTTCAGGATCCGCAGCACCCGCACCATGTCGACGTCGCCGTCGTCGATGAACGTCTCCCGGTAGCGCGGCACCTTGCCCGTGATGTTGCGCAGGTGCACGTAGGCCAGCCGGCCCTGCCGGCTGTAGCGGTCGACCGCCTCGTAGATGTCGCCCTCGGTCATCTCGGCCAGCGTGCCGACGCAGAACTCGAGCGCGTTCGACGGGCTGGGCTGGAGATCGATCAGGCGCTGGTAGTGCTGCGGCTGGTACACCAGCCGCGGCTGTCCGCGCACCGTCGGCAGCGGCGGGTCGTCGGGATGCGCCGCCAGCTTCACCCCGGCCCGCTCCGCCACCGGCACGACCTCCCGCAGGAACGCCGCCAGGCGGCGCCAGAGCTCGTCGGAGGTGATGGGCGGCACGGTGCCGGCGGGCGCAGCCGGATCGACGATCATGTTCCAGACCATCCCGTTGGGCATGGGCGCGTCGACCGGACCGTCCATGCCGACCGACTCGGCCCCGCCGCGGGCGAACGGGCCGGTGACGCGGCCGGCGACCCCGGCGATGCTGAAGTTGTAGCCCATGATCGGAATGCCGGCCTCGCCGAGCCGCCGGACGATCGTCTTGACGTTCTCGATGTGCTGCGGCCGCCGCGGGCCGTCCAGCAGCACATCGTACCAGTGCGCCGGGTCGAAGTTCTCGATCGCCTCGAGCTTCAGTCCGGCCGCCTCGACTTCGCGGCGCAGCGCCACCAGTTCGTCGAGCGTCCACAGGCGGTCGGGATCGCCCGCCAGGCCCCAGCCCTGCTCCGTGCCCGTGGGCTGGTTGTCGCGCGGATTGCGCGCGCCGCCCCGGAAATAGTCGACGAGATGCGCGACGACGTGGGTGGCTCCGGATTGCCGCGCGAAGCGGAAGTTCTCCGGCGTGAGCATGTGGCGGTAGAGGCCGAGGCCGAGTTTCATGACGGGATGCGGGCAACCACGAATGAACACCAATGGACGCGAATGGGAAGCTGCGAGACGATGACGGCCGGATCGGCGGGCGTAAAGCCCGCCCCACCGTCGCCCGGGCTCCGCCTCGCACCCCTCCGCATTGGAAACTACGTCCTGTCGCCCGCCTCCAACTCAAAACTCCAAACCCGGAACTCAAAACCGGGCGCAGCAGCGCCCGCGCCGGCCGCCCGGGCGGCAACAGTCGTCAAAAATGTCTATTTCGGACCGGCCCGCACCATTTCCCCTTACGATCCCCGCCACAAGCCGATAGGCTCGATCCGCCCTTCCGGACGCACATCGAGTTCCCTCCGGTCCCGGATGGCGCGCCCCATGAATGCTCCCATCCGATTTCATTGCCCTGCCCCAAGGTTGATGGCCCTCGTCGCCGTTCTGTTTTGCTGGATGTCCGTCGGCGTCACCCCGCTGCCGGCCCAGCGCCGCGGCACCCGTCCCGCGCCAGCGCCAGCGTCAGCTCCGGCAAGTCCGGCCGCAACGCCTCCGGCTCCGATTGGCCTGGTCTTCCAGGAGAAGGCCGACCGCCAAGGCACGGTGATCGAGGTGGTCAGCGTCGTTCCCGGATCCCCGGCGGCGGCGGCCGGCGTGCAGGCCGGAGATGTGCTCGTCACCGCCAAGGGCCAGCCCATCAACTCGCTGAAAACCGCCAAGGAAATCATCCTGGCGGGCAGCATCCTCAGCGCGCGCTCCGGCCAGCCGTTCCTCCTGCGGTTCCGGCGCGGCCAGGGCGAGGTGACCGTGCAAATCACGCCGGCCGCCCCGAGCACCGCCAGCGCGTCCGGTCGGCCGAGCAAGGCGTCCAGTGCCGACCAGCGGATGAACGCCCGCATGCGCGGATTCGCACGCGGCCGCGGCGCGACGGCCGTCGCCTCCGGCGAGGCGGTGGATCCCTTCCTCATCCCCGGGCTGGCCCCGCGCGATTCGGCGCCCGCCGGCATCAACGTGCTCCAGCGGGTGTTTCTCGACCCGGAATCCGGCCAGCTGGCGTTTGTCGGCCGCTACGACCCGGCCTATGCCACCGGCGCCATCGACTATTCTACCCTGTTGCACGACGCCTGGCAGAGCCCCGCCCCGTCGTTCAGCCTCGAGCCCACCGCCGCCACCAAGGCCGGAGTCGACGCCTTCGTCCGCGGGTACGACCAGCAGATGGACGCGAACCTGCGCAGCGTCGAGAGCGGCAAGACATGGATGGTCGGGATGTTCGACCAGCTCTTGACCAATCCCGCGCTGGAGGTTGACCGCCGCCGCTTTCTCGCGAAGGGGGCCGGAATCTTCCGTGTGAAACCGGAGGAGGTCCCGCCCTACATGCAGGCCATGCTGAACCGGACCGAAATGGGTTCGCCCCCATGGATCAACTTTTGGGCCAAACTGTTCGAACGGCTGGGCGCTCCCGAGGCCGCCCAGTATATGCGCGCCGCCGCCAACAAGTCCAATGACCCCGGCGCGTTTCAGGCCGCGCTCGACGGCCTGGGTATGCGCCCGGTCATCGAGGATTACCGGAACCGGATGAACAACGGCGCCATCAGCCAGGCCGCGGCCGAACGCATCCTGGAGGCGGAGGTCTGGGCCGCGATCTACAGCCGTTGCCGGGTACCGGAAAGCCGCTGGCTCCCCGCGGTCACCCGGGTCCGCCAGGGCGGCAGCATCGATGCATTTCGCGCCACGCTCGACGTCATCAACGTCGACCTGGTCACCCAGAAAGTGATGGATGTGTGGCTCAACGGCCTCGTCCTCTCGGAGACCTTCCTGCAGGTCATGAACCGGATGCCGCCGCTCGAGGTCGCGCCCGACTACCGCGGGAATCTCGCCCCCGACTCCGAGCTCGCCCGCACCTTCCTCGCCGCCGACTGGACGCTGAAGAACCTCACGGTCACCCCCGAGCTGGCCGACCGCGTGCCCGGGCACCTGACGCCCACGCAGTTC
>CAZKDK010000292.1:0-4706 GCA_964551145.1 uncultured Opitutaceae bacterium | reverse complement strand
AGCCGCCGCCGGCCATGACGAAGCCGCGGTCGACGAGGTCGGCGGAAAGCTCGGGCGGGCAGCGCTCCAGGGCGTTGCGCACCGCGTCGACGATGGCGGCGATGGTGTCGCCCAGGGCCTCGCGGATCTCCTGCGAGGTGATGTGGATCGTCTTGGGCAGGCCGGCCACGGAGTCGCGGCCCTTGACCTCCATCGACAGCTCCTCCTCGAGCGGGTAGGCCGAGCCGATCCGCATTTTGATCTCCTCGGCGGTGCGCTCGCCGATGAGGAGGTTGTACGCCCGCTTCATGTAGTTGATGATGGCGTTGTCGAGCTCGTCGCCCGCCACGCGGATCGACTTGGAGAACACGACGCCGGCCAGGGAGATGATGGCGATCTCGGTGGTCCCGCCGCCGATGTCGACGATCATGTTGGCCGCCGGCTCGTCGACCGGCAGGCCGACGCCGATGGCGGCGGCCATCGGCTCCTCGATGGTGAGCACCTCGCGGGCGCCCGCGTGGGTGGCGGACTCCTTCACCGCGCGTTTCTCGACCTCGGTGATGCCCGACGGGATCGCGATGATCACGCGCGGCGCCACGCGGAAGGACGTGCTGTGCACCTTGCGGATGAAGTAGCGCAGCATGGCCTCGGTGATGTCGAAGTCGGCGATGACGCCGTCCTTCATCGGACGGATCGCAAGGATGTTGCCGGGCGTGCGGCCGAGCATGCGCTTCGCCTCCTCGCCGACGGCCAGAACCTTGCGGGATGAAGTGCTGATGGCCACGACCGAAGGCTCGCGCAGGACGATGCCCTTGTCCTTCACGTAGACCAAAGTGTTCGCCGTGCCGAGATCGATCCCGATGTCGTTCGAGAAGTAACCAAACAAATTGCTGGCCATGTCGTTAGGGTGAGGCGCCAGGTGGGTTAACCCAAGCCAAGCAATCCGTCGTGCGCTTCGATGTCAAAGGTATTTCCGAGGGAGGAGACCGCGCCGCGGCCGCGCGATGCGGCGGCGGCGGCGGGGGGCGGCGCGCGGAGGAATCGCTTGACCGGGCCGCGTTTCGGGACGTTGTCGGGGTGGGCGGGAGCGCCCGCTTCAGCGGCCATGCAAGGCATCGAATTCGTTCAGGATCTGGCGGTCGTCGTGCTGGTGGCCGGCGTGGTGGGCTGGATCTGCCAGCGGCTGCATCTGTCGGTGGTTGTGGGCTATCTGGCGGCCGGGATGGTGGTGGGGCCGTACACGCCGCCGTTCTCGCTGGTGCACGACGGCGGGCGGATCGCGACGCTGGCGCAGGTCGGGCTGATCTTCCTGGTCTTCTCGATCGGCATGCGCCTGAGCCTGCGGCGGCTGCGGCAGTTCGGCCTGGCCCTGGTGATCGCGACGGCGCTGGGCGCGGTCATCGTCTTCAATCTCGCGCGGCTGGCCGGGACGCTGCTCGGCTTCAATCCGATCGAGAGCTTCTTTCTCGCGAGCATGTTGATGGTTTCGAGCTCGGCGGTCATCAGCAAGGTGCTCCTGGAGACCGGCGCGATGCACGACAAGGTCGGCCAGCTGGCGACGGGGATGACGGTCCTGGAGGACCTGGTGGCCGTCGCGATGGTGACCCTGCTCAGCTCGTTCATCCAGTTCGGGCAGACCGGCCTTGCGCGCCTCGGCGAGACGCTCGGGCTGCTGGGCGCCTTCGTGGCGCTGGCGGGGATCGGGGGCCTCCTGATCGTGCCGTGGCTGTTGCGCCGCCTCAGCGCCAGCGCCTCCGAGGAACTGCAGACGCTGATGGTCGCCGGGCTGCTGCTCGGCATGGCGCTGCTCGCGCGGCGCGCCGGCTACTCGCTCGCGCTCGGGGCGTTCCTGCTCGGGGCGATCGTGGCGGGAACGCCGCACCGCCACCAGGTCGATCGCGCGTTCGAGGGATTGCGCGACGTGTTCAGCGCCGTGTTTTTCGTGGCGATCGGCATGCAGATCAACGTCACGGAGATCGCCGGGAACGCCGGCCTCATCGTCGCGGTGTCGGCGCTGGCCGTCCTCGGCCGGGCGTCCGCCTGCGCGCTCGGGCTGGTCGCCACCGGATCCGGCACGAAGGAGGCGCTGCAGGTGGGCCTGGCGCTGACTCCGATCGGCGAGTTCTCCTTCATCATCGCCCAGCTCGGCGTGTCGGCCGCCGTGGTGCCGGAGCGATTCTATCCGCTGGCGGTCGGCGTCTCGCTGCTGACGACGCTGGCGGCGCCGGAGCTGACCCGGCGGTCGGATGCGATCAGCACCTGGCTGGTGGTGCACGAGCCGCGGCTGCTCGAGAACTGGATCGGCTACTACCAGCACCTGCTGCAGCGCCTGCGCTGGCGCGCCCGGCGCAACCGCCTCTGGCTGCTGAGCAAGCGGCGTTTCCTGCAGATCGGGATCGAGATCCTGTTCGTCACGGGCCTGCTGGTCTTTTCGGAGCAGTTGTTCGCCATGGTGGACGGCTACCTGGGGCGGGACTGGCAGTCCCCCCGCGCCCTCGAGGCCGGGTTCTGGTCGGTGCTGGTGCTGGCGGCGCTGGCGCCGCTCGTGGCCATCTGGCGCAACCTGTCGGCGCTGGCCCTGCTCTACGCGGAGGTCGCAACCGCCGGCCCGCGCCACGCGTCCGTGCTGCGGCCGCTGGTGGAGACGGGCCTGAAGACGCTGGCCGCGGTGGCGCTGGTCCTGTGGCTTTCCGCCGTGGTGCCGATCGGCGGGGTCACGCGCTGGCTGCTGGTCTTCATTGCGGTCCTCGCGGTCGCGGCGCTGGCGGTCTTCTGGCGCCGGCTCATCTACTGGCACAGCGAACTGGAGGTCGGCCTGAACGAGGCGCTGGCGGAGACGGACCTGGGCGGATCGGCGAGCTCGGCGCCCTGGCTGCGTTCGGAGGGCGATTGGACGCTCAACGTCTCGGAGTGCGTGCTGCCCGACCTGGCGGCGTGCCGGGGGAGGAGCATCGCGGATCTCGGCCTCCGGGCGCGGTTCGGCTGCTCGGTGGTGGGGATCGAGCGCCAGGGGTACATGATCGCGAATCCGCCGCCGGAAGCGGTCTTCTATCCCCGCGATCGCGTGCTGCTGCTGGGCTCGCCGGCGCAGGTGAGGGAGGCCAAGCGGTTCCTGTCGGCGATCTCCGGGGTGGAGCCGGTGGCCGCCCCATTCGACGAGGTGCGGATGGAGGCGGTGATGATTCCCGCGGCGGGCCCCTGCGTGGGATCCCGGCTCGCGGCGCTGGCGTCGACCCGGCGCACCGGCGTACAGGTGGCCGGCATCAACCGGGGCGGACGGCGCATCCTCAATCCCGGAGCCGACGAGACCCTGCTGGGCGGCGACGAGGTCCTGCTGCTGGGCACGCCCGAACAGATCGATGCGTTTCGCGCGTACGTGCGCGGCGAGGCCGAGTCCGGCGAGTCGTTCCCGGCGCCGGTTCCGCCGCCGTCCCCGTCCTGAACCGGGATTCCGCCCGTCCCTAGCCCTGCCCGCTGCCGGTGCGGCGGCGCGGCCGCTCGGCCGGCTCGTCGCCGGGCCGGCCTCCGGGCTCGCCGCCGGCGCCGTCACCGTCCGGCTCGGCCTTGGCGCGCGGCCGGCCCTCCTCGTCCAATCCGTCGTCCTCGGCCTCGTCGTCGTCCTCGTCCCATTTCAGCGACTCGTCATTCTTGAGGCGCTCCTCCTCCGCTTCGTCGAGCGCGGGCAGTTCCTCGTCCTCCAGCTGGTCCTCCTTGCTGGCGGGGCGCTCGCCCTCCTCCTCGCTCTCCCAGCCGGCGGGCGCGTAGTCGAGGATGGCACTGATCTCGGTGAAGACGTGGACCGCCTTGCCCTCCATGAAATCGATGTTGCGGGCCTCGCGGATCTCGTCCTCGACCTCGTCGACGCTCAGCTTCTGCTCGAAGTCGAACAGGTCGTTGAGCACCTTCACGCGCAGATGGGTGATATGGTCGAGGAAGTCGGCATAGGGCCCGTTCTCCTCGTCGAGCAGGTCGGGCAGCGCGAACAGCTTGTCCTCCGATTCGAACAGCGAGTCCTTGACCCGCGCGAGGCGCACGCGGCCGCCGCCCAGGTCCTTCTCGATCCGGAAGGGGATGAAGGCCTGCTCCATGAGGTCCTGCTCGAACCCGTACTCGCGCATCGGCTCGATGAGCTCGATAATGTGCTGCACCTGGCGGGGGTCGATGATGCTGAGCCCGTCGACGTCCCAGCGCACCGGGTCGCTGACCTCCTCGACCCACCAGTTATGGTCGTCGCCGAGACGCACGATGCACCAGTCGAGTCGGGAGGCGGATTTGGCCATGGCGAAAGGGAGGGGCGGATGTGTCGGTGCACCAAAAAGCCGACTTGATGGCGGAGTCAACCCCGCAAAGCGAAAAAAAACGCCTGTGATTTGGTAGCGTCCTTCCCGCGATCTCTTGGGGACGAATTCCGAGCGCAGGCTGGTGGGGGTGAGGCAAAAAACAAGCACAAAAAAGATCATTTTTGCGGACTCGGATTCCGGGGGCGGCAACGGCCGGTCGCGCGGCGCGCGGGAGGCGGATCCGCCTTCCCGGCCGGGCGATTTGCGCGGCGGCCGGCGGCGGATGCGGGGCGGGCGCCCGCCCCGGCCGGGCTTGAGTTTTGCCGGCGCGGACCGCAGTTTCGCGGGCATGGGGTTCATCTACGAGAAGCTGGTGCGGCGCGCGGCGTTCACGCTGGACCCGGAGGTTGCGCATGAGCGGAGCGTGCAGGCGCTGGCGCTGCTGGC
>CAZKDK010000291.1:0-4735 GCA_964551145.1 uncultured Opitutaceae bacterium | reverse complement strand
GCGCGCGCATGGCTTTGTTGACGGCGTCCACGAAGGCTCGCGCCGCCAGGGACCGGTCCAGGTCCCGAAAGATGCGCCACGTTTTTCCACCCTGCTTCTCTTCACCGAAGATTAACCGCGAACCGGCACTTTGGGGCATGGAGCCGCGAAACTCCGGCCCTTGACCCGCCGAGAACAATTCTGTCTCGTCGACGGACCGCAGAAAAGCGTCAGCTACGGTTCCCCGGAGTTCGCGGCTCGTCGGCTTGGTCTTCTGTCCTGGAACCTTGGACGGCCACGGGGAGAGTTTCTCGGTCCAGGTCACGATGCGCACAACGGGTCCGGAAGCATCGGATGCGCTCCGATAGAGTATCACGTAGTATGACGTTTCGTCGGGGCGTTCGATGGATGCGGCCTTATCGATGTAGCACCGAATGGCCCCGCTCCAGGAACCATCCTTGATAACCATGTTGATGTCGGCGTACTCGCCAAAGGACTGAATCGCCCCATCAAACTGTTCCGTAATCGGGAATGGTGTCAGCTTGATCACCTCATCCGCCGCCCAGCACTGGGCGAACAGAAGCAGGCCAAGTATGAAATAGGATTTCATAGGAATTAATCCAATCGTTTCAGCCTCCGTCGTGCGCCGCTTGCCGGCCCTCGCCACGTCGAGGGAAGGTCTTCGCCATGAAATCGAAATCGGCGAGACCATCGTATCCGGGCCCGACGTACGCCTCAATGCGGGCCGGCTTCAAAACGAGCCGACCTTTCTCATCCTTCTCGAGAGGCCATAGAAGGTTGACTCCGTTCTTGTCGGCCGGTGGCACAAACTCGCCGAACGACATATTCGGATCGGCCGGCCATCGCTCAGGAACAGCGAATGCAAAGCGATTGAGAAGGAAGATTCTGGCCTTACCCTCCCGCCATAACCTCAGATTGGTCTTGGTGCTCTTGGGAGAGCAATACTGGTCCCAGAATTCATGGACGGCGTTTCGCAGAAGCGCGGTGTCTGCCTCGCAGATCCGCTCGTACGACGAAATGATCTTCCGGCGGGTCGCCTCGTCCTGCGGGTCCACGGATATCCACGCGGGCGTTTCCTCCAGCAAGCGGACAAGCGAGGTCACTTTGGCATCGTCTGTTGAGCCGTCGACCGGCCCGGCTCCATTTGAACTCATCGCAAACGCTGCGAGCGCAATCAGCCCCGCAACATAACGGGCCAAATCAGTGAGGTTTGGCTTCATGGGTTGATGAGCTGGTGTTTTCGGGGGGACAACTGGCCCCGCTTGACGGCCCGCGTCACCGGCCGGGGGCGAAGATGATCGGCACCTTCATGGTGACGGGGACGGCGACTCCATTCCGGGAGCCCGGCTTGAAGGTCCATTTCGAGACCGCCTCGAGCGCCGCCTTCCCGAGCTGCGGGTGGGTGGACCCCAGAACCTGGATCCCCACGGTCCGGCCGTCGGGCGCGACGGTGAATTGGACGCTGACTGCCCCCTGCACGTCCATCACGCCAAGACCGGCCGGGAAAACCGGCGCGGGCATGCTGACCGGCTGCGGCGGGCTGACACCGGTGTTCCGGGCATTCCGGGCGAGATTGTCGGCGGCGGAGCTTTCGATCGTCGCGCCAGCCGCGGCCTGAATGGCCTGCTGGAGGGTCAGCCCGTCGTTCTGGTACAGACGGTAAGCGTAGGCGCTGCGCCAGTCGTTCTGGGCGGCGCCGCGTTCGAGCCAGGCCGCAGCGATGGCCGGATCCGCATCACGGCCGGCGCCATAAGTTATGGCCAGAAGAAACGCCGCTTGCTCCACGCCGAGGTCGAAGGCGGCCGTGGCATAATCCCGGATATCCGCAATGGTGCCGTACGCGCCGTGCGACCCCGCCAGGAGCGTCGCCAGTTGGAACGCCGCCCGGCCGCTGTCCTGGTTCTCGGCCAGGTAGAGATTGTCGAGCGCCTCCTGCGCGATCGCGGCATACTCGCCGCCCGCCAGCCCCGGGGTTCGCAACAACAGCCTGGCGAGATCGACCTGGCCGCGAACCGATCCGTTGCCGGCAGCCTGGCGCGCCCATTCGATCGCCTTGTTCCGGTCCTGCGGAACCACCCTGCCCTCCTGATACAGGCGGGAAAGCAACTCCTGCGCATCCGCATTGCCGAGATCCGCGGCCTGCAGCAGCAGGCTCATCGCCGCGGAGGGGTTGCTGGCGAGGTCCAGGAGGTTCGCCGCCTTCAGAAACATCGCCGCCGGACTGCCGGCCTGAATTCCCTTCTCGATGTAGGTCTCCGCCAAGGCCAGATCCGGGGCGACCACCCGCCCCTCGATGTATATCCGGGCGATGGCCGCGAATCCATCGGCATACCCCGCCGCAGCGGCCCGCCCGTACCAGTCGGCCGCGGCCCTGGCATCGACCGGGCCGGCCAGTCCCCGCTCATTAAAAAGGCCCAGGCGATACATGGCGCGCGCGTCGCCCAGAGCGGCTGCTTCCGCATAGAGTCCGCGCGCCCGCGCCAGATCGCGCTGCACCCCCCTGCCGGCCTCAAGCTGCAGGGCCAGCTCGTAAAGCGCCTTGGCGTCCCGCGCCTGCCGGGCGCGAGCCGCTTCTGCATCGAGTTCGGCGGCGGGTCGCTTGGCGCCGCGATCACGGGGTGGCCGCTCCCGGACCTTCGTCGCTTGGCTCGGCCTCAGCGATGGCCCCGATGGTTGCCGGCCGGACGTGGACACCCCCGCCGGTGCACGCCGGGACCACCACGAGCGCGCCTTCGGGTAGAGCAGAAGCACGCCGGCCAAGAGCGCTGCGGAAACCCCGCCCAGCCCAATGAGCGCACGCTTCGCAGGGGTATTCAACGCGCGTGAGCTTCAGCCGAATGCAATGCCGGCCACAAGTATCTTTCTTGTCTCGAAAATGCCCCCGGACAGACACCCGGCGCTCGACGGCCTGCGCATCGCCCCTATCGGGAGGCCTCCTGCGCTTTTTCCAGGACAAAAAAGCCGCCGATTCTCGGAACGTCGACCGCCACGGATGGGTCGGGAAAGACCGTCCTGCCTCCGACCAGACGGGGATCCGGGTCTTCCGGCCAGAAACGAAGCTTGATGTTCCAGTTTATGTACACGCGGCTTTTTTGATTCACTCCGAAGATCCCAAACCAACTGGTCAGCGGAATGATTCGTCTGATCTCCTCTCCCGCCTTGATTTCCTCGCACTTGATAACGCTTAGCATGACATCGCCCGCAGAGAATACCCCCTCTCTCCAATCCGATGGCTCCGCTTTGCGCGGCAGATCGGAGGAAAACGTGAAGCGGCCGTTTTCCTCCGTGTTCCAGGGCGCGTCGGTCGCCTTCACATACCACGATTTGGCCCCCTCGTTCCTGAGTGTCAGGATCAGATTGCCGCGGGAGCCCGACGCCGTATCGAGGCTCACGCTATAGCTGATCGGGACCCCCGCCAACTGGCCTTTGATCTGATTGTCGCCGTCCGGCGCAGCACTCCCGGCCGCAGCCAACAGGCAAAACATAAAGAGGCCCGGGAATGCCGTGGGATGATTCATAAAGGTCAAATAAACGGCACTCACGGGGCGTCTGTCCCATCAATGCCTTTCGACATCGCTCCAAAAACGTGGGGCCATTCCGTATCGCTCGGCGCATCCAAAATCGTTGGGCTGCGGGTTTCAAGCTCCAGAAAATGCAGAACGGAGACTATGGTCGATAGCGGGTGCCCAAAGGCGTGCATCGCGGTTATATTCAGGCAGTGCATCTATCGCTCCGGATCCTGGAGATGGGTCTAAAGTTAGAGTCGGTCCTGCGTTGCGGAAGGGGGTGAGGTGACTGTAGTTTGCCCTGCCCAAGGGCCTGAGCCGGGTCCCGTTCGTTTCGTCACTCCAAACGCGTTTCCATCGACCAACGCCATGCCAGCCCGTCTGGTATCATCCCTGTCCGCCCGGCGCCCGGCGTTCCCGTTGCGGCGCCGCGGATGCCGGCTGCTCTTCCTCGCCGCCCTTGCGATCGCGTGCGCCACCTCTGCCCGGGCCATGATCGGCCGCGAACCCCGCGTGGTCTTCTACCCGACCCCGGACGCGTTTCCGCTCGTCGACCCGAAAAACGCCACCGGAATCGTCGCGGACTCCCAGGACTTCTCCGGCGTCATCCGCGCGGCCCGCGACCTGCAGGACGACATTGACCGCGTCACCGGCCGCAAGCCGGGATTCGCGACCGGGGACGGCGCGCCCGGCGCCGTGGTCGTCATCGTCGGGACGCTCGGCCGGAACCGCACCATCGACCGGCTCGTCCGCGAGGGGCGCCTCGACGCCGCCCCGATCGCCGGCAAATGGGAGTCCTACCTCATCGAGGCCGTCGCCAACCCGCTGCCGGGTGTGGCCCGCGCGCTCGTCATCGCGGGGGCCGACAAGCGCGGGACCATCTACGGCATCTACGACCTGTCCGACCAGATTGGCGTCCCGCCGTGGGCCTGGTGGGCCGACGTCCCGGTCCCGCACCACGACGAGCTCTACGTGCGGCCGGGCCGCTACGTGCAGGGTCCGCCCGCCGTCAGGTACCGCGGCCTCTTCCTGAACGACGAGGCGCCCGATCTCACCAACTGGGTGCAGGCGAAGTACGGCGCCGTGGCGCCCCGCCGGGACCCGCCGGTGCCGCCGGGAGTCGCCAACTACGGGCACGAATTCTACGCGCGGCTCTTCGAGCTCATCCTGCGGCTGCGCGGCAACTACCTCTGGCCGGCGATGTGGAACAACGCCTTCAACGAGGACGA
>CAZKDK010000290.1:0-4747 GCA_964551145.1 uncultured Opitutaceae bacterium | reverse complement strand
ATGGTGGACGCGGTCATCATCATGATCGAGAACGCCCACAAGCACCTGGAGCGCGACGGCGGCAAGAAGCCGCACTGGGACATCATCCGCGATGCCGCCGTCGAAGTCGGCCCGACGCTGTTCTACTCGCTCCTGGTCATCACCGTGTCGTTCCTGCCGGTGTTCACGCTGCAGGCGCAGGAGGGCCGCATGTTCAAGCCGCTCGCGTTCACCAAGACCTACTCGATGGCGACGGCTGCGCTCCTGTCCATCACGCTCGCGCCGGTGCTGATGGGCTTCTTCATTCGCGGCCGGATTCCGCGCGAAGAGAAAAACCCGATCAACCGCCTCCTCATCTGGCTCTACCATCCGCTGCTCGATCGAATGATCCGGTACCGCTGGATCGTCATTGGGGCGGCCGCGGCGCTGGTGATCTGGGTGTTCTTCCCGTGGAATGCGTTGGTCGTGAACCGGCTGCCGGAGGGCGGCGCCAGGAACTTCGCGGCGAAACTCGGCAAGGCGTTTCCGTATCAGAGCCTCGGCACCGAGTTCATGCCGCCGCTCTACGAGGGCGATCTGCTCTACATGCCGACCACCTTCCCCGGGATCTCCCCGACCAAGGCCCGGGAGCTGATCCAGCAGACGGACAAGATCATCAAGTCCTTTCCAGAGGTGCATCACGTATTCGGCAAGATCGGCCGCGCCGAGACGGCCACCGACCCCGCGCCCATGGACATGATCGAGACCACGATCATGCTCAATCCCGAGGAGGAGTGGCCGGCCGTCGACATCAGGGACGGCGCGGGCCGGGTCATCGCGCACCGCCGCCGCACGGTCGATGAGCTGGTCGCCGCGATGAACGCGGCGGTCCAGATTCCCGGGCTGACCAACGCCTGGACGATGCCGATCAAGACGCGCATCGATATGCTGGCCACCGGCATCAAGACCCCGGTCGGCATCAAGGTCGCCGGCCCGGACCTCGCGGAGCTCCAGCGCATCGGTGAACAGATCGAGGCGGTCATGCGCCGGGTGCCGAACACCTCCAGCGTGTTCGCCGAGCGCGTCATGGGTGGCAACTACATCGAATTCGATATCGATCGCGACGCCATCGCCCGGTACGGCCTGACCGTGGGTGACGTGCAGCAGGTCTTGGAGGTCGCCCTCGGCGGCATGCCGCTGACAACGACGGTCGAGGGACTCGAACGCTACAGCGTCATTCTGCGCTACGACCGTGACTACCGCGAAAACCTCGAGGCCTTGCGCGATATCCTGGTCCCCGTCAAATCAGCCGGCGCCGCCACCGCGATGGGCGGTGGCACGACCGCCCTCATGGCGCAGGTGCCGCTCAGCCAGCTCGCCAATGTGCGCGTGGTGGCCGCGCCCATGGGCATCAAGAGCGAGGGAGCCGTGCCCAACGCCTGGATCTACGTGGACGTGCAAGGCGTGGATATCGGCACCTACGTGCAGCACGCCCAGCGTGCGCTCGGTGACGCGATCCGACGCGGCGAAGTCAAGCTGCCCACCGGCTACAGCATCTTCTGGAGCGGCCAATACGAATACATGCTGCGCGCACAGCAGCGCCTCCTGATCGTCGTGCCGCTCACCCTGCTGATCATCATCTTCATCATCTACCTCAACACGCAGTCGTGGATCAAAACCATGATCGTGCTGCTCGCCGTTCCCTTCTCGCTGGTCGGCGCGTTTTGGATGCTCCATTTCGCGGGCTACAATCTCAGCGTGGCCGTCTGGGTCGGCATCATCGCCCTCGCGGGTCTCGATGCCGAGACGGGGGTCGTCATGTTGCTCTACCTCGATCTCGCCTACGACGAGTGGAAGGACCGGGGGTTGCTCAACTCGCCCACGGGCTTGCGCGATGCCATCTATCATGGCGCGGTTAAACGCGTGCGACCGAAGGCCATGACCGCCGCCGTGATCATCGCGGGCCTGCTGCCGATCCTCTGGAGCCACGGTGCGGGCGCCGATACCATGAAGCGCATCGCCATGCCGATGGTCGGCGGCGTGGTCACCTCCACCATCATGGAGCTGATGGTCTATCCAGCAATTTTCTTCATCTGGCGCCGGCGCCAGCTGCCATCCGCGCGACCCGGCGTGACGACCAGCCCCGCGACATCCAGCGCCTGAAAGGTATTGGTTCCGGACGGCCCCTCTTCCGCCCCCCCGGGTGACTGTAGCGCAATACGTTACAGGAATCCTGGTCCGGGCATTCGGATGATCGGCTCGAAAGGGCGCGGGCCCGGCTTCCACCCGGAGGATCCGGGCCCGCCGGTTGCGATTTTGGGCGGGGCGAATTCCTTGATGGCCACGAATCCATCCCTGCGAAACCCGAAGGAAATCCACCCATGAAAAACTCCGCACCCGTTTTCCGATTCCTGTCCCTGTTCGCCGCTGGCGCGGCGTTCACCATCCTGCCGCTCGCCGCCCACGCCGCTGACATGCCCATGTCCGGCGACCAACATATGGATCGCGCGGATAATATGGGCGGCATGAAGAGCGGCGGCCAGGTGACCGTCACCGGCGAGATCCTCGACATGGCCTGCTACCTCGACCACGGCGCCCACGGCGAAAAGCACGCCGACTGCGCCAAGACGTGCATCTCCAGCGGGCTGCCCGTGGGCCTCAAGGGCGCGGACGGCACCGTCTACCTGCTGATCGGCGAGCACAAGCCGGCGAACGAAATGCTGGCCGACTATGCCGCCAAGACGGTCACGATCCGGGGCAAGCTGGTCAGCCGCGACGGCATGAACCTGCTTGAGAACATCGAGATTGTGAAGTAGCCCTCCGGCCCATGCAGGCCTTGTGGACCGACTTCGTCGCCGCGCTGCGGCAGCCGGAGTACATCCACGTTCTTTTGAACCCGCTGCCGATCTATGGATTGGCCGCGGGTTTTCTGTCGCTGATCGCGGCCCTGGTCGCGCGGAGCCGGGGCGGCCAGGCGATCGCCCTGGGCCTGATCCTGTTGTCCGCCCTTTCGGCGTGGCCGGTGGCGCATTTCGGCGAGGCCGCCTATGATCGGGTCTATGCCATGTCGAACGACGAGGCCCAGAAATGGCTCAACTGGCACGCACACCTCGCCGACGGCATCGTCTGGGCCTACTACGTCACCGCGGCGCTGTCCGCCGGCGCCCTCGCGAGCCTCTGGAGGTATCCCCGGATTCAGCGCTGGACCCTGGCGTTGACGGCGATCGGAGCCGCCGTCGCGCTGTGCCTGGGCGGATTCCTGGCCTTTGCCGGAGGCAAGGTCCGCCATTCGGAATTCCGCCACGGCCCGCCCCCCGCCTGGGCGCATACCACACCGGACGAGGACTGAAGGGGCGTGCGTCCCGCAAGGGCATCTGCCGGCTTGCCCGGGCCGGGCCCTCGCATCCATTTTCTCTTTACCGAACCATGAGGTTCCCCGCCTGCACCCGCCGCCTCGCGCTCTGCCTGATCCTGTTCGCCGGTCCGGTCGTCCGGGCCGGCGACGCCCGCGCTCTCGCGCGGGTCCTGCAGGATCCGGCGCAGGACACCAACGCGAAGGGCCAGGCCTGCCTCGAATTGATGGAACTCGGACCGGCGGCCGCGCCCGCCGTGCCCGCCCTGGTCGCGCAGCTGAATTCGCCCGAGGAGATCCTCCGCGACTACGCCATCACCACGTTGTCCAAGATCGGCCCGGCCGCGTCCGCCGCCCTGCCGGCCCTGCGCAAGACCGCCGCGGCGGACCCCTCGGCGGACATCCGCGGTTTGGCGCGCGACGCCATTGCCAGGATCGGACCGCCGGGCGCGGAGCCGGCGGTCGCCGCCGAAGCGCCGCTGACCCGGGACGCGTCGCCGTCCGGCCCCTCCCCGCGCCGCGGCGCGGCGCGGCCTCCCCTTGCCATGCATGAGGGCAGCTATTTTCGCTGGGCCGCGCCACTCGGCTGGTCCGAGAGCGAAACGACCAACGGGGTCACCCTGACCGCTCCCGACGGGGTCGCCGGGGTCAGTTCCGTTCTCCTGATGCGCGCCCCCGGCAGGGCCGCGCCGGCGGACTTCGCCCTGCGCATGCTGTCGCTCGTGCCGGGGACCGCCGGGGTCCGGGTGGTGGCGACGCACGACCTGCCCGACCAGCCGTCCGGCTACGGAACGCCGTGGAAGGTGCAGGATCTCGACGTGACCTACGCCGTCCGTGGCGTGCCGGTCCGGAGCCGCTGGACAGTCGGCATCGTCGGCGACTGGGGAACCTTCGACGCCTTCATGCTCGGGTACCAGGCGCCGGCTGCGGAGTTCGACTCGGCCCAGTTCTGGCTGGCGTCGGTCGCGCGCAGCGTCGAGGTCACCAATCCCGGCCAGGTGGCGGGCAACGACCGCGTGCTCACGCCGCGGAATCACCCGCTCGACAATTCGGCCCTGCTCGAAAGCTGGCGGCAGAAGGGCCTCTCCGAGGATCGCATCTCGCAGGCGCGCCGCGAGGGCACGATGGGCTACGAGCGCGCCAGGGACCCCTCGACCGGGCGCGTCTACGAGATGCCGCTGGAATCCTGGGATGCCACGGCGGGCGGGTACCGCAATCCCGCGCATCCGGACGAGATCCTCCAGCGCGCCGCGCCCGGCGAGTAGGCCCGTTCGCCGCCGGCCCGCGGAACGTCAGCTCCGCGTTCCGGTGGCCGCCCGCAGGCGCGCGTAGAGTTCCGCCAGCCGCGGGACCGCGGCGCCGGCCGCCTGCGCACGGCGCAGGGGCTCGCCCCAGATCGCCTCGACCTCCACTTCGCGACCCTCCTGCCAGTCGATC
>CAZKDK010000289.1:0-4762 GCA_964551145.1 uncultured Opitutaceae bacterium | reverse complement strand
TCGTCTTGCCGGCGCGGGGAGGGGAGACGATCAATCCGCGGGTGCCCTTGCCCAGGGGGCAGAAGAGATCCATCGCGCGCGTGGTCAGCCGGTGGTCCTTCATCTCGAGCTTGAGCTGCTCGTTGGGCGTGATGGTCGTCAGCTGCGTGAACTCGGCCAGGCGGCGGCGGGCGTCGATGTCCATGCCGTCCACCTTCTCGATGAAGCGCACCTTCGGATTGGGAAAACGGTCGTCGGGCGTGGCCGTGGCGGTGACCACGCTGCCGGCGCGCAGCTTGAAACGGCGGATCAGCTCCCGCGGCACGAACGGATCGGACTGCCGCTTCTTGCCGTTGCGCGTGAGGTCGAGCAGGGTGCCGGCCTTGTTGATGTCGAGGTCGAGGATGCCCTCGACGCGCACGACATTTTCAGGGAGGGGCGCACCCGGGGCGGGCGTCGCCGGTGCAGCCGCGGCGGACGGCGTCTGGTTGTTTTCCATACAGGCAGGATTTCCGTAAAAAGCTGCCGTTTGCTTGAGACCAAGCGAACCCTGCGTTGGTTAGGGGGATACGACTCTTTCCCCAACCATCAACTCAGGTTACTTGTGACCGACTCAACGATCACCTCAGTGTCTCGGGAGAGCAGGATCTTCAAGCCCTCGGCCGAGTTTAAAGGTCAAGCAAACCTCGGAAGCTTCGCTGCCTACCGTAGGCTCTACGCCCAGTCTGTCAACGCTCCAGAAAAATTCTGGGCGCGCCAGGCAAAGGATCTCCTGTTCTGGCGGCGGCCGTTCAAATCGGTCATGCGCTGGAAGCTCCCGCATGCCAAGTGGTTCTCCGGCGGGTACTTGAACGTTTCCGAGAACTGCCTGGACCGGCATCTTGGCACGGCGCGCGAGCACAAGGCGGCGATTATTTTCGAAGGCGAGCCCGGCGACGTGCGCACGCTGACCTACCGCCAGCTGCACCGCGAGGTCTGCAAGTTCACCAATGCGCTCGCGTCGCTCGGCCTGAAAAAGGGCGATCGGGCCGCGATCTACATGCCGATGGTGCCTGAGGCGGCCGTGGCGATGCTGGCCTGCGCGCGGCTGGGCGTCGTGCACACGGTCATCTTCGGCGGCTTCAGCGCCGAGGCGATCAAGGACCGGGTCAACGACTGCCAGGCCCGGCTGATCATCACCGCCGACGGCGGCTGGCGGCGCGGGCGCATCATCGAGCTGAAGGCCAGCGTCGACCGCGCGCTGCCCAACACCCCGAGCGTCGAGCATGTCATCGTCCTGAAACGCAGCGGCCAGGAGATCCCCATGACCGCGGGCCGCGACCTCTGGTGGCACGAGCTCATGGCCGGAGCCTCCGCCGTGCACCGCGCGCCGGCGCACGAGTCCGAGAGCCCCCTGTTCATCCTCTACACCAGCGGATCGACCGGCAAACCGAAGGGCGTGCTGCACACGACCGCCGGTTACCTCCTAGGCGTGGCGCTCACGACGAAGTACGTCTTCGATCTCAAGGAGACCGACCTGTATTGGTGCACTGCGGACATCGGCTGGGTGACCGGGCACAGCTACGTGGTCTACGGGCCGCTCGCCTGCGGCGCCACCGTGTTCATGTACGAGGGGGCGCCCAACCATCCCGGGCCCGGCCGGTTCTGGGACATGATCGACCGGCACGGTGTGACGGTCTTCTACACCGCGCCCACGGCCATCCGGGCGTTCATGCGGTGGGGCGACCAGCACATCAACGGCTACAATCTCGATTCGTTGCGCCTGCTCGGCACGGTCGGCGAGCCCATCAACCCGGAGGCGTGGATGTGGTACCACCGGACGATCGGCCGGAAACGCTGCCCCATCGTCGACACGTGGTGGCAGACCGAGACGGGCGCGATCATGATCACGCCGCTGCCCGGCGTCACGCCGACCAAACCGGGCTCGGCCACGCTGCCGTTCTTCGGCGTCGTCCCGAAGGTGGTCGACGAAAACGGCCGGGAGGTGCCGCGCAACACGGGCGGCCGCTTCGTGCTCACCCGCCCGTGGCCCTCGATGCTGCGCACGCTCTGGGGCGACGATGAACGCTTCCAGCGCCAGTA
Organism: uncultured Opitutaceae bacterium; assembly: GCA_964551145.1. Classification (GTDB taxonomy): domain Bacteria; phylum Verrucomicrobiota; class Verrucomicrobiia; order Opitutales; family Opitutaceae; genus Fen-1467. The sequence continues at coordinate 2,701 of CAZKDK010000289.1, read as the reverse complement.
CTGGAGCGAGATCCCCGGCATGTATTTCACCGGGGACGGGGCGCGCCAGGACGAGGACGGCTATTTCTGGATCGTCGGCCGCATCGACGACGTGCTGAACGTGGCGGGCCACCGCATCGGCACGGCGGAGGTGGAGAGCGCGCTGGTGTCGCATCCCGCGGTGGCCGAGGCCGCCGTGGTGGGACGGTCCGACGAGCTCAAGGGGCAGGCGCTGGTGGCGTTTGTCACCCTCAAGGCCGGCATCGAGCCCGTCGAATCCCTCAAGGAGGAACTGCGCAGGCACGTCGCCAAGGAGATCGGTTCGCTCGCCAAGCCCGACACCATCCGGTTCGCCTCGGGCCTGCCCAAGACCCGTTCCGGAAAAATCATGCGGCGGATCCTCAAGGAGATCGCCGCAGGCGGCGCCGTGAAGGGCGACACGACGACGCTGGAGGACTTCTCCGTCGTGGCGGCGCTCCAGGCGGCGGAGGAGTAAGCCGGGCGGCCCCTGCTCCGCGAAGGTACGCGCCAGCCGGGTCCGTAGCGCCGGTCTCCGACCGGCGATCATGATGCACTGATGCCGCCAGTCGCAGACTGGCGCCACGACGCGCAGCGAAACGGGTCGGCCCGGTTCAGCCCTGCACCGTCAGGCGCGAGATCACGTTGTGCACGCCGTTGGTGTCGAGCGCCAGCGCGACGGCGCGGCCAATGAGGTCCGTTGAGCTCACCGCGCCGGACAGCGTGACCTCGCCGTCGTGGCAGTCCACGGTGATCGCCCGCGCAGACAGCCCCGAGTCGAGGACATACTTGGCCTTGATCACGGTGACGATCCGCGCGTCGTCAATGCGCGCGCCCATCGCCTGGGTCTTGGCACGCACCACCTGGCCGGTCCGGGCCAGGTCCTCCCTGATGTCGGCGGGGGTCAGCTTCCATTCCTGCAGCCGGTTCGAGATCGAATCCTTCACCGAGGACGCGGTGTCATGCGCCTGGGCGAGGGGATGGCTGGCGATGCCGCCGACGGGTTCGGAGGAGCGATTCTCGTAAAGATGCAGCGCCACGGCTCCGGCGAACGCTCCGATCAGGAAGAATATCAGCGCAGTTTTCATGGCAGGTAGCGGGGGTTGATGCACAGGAGACAGCAGATTGCCGGGCTGGTTCGCGCCGGGGTCGGTTGTTTCAAACCGTTTTCAGCCGCGCGCCGGGCGGCTGCCGGCAGGGGCAGTCGACCGGTTTCCATAAGCAATAAATATCACATAATGGTTGCAGGCCGCGCGCCCGATGTCCAATCTGCAATCATTCCCCGATGCATCCGACTTCCACCCGGGGCGGGTTTCCTGGCACAGGCGCGTTCACGTTGATCGAGCTGCTGGCGGTCCTTTCGGTGATCGCCATCCTGGCCGGCATCCTGGTGCCCGCGCTCGGCTCGGCGCAGGCGTCGGCCCGCAGGGCCGCGACCCGGCTGCAACTCAGCCGGTGGACCGCGGGGATGGAGCAGTTCCGGCAGGAATATGGCTACTATCCGGCGGTGGGAGCGGACGGGATGCTCGCGACCGCGGCCGACGCCACGACGCTGGTCCGCACGCTGTCCGCCCGCAATCCGGACGGCTCGCCCGTCGCCGACGCCGCCGACCTCAACGGAAACCTCAGGCGGCTCTCGCTCGCGGCGTTCGGCGCGGCCGATTTCCTCGATCCGGACCGTCCGGGGGCCGCCCCTGACTACAGCGGAAATGAACTCTTGTGCGATGCTTTCGGGAACACCGAGATCGGCGTGCTGATCGATCGCAACGGCGACGGATTCATCCGGCCGGCTGACGACGGCGAACCGGCCGCGGTGCGCGGAGCCGCCCGCGCTGTCGCGCTCGTTCCAAGCGAGGCGGACCTGCCGGCCGCCGGCGTGCGTGGCGGCGTGCTTTTCTACACGGCGGGGCGGGGCTCAGTTCCGGACGACATGGTGCTCAGCTGGAAATGAAAGCCTCGGTCAATGGCGCCTCAGCGGCCGGCCGGCGGGTCGGACGGGTTCCGGCGGGATTCACGCTGGTGGAGGTCCTTGTCGTCATGGGCTTCATCGCGGCGGTGGCCGGCGTGCTGGGCCTGGCGCTGTTCGCGCCCGCCGGGGGCGTCGCGCTGCAGGCGGGACAGCGCACGCTGGCAACGCTCTGCAGCGCGGCCCGCGCCCGGGCGGTTGTCACCGGCGGGGACGCCCGGCTTTTGGTCGCGGCTGGCGTCGCCGGCTCCGCGGACCGGCTGCGGTATCTCGAAATCGTGCACGCGGATCCCGCCGGCCCGGACCGCTGGCTCACCGAGGGTGCCGGGTTCCTGCTGCCCTCGGGAATCTACGTGGTGCCGCCGACCGCCGGCGCCGTTCCCGGCGGCGCGGCCTGGCCGGAGGGCCGCTGCTCAACCGCCCTTTCCCCGTCTGCCGAAATGCTGACGATCAACGGCGCCGAGGCCGGACCGTTCTATTCGGTGTCATTCACGGCGCGGGGAACCACGCGGGGCGGCAGTGTCGTGCTCACCGCCGGGCGGGAGAGCGAGGGCGGGGCCGGTCCGCAACTCGAGTTCGCCCACCCCGACCGGGTGCGCGGGGTGCGATTGCGCACGTCGGGCGCCCTGACGCTGCTGGACGAACCCGGCGCCCTCGATCCATGAACGCGGCGTCCCGGCGCAGTTTCTCGTTGCTCGAGGTGGTCATGGCCATCGGCATCCTGGCGCTGGCGGTGAT
>CAZKDK010000288.1:0-4778 GCA_964551145.1 uncultured Opitutaceae bacterium | reverse complement strand
TCAAGTTCAACAACGAGCCGCACCTCGTGATGGAAACCCAGCACCGCACGCCGGGGAACCTTCGCGCCTTCGTCCAGGCCAAGCTGCGCAACCTGCGCAACGGCCGGTCGTTGGACCAGCGTTTCAACTCGACCGAGTCGATGGAAGTGCTCAGCACGGACCGCCGGACCCTCGAGTTCAGCTACGCAAACCGCGACAACTTCGCCTTTCTCGACCCCAACAGCTACGAAACCGTCGAGCTGAGCGCCGCCATGATCGGTGACGCCAAGAACTATCTCGTGGCAAACGGCAAGGTCGAGGTGCTCTTTGTCGACGACATCCCGGTGACGGTCGATCTTCCCTCCGCCGTCACGCTCAAGGTGACCGATGCGCCTGAAGGCATCCGGGGCGACACCGCCAGCAACGTGCAGAAGTCCGTCGTCTGCGAGACCGGACTGGTGGTGTCGGCGCCGCTTTTCATCAAGAACGGCGACGTGATCAAGGTCAGCACCGCCGACGGCAACTATCTCGGCCGCGCCTGACGGCCCGCGGGGCCGGGAGGGGGCGGGCAAGTCGAAACACGCCGGGGATTGCCCTTGTCGCGGTCGGCGCCGGCGCCAGAATGACGGGGTTGCGGCGGCGGGCGATCGCCCGCCGTGTCACCGTTGCCTGGAGCGTTCGAAACCAATGCCGCCATGGACCAACCCAACATCGTCCAGAAGTTCCCGATCGTGAGAGACATGGCTGCCGGCAACTACCATTGGTGCGCGTGCGGTCGTTCCAAGGACCAGCCGTTCTGCGACGGCTCGCACGAAGGCACTTCGTTCACCCCGAAGCAGGTCGAGATCGCCGCACCGCGCAAAGCCGTCTGGTGCGCCTGCAAGCATTCGCACCAGGCGCCCTTCTGCGACGGCACTCACCGGCAGCTGTAGCGGGGCCGGGAATCCGGCCGCGGGCGCGTCCGGCTCGAGCTCTCCAGGGGAAATGTGGCGACGAACGCACGCGAGTGGTTGGACCCACGCCCGCTGCCGCTCGCAGCCACGCTCGCGCAGCCGGCTAACGTCCGACCTACACCACCCGCGCCCACAGGACCTTGAGGTACCGGCCCTCGAGGCAATTGGACAGGACCGGGTGATCGGGGCCCGGACCCGTGCGCTCGAAGAACTGCAGGCGGCGGTTGAGCCTGTGCGCGGCCCGGACGACATGCCCTTCGAATTCCTCCAGACCGAGGAGGCCGGAGCACGAGCAGGTCACCAGCAGGCCGCCCGGCTTGACCAGGCTGACCGCCAGCTGGTTCAGATCCTCGTATTTGCGCCGGCCCTCGAAGTGTCCCGGTCCCTCGCGGGTGAGCACGAACTTGGGCGGGTCGAGCACCACCGCGTCCCACCGCTCGCCGTTCTGCTGCATCTGGCGCGCGTATGCGAAGGCGTCGGCGTGCACCCAGCGCAATCGGGCCGGCGGCACCTGGTTGAGATTCTGGTTGCGCCGCGCCTGGGCCACCGCGGTCTCGTCGAGGTCGACGCCGGTGGCCTCGGCCGCCCCGCCGAGGATGGTGGCTGCAAGCGAGAAACCGCCCGTGTAGCAGCAGAGATCGAGCACCCGCGCCGCGCGCACCAGCCCGGCGAAACGCCGCCGGTTCTCGCGCTGGTCGCAGAAAAATCCCGTCTTGTGCCCTTCCGCGAAATCCACCTCGTAGCGCACGCCGTGCTCCCGGATCTTCACCGTCGCCGGCGCCGCGGCGGTCACGGGTTTCAAGAGCGACGGCTTGATCCCCTCGAGGCTGCCGAGATCGTGGTCGACCTGCACCTGGGTGTGCCGGGTGCCGCAGAGTTCGTGGAGCAACGGCAGCCACGCCGGCAGGCGCTGGAAAATGCCGAGGCTGGTGACGTCGCAGGAAAGCACGTCGCCGTAGCGGTCGATCGTCAGGCCGCCGAGGCCGTCGCCGTCGGAATTGACGACGCGGTAGGCGTCGCCGGTCTCGTCGAGCCTGAGCCACTCGCGCCGCAGCGCCACGGCGCGGCGGAGGGCCGCCTCGAAATACTCCTCGCCCACGGGTTCCGCGGAATGGCAGACCACCCGCAGCGGGATCTTGGCCCGCGGATTGTAGAGTCCGGCGCCGGCGCGCTGCCCCTGCTTGTCGTAGACGGCGACGAAATCGCCGGCTTTCGCGTCGGGCGATACCCGGCCGAGCATGCGCGGGAAGATGTGCGGCTGGAAGGTGACGAACTTGAGCTGGGCCCACGGACGCGGCCAGCCGGAGCGGTCGATGGAATCGGCGGACGACGCGGACATGGTGCTCCGGTCCGGCGGGCCGCCGGATCGCGCGCGGCCGTGCTCAGGCCACGCGCTCGACGATGAGCGGCGGGGGCGTGGGCCGCTTGGGCGCGAGCCGGTAGGCGTTCTTGAAATACTCCAGCGCCTGTTCGAGCTTCGCCTCGTCGTTGTAGTGGATCATCATGAGCGGCTCGCCCTGCTTCACCTGCGTGCCGACCTTCTTGATCTCCGACACGCCCACGGCGTAGTCGAGCCGGTCGTGCGGGGCTTCGCGGCCGGCGCCGAGCAGATGCACGCCGTGCGAGATCATCGCCGCGTTGATCGTGTGCACGTAGCCGCGCTTGGGCGCCGGCAGCTTCCGAATGTGCTTCGCCTGCGGGAATTTCTCGGGGTGGTCGTTGTATGAGGTGTCGCCGCCCTGTGCCTTGATGAGATCCTTGAACTTCTCGAGGGCCGAGCCGTCCGAGAGGTGCCGCTGCACGGTCTGCTTGGCCGACAGCGTCGACCCGGCGACCCCCGCCAGCCGCACGATCTCCATGCCGAGCTTCAGCACGAGTTCCTTGGCATCCTCCGGGCCCTCGCCCTTCAGCAGTTGCACGGCCTCGCGGACCTCGAGCGAGGTCCCCACCGAGTCGCCGAGCGGCTGGTTCATGTCCGTCACGAGCGCCACGCAGCGGCGCTTCATCGAGCGGCCGACGCGGGTCATCGAGCGCGCCAGCTGCTTGGCCTGCTCGAGATCCTTGATGAACGATCCGTTGCCCCACTTCACGTCGATGACCAGGCCTTCCGAACCCTCCGCGAGCTTGCGCGAAAGAACGCTGCCGGTGATCAGGGGAAGGCTCGGGATGGTGCCGGTGACCTTGCGCAACTCGTAGAAACGGGCGTCGGCCGGCGCCAGATCCGGCACCTGCGCGACGATGGCGCCGCCGATGTGACCGAGCTGCTCCACGAAATGCGGAATGGTCTGGTGCCCTTTGAAGCCCGGAATGGCCCCGAGCTTGTCGAGCGTGTCGATCACGAATTCCTGATCCGTCCCGCACATCATCGGCACGACCACGCCGCTGGCCATGGCGAGCGGGACGAGGACGAGCGCCGTCTTGTCGCCCACCCCTCCGGTGGAATACTTGTCGATCTTCGGTTTCGAAATGTGGGAGAGATCGATGACTTCGCCGGAGAGCATCATCTCCTCGGTGAGTATGGCCGTCTCCTGCGCGGACATGTTCGCGAAGTAGATCGCCATCAAAAGCGCAGCAAGCTGGTGCTGCGGCATCTCGCCATCCAGCGTGGAGTCAATAATATACCGAATCTCCTCCTGCGTGAACTCGTTGCCGTCCCGCTTCTTCTCGATCAGATAGCTGAACGAGGGTTTGATGAACCTTCGCGGCGACATTGGCCGTTTTCTCATATGACTAGTCATGGAGCAAAGTGGTGCCTGTCGGCGTCAAAAGTTTATCACAAAAAACAATCTATCCTGTTTGTCGAGACAATTTTACCCATCTTGGGGGTACCCAACGGATCTGAATTCCGCCCGATTTTCCCGGCAATCTGGAGACAACTTCCGGCCAATTACACGCTTGCGGGGATTTCCGTCGCTCCGTTGAGTGGGCCGATGGACCTCCGGTTCGATCTCGCCGCCGCGCTCGACCAAGAGCTGATCGAGGCGGCCCCGCCGGCGGGTTTTCAGGAGCTGGGGTTTGCGCCCGGGGTGCGCACGGCCGACACCGCGCACGTCGACTTTCAGGCCAACGGGGTGCTGGCCTACGCCAAGCGCGCCCGTCAGAATCCCCGGCCGCTGGCCGCGGCGCTGGCCGCGCGGCTCGCCCACCTCGCACCGCTCTTCGAGACGGACGTGGCGGGACCGGGCTTCATCAACTTCACGCTCAGGCCGGCCGCGCTGCTCGCCTGGCTGAACGCTCATGGCAGCAGCGCGGCGCTGGCCTCCGGCGCGTCCGCAGCCGAACGCGGACACACCTTTGTCGTCGACTACAGCTCGCCCAACACCGCCAAGCAGATGCACGTCGGCCATCTGCGCTCGGCGGTGATCGGCGAGGCCGTGTGCCGCCTGCTGGAGTTCAACGGCGCCCGCGTCATCCGCGACAATCACCTGGGCGATTGGGGCACGCAGTTCGGCAAGCTCATCTGGGCCTATAAGCGCCGGCTGGATCCGGCCGCGCTGGCGCGCGATCCCCTCGAGGAGTTCGAGCGCCTCTACAAGGCCGGCAACGCCGCCGCGGAGGCCGATCCGGCCGTCCTCAAGGAGGCGCAGCAGGAACTCGTCCAGCTCCAGGCCCACGAGCCCGGAAACCTGGCCCTGTGGAAGAACATCGGCGAGGCCAGCCTCGCCGCGTTCCAGGAGATCTACGATCAGCTGGGCATCCGCTTCGACGCCATCCTGGGCGAGAGCTTCTACAACGACCGCCTCGATCCGGTCTGCCGCGAACTCGCGGCGTGCGGCCTCGCCACCGAAAGCCAGGGCGCGCTGGTCGTCTTCCACCCCGAGCACCGGCGCTTCAAGACGCAGCCGT
>CAZKDK010000287.1:0-4845 GCA_964551145.1 uncultured Opitutaceae bacterium | reverse complement strand
GGCGGGTCGATCAGGAAGTAATCCGCCGCGAGGGCGCAGAGGGCGGTGGCCAGCAGGCCGGCCCACAGGCCGCCGTACAGGGCCGCGAGCACCACGGCGGGGAAGAAAGTCAGGTAGACATTGCGCGTTCCGATCGCCTCCAGAGCGATCAGGCGGAGCATGGTCGCGGTCAGCACAATGCCCACCGTGATGGCCGGCCACCAGGGGTGGCGGTGGCGCGAGGGGCTCGCCAGATCGCCATCCGGGGGAAGATCGCCTGGCTCGGTCATCGGGTTCTGGCTCCTGGGCACGCGGGCGGGCCGTGGGAAATCCCGGGTCACAGCGGGCACTCGACCACGCCGGAGACAATCGCGTAGCGGGTCAGCCCCGCCGTGTCGTGAATGTTCAGCTTGGCCATCAGCTGCTGCCGGTGCTTGTCGACCGTTTTCGCGCTGATGCCAAGCTCCGCGGCGATCTGTTTGTTGGGCGCGCCCTCGGCGACCCGCTGGAGGACCTCCTCCTCGCGCGGGGTCAGGGCCGCCTGCCGGGGGCCGGCGGCGCGCGTCTGGCGGCCGGTCTGCAGCAGGCGGCGCGTGATGGCCGGGCTGAAGTAGTTCCGCCCCGCGCCCACGTCGCGGATGGCGTGGAGGAGCACATCGCCGGAGCTGTGCTTGTCCACGAAACCCATCGCGCCGGCCGCGATCATGCGCCCGACCTGCTCGTCGTCGCTGCGGGCGGAGAGGGCCAGCACCCGGGCCGACGGATCGGCGAGCAGGATCTGCCGGGTGGCCTCGCAGCCGTTGAGCAGCGGCATGCCCACGTCCATGACGATCACCGATGGGCGGAGCCGCGCCGCGAGATCCACGGCGTCCCGGCCGTTGGTCGCCTCGCCGACGACGGCCAGGCCCGGCACGGACTGCAGGAACGCACGCAGTCCTTCGCGGACCACGGCGTGGTCTTCAGCCAGCAGGAGGGTGAGGGGCAGCATACCAGGGGCAGGATTCCGGGCCGGCAAGCGGACGCCATTGAACACGGTCTTTGGCCGGCTTTACAACCGTGAAGTTCTTCCCGCTCCGCGGACGGAGCCCCGGGGGCAGGTAGGAAAACACCGTATATCTCGAAAATCGCCGGATGGGTATGCTCGACGGCCGTGAGCCAGCAACCCCCGATGACGCGGTTCCACCCGAGACCGGACGCCGGCCCGATGCCCCGTGGCGCGGCTCCGACGCTTCCGGCGGGCGAACCTCGCATCGGACGGTGTCGCGCATCAACCCCGCCGCCCGTGCCGGCTCAGCCGGGCGGTCAGATCCAACCCCGTCGCCGCGCGCATGGTCAGCGCCTTGGTTTGCCGCTCTCAATCTGAGCGCGGCGGCGGGTTCAACTTCCATCCATGCAACCCAACCGACCGTTCCGATCGTTTCCCCTGCGCAGCCCGGCCCCTTCCCCCGTCGCCCGGGCGCGCATCCGTCCGCCCGCCGGTCCGGGCGCGGCGTTGCCCGCGTGGCCCGACGGGCGCCCATCATCCACGCCGGACGAGGACGACAGTCTTGATGTCGCGCCGGCCGCGTCCGCGCGCGATGAGGCCGGGCCGGTCGACCGGCAGGAGCAGCTCTCCAGCCTCCAGCTTTATCTCAATGAGATCGGGCGCACCGCGCTCCTGACCCCGGCCGAGGAGGTCGAGCTGGCGGGGCGCATCCGGCGCGGCGACGCGGCGGCGCGGGAGCGCATGATCAAGGCGAACCTGCGCCTGGTGGTCCGGATCGCCAGCGACTACCGGCATCTGGGCCTGCCGCTGCTCGATCTGATCAGCGAGGGCAATCTGGGGCTGATCCGGGCCGTCGAGCGCTTCGACCCCGCCCGGGGCGGCAAGCTGAGCACCTACGCCGGCTGGTGGATCCGGCAGTCGATGAAGCGGGCCGCGGCCAACCAATCGAAGACGATCCGCCTGCCCGTGCATCTGATCGCCCGGATCGGGCGGATGCGCAGCGTCATCAACGAGCATCTCGAGGCCACCGGCCTCGAGCCCGACAACGACGAGATCGCCTGCTCGCTCCGGATCCCCGTTCACAAGGTGGCGCTGCTGAAGACCGTGAGCGCGCGCATGGCCTCGCTCGACGCGCCGCTTGGCGCGGAGGCGGACGCGGGCGTCCTCGGCGACATCGTGGGCGACCCCAATGCGTCCATTCCCGACGAGCAGCTGCGCGAGAAGACGCTCAGCGACGACCTGCGCTCGGCCGTCAACTCGCTCGATCCCCGGGAGGCGCGGATTCTCATCTGGCGGTTCGGCCTCGAGGGCGAGAAGCCCATGACCCTCGAGGCGGTGGGGCGGAGATTCAACGTCACCCGGGAGCGGGTGCGCCAGCTGCAATACCTCGCGCTGCGCCAGCTGCGCCGCCGCATGGTGGAACGGACGCGGCCGCGCTCGCGCGACGAGGTGGAGCGGACGCAGCGGGTTGAGCGGCGCAAGCAGATCCTGCGGGAGTTCGCGTTCGAGCGGGCCGCCCGGCGGGAGCCTTCAGGGCTGGGATGACAACGGCACGCTGTCGCGGACGAGGAACAGCTTGTCGAGCGCCCAGAGGGTGCCGCCGCCCAGCAGCAGCCCGATGAGGAAGAGGTAGGTGCACAGCGCGCGGTCCCAGCGCAGGTGCATGAAGAAGAAGATCACGAACAGGAATTTCACGGCCGACAGCAGCACCAGGCCGCCGATGAGGAGCGCCCGGGGAAACGGCAGGAAGATGAGCAGGAGCTCGATGCCGGTGATCACGGCGAGGATCATGGCGATCTGGACGTAGGTGTGGAACCGGCTGTGGGCGGAGCCGGGGCCGGGCGTGTCGGCGGGCAGGGCGAGGTCCATGGGAGGAGGCGGTCGGCGGTTCAGCGGGCGGGCGCGGCGCCCGGATAGACGTATTCCAGCAGGTAGACGGCGGTGAAGATGACGATCCACACGATGTCGACGAAGTGCCAGTACAGGCCCATCATCTCGACGTCGGCGGCATTGCGCTCGCCGAAGCCGCGTTTGAAGGAATAGGCGGACATCGAGAGCAGCCAGATGACGCCGACGGCGACGTGGGTGCCGTGCGTGCCGGTCAGCGTGAAGAAGGTGGAGCCGAAGATGCTGTTGCTGATCGTCAGTTTCTTGATGTAGACGAAGTGCCAGAATTCCCAGGCCTGGCAGCCGAGGAAGATCAGCCCGAGGCCGGCGGTCGTGAGGAGCGAGGTGCGCATGGTCCGCACCTGGCCGCGCTGGATGGCGTTGACCGCGAGGGCCATCATCAGCGACGACATCAGGAGGATGAAGGTCGAGAACGAGGTGAGCTCGATATCGAAGACCTGCGTCGGCAGGGGGGTGCCCGGGGGCGGGTAATGCCGGTACACCAGGTGGGTCGAGATCAGCGTGCCGAAGAACATGCAGTCCGACGCGAGAAACGCCCAGAGCACGAGCTTCTTGCTGGGAATGCCCGTGGCGGTCGGGGCGTCGTGGGCGTGGGCGAGGTTGGCGGCGGGGGCGTCCATCGGAGGGAGCGGCGGTGCGGCAGTGCGGGTGGCAGTCAGGGCAGGGTCCGGGCGGCGGTGAAGCCGCCGGGGCTCGTGGCGCCGGAGGAACGGATGCGCGGGGCCCTGGCCGGGGTGGTCATGGTTTTGCGGGCGGGTGGCCGGCCCCGCCGGGGGCGGTCTCGGGGTGCACGTGGTAGCCGCCCGGCCCCTCGAGGGCCCACAGGTAGATGCTGGCGACCAGGAGCCCGAGTCCCACCAGCGAGCCGGCGAGGTTGTCGTTGGCGAAGAAGAGGCCGGCGACCAGCATGCCGGCGGCCGCGGTCAGCGGATACCACGACCGGTCGGGCAGGTGGATGCCGGCCGCCTCCCCTCCGGGCGTCGGGGCGGCCGGTGCGGCCACCTCTGCCGGGTGGTGCTTCGCGTGCCACCAGGCGTCACGCGCGCGCACCACGGGAATCGCCGCAAAGTTGTATTCGGGCGGTGGTGACGGAATGCTCCACTCGAGGGTCCGGGCATCCCAGGGGTCCGCGCCGGCCTGCTCGCCGCGCCGGGCGCTCCACACGGCGGTGACGAGGTAGACGAGGATGCCCAGGCCGAGGAGGTAGGCGCCCAGGGTGGCGATGAGGTTGCCCGTGTTCCAGCCCATGTCGGCGTCGTAGGTCCACGTGCGCCGCGGCATGCCGTCGAGGCCCAGGAAGTGCATCGGGAAGAACGTCGCGTTGAAGCCGATGAAGATGAGCCAGAACGAGACCCGGCCCCAGAGCTCGTTGATCTTCCGTCCCGAGAACTTCGGGAACCAGTAGTGGATCGCGGCGAGCAGGCCGAAGGTGGAACCGCCGATGAGCACGTAGTGGAAGTGGGCGACCACGAAATAGCTGTTGTGCTGCTGCTGGTCGGCGGGGGCGGCCGAATGCATGATGCCGGAGAAGCCGCCCATCATGAAGAGCCAGAGGAAGCCAAGGGCGAAGAGCAGGGGCGTCCGCATCTGCAGGTGCCCGCCCCAGAGCGTGCCGATCCAGTTGAAGATCTTGACGCCCGTGGGCACGGCGATGGCCATGGTGGCCAGGGCGAAGGCCGAGGTGGCCACCGTCCCCATGCCCGTGGTGAACATGTGGTGGCTCCACACGCCGAATCCGATGAAGCCGATCATCGCGCCGGAGAACACCATCACCGGGTAGCCGAACAGCGGCTTGCGCGCGAAGGTGGGCAGGATCTCCGAGATGAAGCCGAAGGCCGGCAGGATGAGGATGTACACCTCGGGATGGCCGAAGATCCAGAAAAGGTGCTGCCAGAGGATCGGCTGGCCGCCGCCCGACACCTCGAAGAAGTTCGTGCCGAAATGGCGGTCGAAGATCACCTCGAGCAGGGCGA
>CAZKDK010000286.1:0-4913 GCA_964551145.1 uncultured Opitutaceae bacterium | reverse complement strand
CATTTCGCAGTCGACCGGTCCCACAAAGATCACGGGGCGGCCCACGGCCGCGATGCCGTAGAGCTTGCTCGGGAACACGAGGCGTTCGCATCCCGGGCGCAGCGTCACCAGGTGAAGGTCCGCGGCCGACAGGCTCGCGGCGAGTTGGGCGCGCGGCTGGGGCGGGAGGAAGCGGACGTTGTCCAGGTGCCGCGCGGCGGCCGCCGCCTCCAGGGCGGGCCGCTGGGGACCGTCGCCGACGAAGAGGAACAGGACGTTCGGTTCGTCGCGCAGGATCGCGGCGGCCGCGAGCAGCGGTTCGAGCGCATGCACCCGCCCGAGATTCCCGGAGTAGGCGACCACGAGGCGGCTTCCGAGCCGCCAGGCCTCGCGCCACGGGTTGTCGCCGGGCGCCACCGGGGCCAGACCCTCGGCACCCGGGGCCCAGTTGTGGATGACGTGGATGCGTTCGGGCGGCACCCCGTGGGCGGCGACGACGCTCGCCATGTCGCCGCTGATGGCCACGCAGGCCGCAGCCTGCCGCCACGCCGCGTCGCGCCGCCTGATCCAGAGTGCGCTGGCCGCCGCCAGCAGGCGGCTGCCCGACAGGGCCAGGCCGATCTCCGGGTGGATGTCCTGCAGCCAATGAATCGACGAGGCGCCGGCGCGCCGGGCGCGGACCGCGGCGATGGTGGCCAGCAACGGCGGGTCCGTCATGGCGACCAGCCGGTCGCCCGGCCCGAGCACGGCGGCAAGCGCCCGGCGCGCCGCCAGCCCGAACGTGAGATAGTCGAGGGCCCGGGCCGCGACGCTCCGGCCCGAGCGGGTGCTGCCGACCCGCACGATGGCCACCCCGCGCCGGAGCTCCCGGGTCGGCGGCGCCCCGGCGCCCCGGCGGCGGCTGGCGATGACCGTGACGCTCCGGCCGGCGGCGGCCAGGCCCTCGGCAAGATCGGTCAGCAGCTGGGCCGTGGCCGGCTCGTCGGGCCAGTAGTAGCGATTGACGAAGACCAGCCGCGGTTCTCGGAAAGGATCAGTCATGCGGGTGCCCCTCCGCGCCGGGCGGCGCGCAGCTTCCGGATCTCCTCGGAGGCGAAGCCCTCGTAACGCGCCAGCAGCCGGCAGTAGCGAAAGCCGGGACCGCCGTCGAGGAACCCGCCGCGCAGGAGGTATTGGTAGACCCAGCGCCAGGCGGGGCGGCCGGGCAGCCGGTAGCTGAGGTGCTTGAGCGCGCGTCGTCGCGCGAGCGGCGAGCTGCCGAACAGGGGGCGCAGCACCGGGCCGGATCCGGCGTCCGCCGCGAGAAAGGCCGCGGCCTCGGCGGCCGCGTAGCGCCGGTGCTTGGCCAGCCACCCGTCCACGCCGTCACCGGAGAGGTCGTGCAGGTACGGCGCGGTCAGGCGGCCCATCCGCATGGCCGGCGCCTCGCGCTGGCCGTGCCCCGCCTGGATGAACTCGAAGCCGCGGGCCTTCACGAAACGCGCCTGCCACGCGGGATAGTCGGTGCTGTGGCGGATCCAGCGTCCCTCCCAGAGCATCTTTGGCGCCGCGTAGCAGCCGTCGACCGGCTCGGCGCCGCCATAGCCGGCACATTCGTCGCGCAGCGCGGGCGTCATCTGTTCGTCGGCATCGAGATGAAACACCCACGGATGCCGGAACGGTATCTCGCGATCGGCATGGTTGCGCTGCGCCGCGAAATTCCCGAACGGGTGCGTGAACACCCGCGCCCCCGCATCCCGGGCGAGCTCCGCCGTGCGGTCGGTGGAGCCGGAATCGAGCACGACGATGTCGTCGCAGCCGGATACCGATGCGAGGCAGCCGGGCAGGTGGCGCTCCTCGTTGAGGGTCAGGATGAGAACGGAGAACATGGCGGCGGTCTCAGGCCGCGGCGGCCGAGAGTTTCTGGTAGCGCACCGCTGTGAACAGGCAGAGCCAGAAGACCTCCAGCACGGCGGGATTCGCCAGCGGGAACTCCACCAGCGCATAGAGGACCACGAGGGCGCAGCCGGCCAGCGGGTAGGCTGTCAATGCCCGGGGCGGCCCCAAGCCGCGCAGCGCCGCCAGCGGGACGACGCCGGTCAACATCAGGCAGAGGGCTCCGATCGCGCCGGTCTCGGCGAGCGCCTGGAGCCAGTCGGAATGCGCCTCCGCATAGAACGGCACCCAGTGCTCGACCGACACCTGCTGGTTGAAGGTCTGGAAGACCGTGGCATAGGAGCCCAGCCCCCAGCCGAACCAGATCTTGGCGCGCGCCATGCGCCAGGTGTCGCGGTAGAGCTGCGCGCGGCTGCCCAGGCCGCCCTGCCGCCGGATCTGCTCCAGCTGTCCGCGCGTGTCGGCCACCCGCTCCTCGATCACCGGCCGGCCCAGCATGAAGATCCCGCCGAGGGCGACGAGCAGGACGAGCATCGCCGCGGCGGCGGAGATCATCGGCGGGCGCCCGCCCGCCCGCCGGTCGCGCCGCAGCCAGTCGAGGAAGGCGCCGAGCAGGAGCAGGAGCACGAGGATGCCCCCCGACCGCGACCCGCTCAGCGGCACCGCCGCCGCCATGAAGAGCACCGCGACCAGCCCGACCAACGCGGGCGAATGCCGGCGACCGGCCCGCGCCTCCGGGCGGGCGTGGTAGAACATCAGGGCGAGGGCGCCCGCCACCGACAGGACCATGAACGCGCCCCAATGATTGTGGTAGATGAAACTGGCGAAAAAGGTGGGGTTGGGCGAGGGCTGCCGGCCGAAGTAGAGGCCCGGGGCGCCGGCCAGTTTCTGGAAGGTCCCGAAGATCGCGAGCAGCAGCGCGTTGACGGTGACGAGGGACAGCAGGGCGCGCAGCACGCGCCGGTGCACGACCACGAGAGCGAGATTGAAGCAGGTCAGGTAGATCGCGTTGAACAGCCACAGGTGGCGCAGCGCCGTGGCGGGCCGGGCGCAACTGGGCCACCAGGCCTTGGCGCCGCCGAGGACAAAGGCGTCGGCGCCGCCCACCACCGTCAGGGTGAAGCTGGGGTTGAGCGCGGCGGCCAGAACCAGCGCGTCGAATGCCGCCAGCGGCCAGAGCCAGCGCAATGCCGAGGGCAGCGGATGGTGTTCGGCGATCCGATGGATGCACACGCCAGCCGTGATCAGCACGGCCAGGCTGCCCCACCAGCTGATGGCGTTGCGGGCCAGATCCGTTTCGCCGCCAAAATTCCAGGTGGTGAAGACGACGAGGCCGGCCACATGCGCCAGCGTCACCAGCTCGAGCTGCCGCCGCCCCGCCGGCGCGCCGGAGCCGCCGCGATGCCTGCCGGCCGCCCCGGACGGTCCCGTCTCCTGTGATTCCGGTTCCATGGTGTCGTCAGCCTCCGCCGCCCGGCAAACGCTCGTAGAACTCCGCCAGTTCGCGGGCCGCGTGATCCCAGGAATACCGCGAGAGCACCCAGTCGCGGGCGCGGGCGCCGCGCTGCTCGAGCCGCTCCGGGGATTCCGCGAGCGCCTGCTGCAGGGCGTCGCCGTAGCGTTCCCACGGCACGCTCCAGCCGACGTTCTCGCCCGTGACTTCGGACCAGGGCATGGTGTCCGTCACCACCACCGGCACGCCCCAGGCCATGGCTTCGGCCACGACCAGGCCGAAGTTTTCCTCATGGGACGGGAGCAGGAACAGCGACGCCGCTCCATAGGGAGGCGGGCGCCCGCGGCCGTCAAAGACCGCCACCCGGTCCCCGGCCGAACGCTTCTCCACATGGGCGTTCAGGCCCTCGACGGTGAATTCCTGCGGGATGCCGACGACGAGGAGCAGCCACGTTTTCGGGGCGGCCGCAATCCAGAGATCGATGAGTTCGATCAGCCGCTTCTTCTGATGGAACCGCGAATAGAACAGCGCGACCGGGCGCGTGGTCAGGGCGGGCAGCAGGCCGCACCAGACCTCGTGCGCCCGCGTCACGTCCTCGGGTCCGGGGGCGGCGACGCCGTTGGGGGCCACGCAGATCGGCTGGGCAAAACCGCCGCGCCGGATGTCGTCGGCTTCGGCGGAGCTGGTGGCATGCCAGCCGGCGGCGCGGGCCAGGGCTCCCGGATGGATCAATCGTGCCGCCAGCCATTTTCTCCACCGATGGTGCCGCAGGGACCAGGCGCCCAGCATGCCGCGCGGCGAGATCACCAGGCGGGCCCCGCTCGCCTGCGCCGCCTGGCGCGCGTAGTCGAGCGTGCGCAGCCACAAGGCGTGGTGATGGACGCAGTCATAGGCGTGGCGGCGGAGATGATCGCGCAGGTCCGTCGACGCGCACAGGCGCGCCGGCCAGGTGCGTTGAAACTGCAGGATCCGCAGCGAGCCGTCCGTCGCGGGACCGGCGGTGGGCCCCGGCTGCGTGGCCAGCAGGTCCACCTCGTGCCCGAGACGGGCCAGGCCGGCGGCCAGGGCGCGGACGGATCGACTGGGTCCGCCGTGCCTCTCTTCGAGGCTGGGGACGATCTGGCAGATCTTCAAAGAATGATGGGACGGACCCGCGTCCTCATTGCGGGTCGGGGCGGGGCTTGAGGGGCCGGCAGGGGTTGCCGGCGCAGACCATCCGCGGCGGCAGGTCCTTGACCACGACCGAACGGGCGCCCACCACGCAGAGTTCCCCGACGGTCACGCCGGGCCCCACGAAAACATCGGCGCCCAGCCAGGCGTTTTGGCCGATCACGATGGGCCGGGCCACCAGCGGCATGTCCCAGCGGGAGTAGTCGTGCGTGCCGGCGCACAGGTGACAGTGCTGGCTCAGGTTGGCCCCGTAGCCGAGCGTGACGCGGGCGAGATTGTAGAGGTTGACGTGACGGCCCACCATCGAGCGCGGGGCGAGCGTCAGCCGCCAGGGGAACCAGATCCTGACGGAGGGGAACACCACGACGCGGCCGGGCGACGGGATCTCCGCGCCGAACAGTCTGAGCAGCCAGGCCCGCCACCAGTGCCAGGGACG
>CAZKDK010000285.1:0-4936 GCA_964551145.1 uncultured Opitutaceae bacterium | reverse complement strand
CCGCCTCGGTGTGCTCCTTGAGCAGGTGCGCGAGCTTCATCGAGTACATGCAGCACACCCGCGAGCACCAGCGGTTGGTCTTCTTGTCGCGCGAGCCGACGCAATGGATGATGCCGATGGCCCGGGGGCGGCGGCCGTCGCGGAGGACGACGTCGCCGGCGGTCGGGCCCGACGCGTTGACGAGCCGCTCGACCTCGAGCGCGGTGTAGACGTTCGGGTAGACGCCGTAGCCGTATTGCGGCGTGCGCCGGACGTCGAAGGTCTTGAATCCGGTGGCGACGATCACGGTGCCGACCTTGATCTGCTTGAACTCCTCCTTCTGCTGGAAATCGATGGCCTTGCGATCGCCGCACGCCTCGACGCAGGGCTTCTTGCACTTGTCGGTGAGCACGCCCTTCCGGAAATTGAGGCAGACCTGCGGGTCGATCAGCGTCACCTGCGGGGTGGCCTGCGGGAACGGAATGAAGATCGGCCGGCGCCGGCCCAGGCCCTCGTTGAACTCGTCGGGGAACTTGGGCTCCTTGTAGACGCAGTGGGCGATGCACTCCTGGCAGCCGGTGCAGAGGTCCTCGTTCACGTAGCGGGGCCGGCGGCGGACGGTGACCGTGTAGTTGCCCACGTAGCCGTCGACCTTCACGACGTCGGAGTAGCTCCAGAGCGTGATGTTCTCGTGGGTGCCGACCTCGGACATCTTGGGCGTGAGGATGCAGGCGGCGCAGTCGAGGGTGGGGAAGGTCTTGTCGAACTTGGCCATATGGCCGCCGATCGACGGCTCCCGTTCGACGAGGGTGACCTTCTTGCCGGCGTTGGCCAGGGTGAGCGCGGCGTGGATGCCGGCGATGCCCCCGCCCACGACGAGCACGTCGGGGTGGATCGGCACCCGTTTCATCTCGAGGGCCTTGTGGTAGGCCACGCGGTGGATGGCGGCGCGCGCCAGGGCCTTGGCCTTGATGGTGGCCTCGGCGCGGTCGGTGTGGACCCAGGAGATGTGCTCCCGGACGTTCACCATGTGGAAGAAGAAGGGATTCAGGCCGCCCGCGGCGACGGCTTTGCGGAAGGTGCGCTCGTGCAGCAGCGGCGAGCAGGAGGCGACGACGATGCGGTTGAGCCGGGACTCCCGGATGTCCTTCTGGAGAAGTTCCTGGCCCGGGTCGGAACACATGTACTTGTAGTCCCGCGAGAGGGCCACGCCGGGCAGGGTGGCCACGTATTTCGCGACCTCCACGCAATCCACCGTGCTGGCGATGTTGTGCCCGCAATGGCAGATATAGAAGCCGATCCGGAGATCCGAGTTGCCGTTCGCCGATTCCATGGGAGTCGCTGCTAGTAAAGGGTGTTGGATCGATGTAGGGCCGGTGTCTTGCACCGGCCGATTTCCTCGCGGCGCCCGCAAGACGGGCGCCCTACACGCCATGCCGGGTGTCCGGTGATCATCTGGGTATCGCGGTTTGTCGGCATGGTCCGGGTTCAGACGGCGGCGGGCTCGGGCGCGGGGGCCGTGGCCGGCAGGCGCAGCGGCGCGAAGCCGCGATGCAGCCCGAGTTCGCGCTCGGACAGGCCGAAGGCCAGGCCGATGAGCTGGGTGAAGAAGACCACCGGGATGTTCAGGCGCGGGCCGATGGTCATGCGGGTCGACGGGTTCGCCGGATCCGGAATGGTCTCGTCGCCCCATTTGGCAGCCATCTTGTCGCGATAGCAGTCCAGGTTGAACTGGCAGAGCGGACAGACGGTGGCCACGACGTCGGCGCCGCGGGTGATCGCCTCCTTGAGGAGGATGTAGGAGCAGAGCAGGCCGGGCTCGGGCAGCGTGCCGGTGAGGCTGCCGCCGCAGCACCGCGTCTTCAGCGGGTAGGTGACGATGGTGCAGCCGATGGCCTCCATGAGGCGGTCCATCAGGACGGGGTTGTACTGGTCGTCGAAAGTCGCATACGGCCGGACGATCTGGCAGCCGTAGTACGGGGCGACCTTGAGCCCCTTGAGCGGGCGCTTGACGCGCTTCTTGATCTCGTCGATGCCGACGTCGTTGACGAGGACGTCGAGCGGGTGGCGCACCGGGACGTTGCCGCTGTAGGTGAGATTGCCCTGGCGGAGGGCCTTCTGCACGACCCGTTCGACCGCCGGCGACTCGTGGAGGTAGTGCTTGGTCTTGTTGAGGACGAGATAGCAGGCGCTGCAGGGCGCGAGCAGCTCCTGGTGGGCCGCGGTCTTCTCCGCGATGGCTAGGTTGCGCGAGGCCATCACGCAGGCCTTGACCTCGTCGACCGCCATGTACGCGGTGGCGCCGCAGCAGTTCCAGTCATCCAGCTCCTCGAGCTCGACGCCGAGAAGCTTGAGGACGGGCAGCAGGGATTCCTCGTAGGCCCGGCCGGTGCCTTTGAGCGAACATCCGGGAAAATAGGAGAATTTCATGGCTCAGTGCGTTCCGTTGCGGGCTTCGGCGTCGGCCTCCCCGTTGCCGACTTTGGCCAGCGCGTCGATGGACAGCTTGTCGACCACCTCCATCATGCGCCCGAGCTCGTCCTGGCGCTTGATGCCCTCGACCTTGAGCGGGAAGCGGCCGCGCCAGAGCAGGTTCAGGCCGAGGCGCCACATGCCGATCGCGGCGAACACGTTTGTTTTCAGAAACATGATGGTCGCCAGAAAATTCTCCGTCACGCGGCCGCGGCGATGCGACATCTTGTAGAATTCCTGGGCCAGCACCGGGATTGGAAAGCGTTTCGGGTAGAATCCCTCGCTGATCGCCCGCTGCTTGAGCTCGTACATGATGTCCGTGATGCGGATCTGCTTCGGACACTCGACGGTGCAGGCGTAGCAGGAGGCGCACAGCCAGATCGTCGTGCTGCGCAGCACCTCCCTCTTGAAGTCGGAGCGGACCAGCTCCATCACCTGCCGCGGCGTGTGGTCCATGTAGATGCTCAGGGGGCAGAGGCCCGAGCAGGTGCCGCACTGGATGCAGTTCTGCAGCTGCTCGCAGCCGGGCACGCTCATGACCTCGCGCCCGAAGCCCACGACCCGGTCCGACTCGTACTTGATCGTCCGCTGAAGCGTCAACGCCGGCTCATAGGCCGGGCTGGATCTGTGAACGGCTGGTGGGGCTTGGGGCGAACGCGGAGAGGGGGTGGCAGTGGGAGGGGGACCGGAAAGCGCAGTCATCGAGTCGGCCGGCGAAGGAGGTTGGTCAGGGGGCGGATCCGGCCGCCGCCTGAGTTGGAGCGATCAGAAAGGCATGAGCTAAGGTTCGAGCTTGAATCGGGGTTCCGCCCGGAGGCGGAGATCAAATCCTATGATCTCAAGGAGCCCCAGTGAACGGGGCGAGGAAAATAAACTCTCCTTATGCAAAACTACCGTCAAACCGGCCCGGCGGGACTGTCTGCCGCCCGCCATTGAGGTCACAGAACGGGTGCCGTCTCGGGTGGCATTCTGCCTGCGCTTGAGGCCGTTTTCCGTCCCACGAAACGTCCAAATCGGCCCGCGGCCCGGCCGGATTAGAATCTTGCGGAAGCCCCTGGCGGGCCATCATCGCCGGTCGTAACCGAGGTGATGCCCCATAGCGCCCCGAGTGCCTGGCCGGCCGATATGCCGCCATCGTTCGGTGGCAAGTTTCGATGGCATAAAACCTTATGCCCGGTTCGT
The DNA here is from genome assembly GCA_964551145.1 of uncultured Opitutaceae bacterium. GTDB lineage: Bacteria > Verrucomicrobiota > Verrucomicrobiia > Opitutales > Opitutaceae > Fen-1467. The sequence goes on along the minus strand of CAZKDK010000285.1, from coordinate 1,303 downwards.
TCCAAGGCCTGCCGGGTGAGGTCCAGGAGTCGGACGTTTTGGAAGCATCCGCCGCTGAGGGCGACCGCCTCGATGCCGATTCTTCCGGCCACGTCGGCCGCGCTCCGCGCGAGGGCCCGATGAAACCGCGCCGCGAGCTGTCCGGGGCTCATGCCGGGCGCCGCTTCGAGCGCCGCTTCAACGACCGGCTGCCAGTCGATCTGCAAAGGGTTGTCTCGTCCGCTGGCGGTTATGGGCAGAATTAATCCATCTTCTTCCTGTGATCCGGCATCGGCCGCGAACTCCACCTCCATCGCAGCCTGCCCCTCGAACGTGCACAGGCGGCGCAAACCGAGCAGGGCGGCGAGGCCGTCAAACAGCCGGCCGACGCTGGTGGTTGCCGGCGCCCGGAGTCCGCGCGCCAGGGCCGGGAGGAGGATCCGCGTCTCGGCCTCGCCGAACCCCAGCCGTGCGGCCAGCGGCCCGAGTCGCGCGGTGTCGCCGCCGGTGATCTCGTGGAGCAGGCCCAGCGCGCTGCGGCGGGGCTCGCGCACGGCGACTTCGCCACCGGGGAGCCGGAACGGGCGGAGGTGGGCCACCCTCCGGGCCGTGCGGGCCCTGCGGTCGACCACGATGAACTCGCCACCCCAGACGGTCCCGTCGGGACCGTAACCGGTGCCGTCCCAGGCCACGCCCAGCACCCGGTCCGGTCCGCCGCCGTGGTCGAGCAGGCAGGCGAGAACGTGGGCGAGGTGGTGCTGCACGCTCACGACCGGCACGCCCAGCTCCTGCGCAAACCGGGTCGAGGCGTAGTCCGGGTGCGCGTCGCAGGCCACCCGCGCGAAGCGGTCGTGGTAAAGCGAGCCGAGGAGCGTCACCGTCCGGCGAAACGCGTCCATCGAGATCGGGTTGGAGAGATCGCCGATGTGCGGACTCAGCACCAGGTTCCGGCCCGCGGTGACGGCGATCGTGTTCTTGAGGTGTCCGCCGACGCACAGCAGCGGCTCCGCGGCGCCGGCATCGTCGGGCAGGCGGAAGGGGGCCGGGGCGAAGCCGCGCGCGCGCCGCAGCAGCACGGCGCCGTCCGCGGACCGCCGGAGCACCGAGTCGTCGACCGGGCGGGCGATCGGCCGGTCGTGCACGAGGAAGAAATCCGCCATGCCCCCGAGGCGCTGCCGCGCCTCCGCGTCGTCCGTGCAGAGCGGCTCCTCCGAAAGATTGCCGCTGGTGGCCACGACGGCTCGTCCGACCGCCTCGAGGAGCAGGACATGCAGGGGCGTGTACGGCAGGAGGGCGCCGATCCAGGGATTGCCCGGGGCGACTC
>CAZKDK010000284.1:0-4966 GCA_964551145.1 uncultured Opitutaceae bacterium | reverse complement strand
GTTACTTGCGCAGGTTGAGACGCTGCAGCAAGTCGTTGTACTTGGCCAGATCGTGCCGCTTCAGGTAGTCCAGAAGCTTGCGACGACGGCTGGCCATCTGGAGGAGGCCACGACGGCTGTGGAAGTCCTTGCGATGGTCCCGCAGGTGCTCGGTCAGATGATTGATCCGCGCAGTGAGCAGGGCGATCTGGACGTCGCAGGAGCCGGTGTCCTTCTCGTGAGTCTTGTACTGAGTGATGATTTCGGTTTTGGCTATCGACATGGTTTTGTGGAAGTTACACGACTGTCGGAAGCCCGGATGGGCTGCCCGCCACCCGTCCCGCAGGTGCGAAACCGGTGGCGTCGTTCCAATCCCGCCGCAGGGCCGGGACCAGTCATGGTGGCAGTCCGCAACCGACGGACTGTCACTGACGCAAGGGGGAACTATCCGGGAGCAGGCATGACGCTGCAAGCGTTATTTTCCCGGATTGGCAGAACGCGCCGGCCTCGTCGCCTCCCTCATTCGGCGCGCCCGCCCTGGCCCTAACTCCCTGCGCCTTAAGCCCAATCCGCGCGCCGCAGGCGCCGCTACCCCGCCCGCAGGTTGATCTCGCGCACGTGCGCGCAGGCGGGCAGCTGCTGGATCTTCTCCAGGATTTCCTCCCGGTGCATGAAGAGCTCGTTGCGGACGACGGAGTGCGACACGAGGACCATGAGCGAGCGTTCGCGTTCGATGCGCACGGGGTGCGAGTAGGCGGCATTGGCCGCGCCGACCATGTCGGCCCAATGATCGCGGATGGTCTGCTCGCAGGAGTGGCGGCCGACCTGGTATTTGACGAGCAGCTCCTCGATCAGCGGTGCCATCGCCTTGGTGGGACGGCGGCGCATCGACCGCGGCTCGTCCAGCGGCACGCCCCGAAACTCGCCGATCAGTTCGCGGGCGTTCTTGCTGAACGCCGGCTCATCGTTCGGCGGGGGGTCCTTGGCCACGCGGCAAGCAGGACCCGGGCCGCGCGGCAGGGCAAGCCCGGACCGTTGGGGCGCCGGGAGCCCGGTTGCGGCAGGTCGGGGCGCGGTGCTTCCCTGTCCGCCGAAGCCCGGCAGGCGAAGGCGGAAGCCCGCGCGGGTTCGCCCGTTGGCGCAGGCTAAGGCACTGCGCTACGCGCGCCTCGTATCCGGCGCGCCGCGCATCCTGCGCTTGTCACGGCCAGCCGGGCGCCTCTCAATCGGCGGCGACCGATGAACCTGCATCGCGGAACCCCCGATTCCTGCCGCGCCGCTGCCGGCAACTCCGCCGCGTGAGCCACCCGCCCCTCACGCGATTTGCGCAGCTCTCGATCGCCGCGGCCGTTGCGACCATGGCGCTCAAGACCGTGGCCTATCTCCTGACGGGTTCCGTGGGATTGCTCTCCGACGCCATCGAAACGGTGGTGAACCTGGCGGGCGGAATCATGGCCCTGGCCATGCTGACGGTCGCGGCCCGGCCGGCCGACGAGGAGCACGCCTTCGGTCACAACAAGGCCGAGTATTTCTCGAGCGGTTTCGAGGGCTCGCTCATCGTCATCGCCGCGATCAGCATCGGCTGGGCGGCGGTCGGGCGGCTGATTGCCCCGCGGCCGCTGACCCAGGTCGGATTGGGGCTCGGGATTTCGATCGCGGCTTCGCTCGTCAACTTCGCGGTGGCGCTGCTGCTTCGGCGCGCAGGCCGCCGGCACGGTTCGATCGCGCTGGAGGCCGACGCCCGGCATCTGTTCACGGACGTGTGGACATCGGTCGCGGTGGTGGCCGGCGTCGGCGCGGTGGCGCTCACCGACTGGGAACGGCTCGACCCGATCATCGCCATCGCCGTGGCCGCGAACATTGTCTGGACCGGCATCTCGATCATGCGGCGGTCCGTGGGCGGGCTCATGGACCAGGCGATTCCGCACGAGGACCACGCGCGCATCGACGACGTGCTGGCGGCGTTCCGCCGGCAGGGGATCCAATTCCACGCCGTGATGACGCGGCAGGCGGGCGCGAGGAAGTTCGTTTCGCTGCATGTCCTGGTGCCCGGCGACTGGACGGTCAAGCGCGGGCACGAGCTGCTGGACCGGATCGAGACGGACATCCGGCGGGCGATGGCCAACACCATCGTCTTCACCCATCTCGAGCCGCTGGGCGACCCGGCTTCCTGGGCCGACGAGAAGCTGGAGCGTCCGGAACCGACCGTTCCCGGCCAGACGTCCTGAACGGCCGCCGGCCGCGGCGCCCTAGAAGGGTGGCCGGGTCTCGGGGCTGGCGTTCCAGATCTCGCGGCGGATGCGCCAGCGCCCGTCGGCGCCGCGGCAGAGCACATGCAGTCCCTTGAAATGCATCACCGCGGAGGTGCCGCCGGACTTGGGCGTGGTGCGCCAGCTGCTCTTGAACACGTGGAAGGCGAGGTCGCCCACGGCGACCGTCTCGAGATGTTCGAAGCTGAGCCACTTCACCACGACGGTGCGCAGGAATTCGACGAGGAACTGGTGGAGGGCGGCGCCCGTCTTCGCCTCGACGTTGGGCGCCAGGAACACGGCGTCGTCGGTCAGGGTGGCGAAATAGCCCTTGGCATCGCCGGCGGCCACGGCGGCCCTCTCCCGGTCGATGACGGCGTGGATCGCGGGGATGTCGGCCTTCTGGTCCGGCGGGCCCGGGGGCGCGGGGAGGCTGGTCGGAGGGGCGTGGCGGCGGGTTCGGCGGCGGGATCGGGTGGGAGAGGCCATGGGTGGTAGGGGTCCGGGGGAGGCGGCCGCGGGATCACGTCGCACCGGCGTGCTGGCGGTCGTAGAGGGATTTGTACAATGCGTTCTCCGCGTAGAGTGCGGCGTGGGTGCCCTGGGCCACGATGGCGCCGTGGTCGAAGACCAGGATGAGGGTCGCGTCGCGGATGGTGCTGAAGCGGTGCGCGATGATGATGACGGTCTTGCCGGCCACGAGTTTCTGGAGCGCCTCCTGGATCATCTGTTCGCTCTGCGAGTCGAGCGCGGAAGTGGCCTCGTCGAGGATCAGGATGGGGGCGTTGCGCAGGAAGGCGCGGGCGACCGCCAGGCGCTGCTTCTGGCCGCCGGAGAGGAGCGCGCCGCGCTCGCCCACCACGGTCTCATAACCCTGCGGCAGCGCCCGGATGAACTCGTCGGCGTGGGCGTCGGCCGCCGCGGCAATGATGTCGGCGTGCGAGGCGTCGGGCCGGCCGAGGAGCAGGTTGTTGTAGACCGTGTCGTTGAAGAGCACAGGGTCCTGCGAGACGAGCGCGATGTTGCGCCGGAGGTCGACCATCCGCAGGGCGCGCACGTCGACGCCGTCGACGGTCACCCGCCCTTGGCCGACGTCGTAGAACCGGGGCACGAGGTTGGCGAACGTCGACTTGCCGGCGCCGCTCGGGCCGACCAGCGCGCAGACCGTGCCGGCGGGTATCTGGGCGGTGACGCCGCGGAGGGCGGGCGGATCGCCGTTCTGGCCGTACGCGAAGCTGACCGCCTCAAACGCGAGGTCGCCGCGCACGCGGCCGACCGGGACGGGTTTTGCCGGGTCGGCGATCTCGATGGGCGCGTTCAGCACTTCCTCCAGCCGGTCGAGGGCGCTCAGACCGCGCTTGAGGTCGTTGTTGATGCCGCCGAGTTTCTTCACCGGCTCGTAGGAGACGAACAGGGCGAAGGCGATCGAGAGGAAGGTGTTCCATTCGATCCGGGTATAGTAGGCGTAGACGAGGGTGGCGGCCACGCCGATGGCGGAAATGAACTCGATCGTCGGCGAGAGGAAACTGGAGTACTTGACGATCTTCATCTGCACGTGGAACAGGCTTTGCACGGCGGCGGAGAACCGCCCGGACTCGATCTCCTCCAGGCCGAAGGCGCGGATTTCCTTCGCGGCGCCGAGGTTCTCGCTGAAGCGGTCGGTCACGATGCCGAGCTGGGCCTGCATCTGCTGGGCCCGGCGGAGGATGTGTTTCCCGGCGTAGCGGATCGGGAAGACCGCCGCGGGCACCGAGACGAGGCAGAGCAGGACGAGCCAGACATCTCGATTGCCGCTCGCGACGTAGATCAGCGAACCGACGGCGAAGACGAGCGTGGCCGGCTGCTTGAAGATCTCGTTGGCGACATTGGTCAGCGTGAACTGAAGCTGATTGGTGTCGGCGAGACCGCGGGAGATCAGGTCGCCGGTGGGATGGGTGGCGAAGAAGGAAAGGGGGAGGGCCTGCAGCTTGCGGAAGAAATCGAGGCGGATCTGCTCCAGGACGCGCACGCCGCACAGGCTGATGAGGTAGGAGTTGAAGTAGCTGGCGAGCCCGCGCACGAGAAACACCGCCGGCACGAGCGAGGCAAGGCCGACGACCTGCCAGAACTGCAGGCCGCGCTGCGGCGAGAAGATCGCCGGGAAGACCTGTCGCATCAACACGACGTTCAGCACAAAGCCGTAGACGAACCCGTAGACCCCCGCGCACAGCACGGATCCGACGAAAAAGATCCGCACGGGCAAGAGGTACTTTAGGTAGGGGCGGAAGCGCTGGAGCATGGCGCGGGGCGAAGGCCGCAGATGGCCCGGCGCCGACAGCCAACCCCCAGGACGCATCGCTGGCAAGCAAGCTCCGCCGGCAGGGCGGGGCCGGCCCGCGGGTCCCCCGGCCGTGTGCCGGCCCCGATCCGCCGGGTCCGTCCCGCGACGAGCGCCCGCCTTCGCCGGGAGCTTCGGCGCGGCCTGGAGCCGGCCCCCTGCGGCGGTTGGCCCGGTGGCAGTCAGTCTTGGGATGAGCGCACGTCGAGCGCGTCGCGCAGGCCATCGCCCAGGAAGTTCAGCGCGAGCAGCGTGAGGGAGAACACGGCGCCGGGGAACACCAGCAGCCACGGATACTCCTCCATGCCGGCGGCGCCATTCTTGATGAGCACGCCCCACGAGCTCATCGGCGGCTGCACGCCGAGGCCGAGGAAGCTCAGGAAGGCCTCGAGCAGCATGACCGACGGGATGGTCAGGGTGG
>CAZKDK010000283.1:0-4967 GCA_964551145.1 uncultured Opitutaceae bacterium | reverse complement strand
GCCGGCAAGCTCAAGGGCGAGCTGGCCCAGTTCCGCGAGCTGGCCGCGTTCGCCCAGTTCGGCTCCGATCTCGATGCCCGCACCAAGGCCCAGCTCGACCGCGGTTCGCGCATCGTCGAGCTCTTCAAGCAGCCGGCGTTCAACCCGATCCCCATCGAGGTGCAGGCCGCCGTGCTCTGGGGGATGCAGAACAACTACTTCGATCCGATCGGCGTCGCGAAGATCGTCGAGGCCGCCCGGCACCTGCGGGAGTTCCTCACCGCCCGCAAGGGCGCGCTGCTCGACTCGCTCCGCCAGAAAGGCGCGTTCGACGACACGCTCAACGCCGAGCTCAAGAAGGCGTTCGAGGAATGGAAGGGGACCTACTCCGCCTGATCCTCTTTTCGGTTTTTGCTTTTTGATTTTCGCCGGGCCTGCCGGCTGAAAATCAAAAACCAGAACTCAAAAAGCGAAAAAACATGCCGAGCACCCGCGACATCCGCCGCCGCATCAAATCGGTGCGGAATACCCGCCAGATCACCAAGGCGATGGAGCTGGTCGCGTCCTCGAAGATGCGCAAGGCGCAGCAGGCCGCCCTGGCCGGGCGCCCCTACGCGCAGCTGCTCGCCGACATGCTCGGCGCGCTGGCGGCGCGGGCCGACGAATCGATCCACCCCTTCCTGGTGCAGCGTCCGGTCCGCACGCGCGGGATCATCCTTGTCACCACCGACAAGGGCCTCTGCGGCCCGCTCAACGGCAACCTGTTCAAGCTGGTGGTCGACATCAAGGAGCCCGCCAAGTTCGCGGTCATCGGCCGCCGGGGCTCGCAGTTCCTCGTCCGCACCCGCCGCGAACTGCTGGCCGACTTCCAGGTCAGCGACCAGGTGCCCTTCGCGCAGGCCAAGCAGGTGGCCGAGTTCATGGTGCAGCAGTACCTCGCCGGCGTCGTCGACACCGTCGAGATCATCTGGCCCCGCTTCCGCAACACGCTGATCCAGGAGCCGGCGCGCCTGCCGCTGCTGCCGCTGCAGGACCTGCAGGAGACGATCGCCAGCCTCCGCCGGGCTGCCGGTGTACCCGCCGTCAAGCCCGACGATCGCTTCATGCTCTTCGAGCCCAGCCCCAAGGCCGTGTTCGAGGCGCTTCTCCCGCTCTATCTGAACCGGGAGATCTACCACCACCTGCTCGACGCCAAGGCCTCCGAACATAGCGCGCGCATGGTCGCCATGAAGACGGCCAAGGACAATGCCACCAAGCTCATCGACGACCTGACGCTCGAGTACAACAAGGCCCGGCAGGCGTCCATCACGCAGGAAATCCTCGAAATCTCCGCCGCGCAGTGCGCCGAGTAGCCGCCCCGCTTCGTCCACGCCTCCCTCCTCTTCCGTCCATGACCAATATCGGCAAGATCGTCAAAATCATCGGCCCCGTGGTCGACGTCCAGTTCCCGGTCGAAAGCATGCCGGCCATCTACCAGGCGCTCACCGTCGAGTTCACCGCCGCGGGCCGGCCGCAGCGTCTGACGCTCGAGGTCCAGCAGCACCTCGGCGAGGGCGTTGTCCGCGCCATCGCCATGTCCTCGACCGAGGGCCTCGTCCGCGGCATGCCGATGACCGACACCGGCGGCCCCATTTCCGTGCCGGTCGGTAGCGGCACCCTCGGCCGCATCATCAACGTCACCGGCGATCCGGTCGACGACCGCGGCCCCATCCCGCACGAGAAACGCTACCCGATCCATCGCCCGCCGCCCTCCCTGATCGACCAGGTGGTCAAGTCCACCATCCTCGAGACCGGCATCAAGGTCATCGACCTCATCTGCCCGTTCGTGCGCGGCGGTAAGGTCGGCGCGTTCGGCGGCGCCGGCGTCGGCAAGACGGTCATCATCACCGAACTGATCAACAACATCGCCAAGGCCCACGGCGGCTATTCCGTGTTCGCCGGGGTGGGCGAGCGGTCCCGCGAAGGCAACGACCTCTACCACGAGATGTCCGAGGCCAAGGTCATCGTCCAGGACGACATCGCCAAGTCCAAGGTCGCCCTCGTCTACGGCCAGATGAACGAGCCGCCCGGCGCCCGGCTGCGCGTGGGGCTCTCCGCCCTTTCCGTCGCCGAGTACTTCCGCGACGAGAAGAACCAGGACGTGCTCCTGTTCATCGACAACATCTTCCGCTTCTCCCAGGCCGGCTCCGAGGTATCCGCCCTGCTCGGACGCTCGCCGTCGGCCGTCGGCTACCAGCCGACCCTCGCCAACGAGATGGGCGTCCTCCAGGAGCGCATCACCTCCACCAAGCAGGGCTCCATCACGTCGTTCCAGGCCATCTACGTGCCGGCGGACGACCTCACCGACCCCGCGCCCGCCACCACGTTCGCGCACCTCGACTCCACCATCGTGCTCGATCGCGCCATTTCCGAACTCGGCATCTACCCCGCGGTCGATCCCCTCAGCTCGACCTCCAAGGCCCTCGCCGCCGACGTCGTGGGCGACGAGCACTACGACGTGGCCCGCGGCGTCCAGCGCGTCCTCCAGCGCTACAAGGACCTGCAGGACATCATCGCCATCCTCGGCCTCGACGAGCTCTCGCCCGAGGACAAGCAGACGGTCTACCGCGCCCGCAAGGTCCAGAAGTTCCTCTCGCAGCCCTTCCACGTCGCCGAGGTCTTCACCGGCTTCCCCGGCCGCTACGTCTCCGTCAAGGACACCATCCGCGGCTTCAAGATGATTCTCAACGGGGAGCTCGACGAGGTGTCCGAGGCCGACTTCTACATGAAGGGCTCGATCGACGACGTCCTCGCCGTCGCCAAGAAGGCTTGAACCGTAGCGAGCATCAGAAATCACCCTTTCCCGTCTACTCACTACCCGCTACTCGCTACTCGCTACCGATCTCCGATGCCCCTGACTCTCGAAATCGTCACGCCTGAGGCGCGGGTCTACGCCGACACGGTCGACACCGTCGTCATTCCCACCGTCGACGGCGAGATCGGCATCCTGCCCGGCCACATCCCCCTGCTGACCCAGGTGGCCGACGGGGAGCTGCGCGTGACCAAGGGCCACGACACCCGGGGCCTCGTCGTCTGCGGCGGCTTCGCGCAGATCGACGGCGACCGGGTCAAGGTGCTCGCCGAGTTCGCCATCCACGAGGCGCAGATCGACGTGCAGGCCGCCGAGCGGGCGATGCAGCGCGCCCAGCAGGCGCTCGAGGGCCGGTCCAAGCTCGATTCCGCCGAGGTCGACCGCCTCGAGGGCCTCGTCCGGTTTTCGGTCGCGCAGCTCGGCGTCAGGCACCGGCGGCGCTGAATCGGCCATCGGCCGTTGGGGACGCGACGCCCTCGTCGCGTTTCGTTCGTCCACCCGCGGCCTCCGCGCTTTCTCCTTTGCCGTGCCGCGCGTTTGCGCGATGCTGCCCCCATGGCCGACCCCGTCTCCCCCCAAACCGTCATCGCCCGCAAGCGGGACGGCCTCGCGCTCACCCGCGACGACATCGCCGCATTCGTCGAGGGCGCCGCCCGCGGCCGCTGGAGCGACGACCAGTGCGCCGCCCTCCTCATGGCCATCTTCCTGCGCGGAATGACCTCCGACGAAACGGCCGCGCTGACCGAGCTGATGATGCGCTCCGGTGCCGTCGCCGACCTGCACGCCATCCCGGGCGTCAAGGTCGACAAGCACTCCACCGGTGGCGTCGGCGACAAGGTCTCGCTCGTGCTCGCGCCGCTCGCCGCCGCCTGCGGCGTGTGCGTTCCCATGATGAGCGGCCGCGGCCTGGGCCACACCGGCGGCACGCTCGACAAGCTCGAGGCGATCCCCGGCTTCCGTGTCGGGCTGGGGCTCGACGCCTACGCGGCCCAGCTGAAGAAGATCGGCGTCGCCATGATCGGCCAGACCGCCGAGCTGGTCCCGGCCGACCGCCGGCTCTATGCGCTCCGCGACGCCACCGCGACGGTCGAATCCATTCCCCTGATCTGCGCGAGCATCCTTTCGAAAAAGCTCGCCGAGGGCATCGACGCGCTCGTCCTCGACGTCAAGTTCGGCCGGGGCGCCTTCATGAAGGAGCGCGCCCGCGCCCGCGAGCTCGCCGCCGCCCTCGTCGCGCTCGGCCGCGCGATGGGCAAGCCGACCCGCGCGCTGCTCACCTCCATGGATCAGCCGCTCGGCCGGGCGGTCGGGAACGCGGTCGAGGTCGTCGAGGCGCTCGAGGCGCTCAAGGGCCGCGGCCCGGCCGATCTCATGGAGGTCACGCTGGCCCTGGGCGTGCATATGCTCCTGCTGGCCGGGATCGCCGGGGACGCGGCCGCGGCGCGCAAACGCCTGCAGCAGGCGATCGCCGGCGGAGCCGCGCTCGGGAAGTTCCGCGAGCTGGTGGCCGCCCAGGGCGGCGACGCGGCGGCGATCGACGACTACGCGCGCCTGCCCCGCGCTCCCGTGGTGCACCCGATCACGGCGCCGGTGTCCGGATTCGTCGGCGACGTCGATCCGCTGGCCGTCGCCCGGTCCGCGTGGCGCCTCGGCGCCGGGCGCGCCCACGCCGCCGATGCGATCAACCCCGCCGTCGGCCTCACCCATCTGGTGAAGATCGGGGAGCCCGTTTCCGCCGGGGACCGCCTGTGCACCGTGCACGCCGCGAGCGAGCAGGACCTCGGGGCCATCCACGGGGAGATCACGGCCGCCTTCAGGATCGATCCGCGCCCCGCGCGGGCCGGCCCGTTGATCGATGAGTTGATCGAATAGGGCGGGCGCGTCCGCCTGATACGTGCCGGGCGGCGGCGGGCGGCCGGCGCATCGCGCTCGCCCGGCAGCCGAAAGCCATTAGCGTGGCGGGCCATGTATTCCATCGGCAACCGCATCGCCTGGCTGCAAGGCCCCGGCGCGAATTGCGCGAAGACCGGCCCCGTGGCCCCGCGCCCCTGGCATCTCGTCCTCCTCGGCCCCCCCGGCGTCGGCAAGGGCACGCAGGCGGAGAAGATCATCGGCGAGTTTGGCGCCTGCCACCTGT
>CAZKDK010000282.1:0-4977 GCA_964551145.1 uncultured Opitutaceae bacterium | reverse complement strand
GAAATCGCCTCCTGGATGGGCTGGGCAAGCTCTTGGGGCGTGCGGTGGAGATGCTGGCGCTGCGCTGATTCCGCGATCTCGAAGGCGCGGTCCACGTCCTCGTTCGTAGCCGAGGGCACGTCCGTGATGACCTCGTTATCGTAGGGATTCCGGTCCTGGAAGACTCGGCGCGCGCCACCGCGAACCCAGTCGCCCCCGATGAACAGAGCGTTCCAGTCGGTCTTCGGCAGGGCGGGCGTGGAAGTTTTGGCCTTCGCCTTGGATGTTCTTTTATTGGGTGTCATAGGTTTCTTCGTTTTCACCGACGCTGCGTATAGCGCTGCTCAGAATTGATTCGCGCCTCCGTTTCGCGGTCTCGGGAATGAACGGAGGTGGTGTTGCCGGGTCGTCGTACTCGAAGCAGGTAGCGGCGTTCACCGGTGGCCTCGGCCTCACCCAAGGGCCGCACGCCGAGCCATTGCAGCGGGCCTCGGATCACCTATCCTTGAGCTGCATCAGGCAGTTGATACTGCGCAAATCGCGGCGCGAGGCGGCGGTGGCCGCACGGCGTTCATGGCGCCGCCGGCGTGGTCTTTCGCAGATCGGCTTCAACATGGATGACAACCTCCACGCTGTTGCCGATCATGCCTTGGTCCGCCGCAATATCGAATTCGCGCCGATCCAGCGTGGTCGACACCTCCCAACCAGAGATCATGGCTCCCTTCAGGCCCGGGCCAAAACCCAGCGATGTGACCTTGAGCACGACCTCTTTCGTCACGCCCTTGATCGTGAGATCGCCCGTGACGGCATAGGTGCCGCCGCCGGTGCTTTTCCACGCCTTGCTCTTGAAGATCATGGCGGGAAATTTGGTGGCAGCGAAGAAATTGGCGGAGCGCAGATCGTTGTCGCGCATGCGCGTGTTCGTGGTGATGCTGGCCACTTCGATGACGGCCTCGACGGCGCTGTTCTCGAGGTGTTCGCGATCCACGACGACCGCACCCTTCACCTTGCCAAAAAAACCGGGCACTTGGGTGAAGAAGTGCCGGACCGTGAAGCCGACCCAGGTGTGCACCGGGTCGATGTCGTAGGTTTCAAGGGCAGCCCGGGCGGGCATAAGCGAGCCGAGCGCAAGGCCGGCGAAGAGGAGGGCGAGTCTGGACCGTTTCATGGGAGTCTGTCGGCAGTTCGGGGTGCAGGGCGATCATCCCCTGCGAACGCCAGGGTTGCCATGGGGTCTTGCCCTACCGTGCCCTCCTTCGCCGTCGAATCTCAACGCGGCAGGCCACCGCACTCGTCGAGGTCGAGGCTTTGGACAATTGGGTTGGCTGCCATGATCTTCGTCTCGCCCAACCTTGCGGGTAGCGAAAATCTTGTTGCGTATAGAATTCGTTGATCAGCCGGTCAGTCCGGCAAAGCTGCGTAGGGCTTTCGGCGTCCCTCAAGCACGGCGTCCAATGCGCACGCCGGCGGGCGGTGTGGATTCCGCAAGCCTGACATGACCACGTTCGTGTCAATGACCCATTGCCTCATCGGTGCCGCCGGGCGGCATGTGTGGCTGCGACCTCGGCCTCGATCGCTTCCAGGCCAATCGCAGCAGTGCCCTCCACGACGGAGTCGGATCGCATCGGTTCGCCCAGCGCTCACTACCGAGTTCAGTATAGCAGGATTACGCCAGACTCGAGAGAAGCGGCGCATCGAGGGGCGGTGCGCGAAGCGCCGCAATAGACGCAGCAAACGAGTCCCCCCAACGAGGAACCTGAATGAATCCAATCCGCCCATTGCGCCAGCGATTGTGGTCACCCGGCAAGCCGCCGCGCGACTGGCGAGCGGGCCAGCAGCAGGCCCGGCGAAGGCTGGCACAAAGAGTGATCAACCCCGTGATCGGGAGCTTTGCAGAGTGAAATGCCCGCCTTCGCCAAGCCTTCGGCGCGCAGCCTTCGCCTCGGTTCTGCCCCGGGCAAAGATCGTCCCTCACGACCGTGGTCGGCTTCTGGCTGGCCTGCCAACCGCAGGCCCGGCGAAGGCTGGTGCCCGGAGTCGGGGTCGAACCGACACGACTTTAAAGGTCGCGGGATTTTGAGTCCCGTGCGTCTGCCAATTCCGCCATCCGGGCGGGCCCAAAGTGCGAACGGTAGGTCGGCGGAGATCGATGTAAACGCTATTCTCCCGCCCTGTCCGCGCGACCCACGATCCGGGTGCGGCTGCAGCCTGCCGCGTCGCGGGTGAATGTTGCGGAACTTTTTGAACGGGCGCAGAGCCGCTGCGTCTATCTCATTGCAAGAGAGATCAGGGACCAAGCTCCTTGATGCTTCGTTTCCGTTTGTAGTTTGATAAGTCGGCAAGGGCGCCCTGCTGTCCAGCAGAGCGCCCTTTTTTTGGATCACTCCTCCCTTGCCACGCGCCCGGTGTCGCGGAAAGCTCACGGGCCTATGTCCGATTTCCGCGTCTACTGCCAGCCCCCCGAGCGCGAGCCGTCCACGATTCGCCTGTCCGACGACGAGAGCCACCACCTCGTGGCCGTCAACCGGGCCCGGATCGGCGACATGGTGGTGGCCTTTGACGGCCGCGGCAACGAGTGGATCTGCGAACTCGCCGAGGAGGCCAAGCCGGCGGCCGTCCTCAAGGTGCGTTTCCGCCAGCAGGCGAAGCCCCTGCCCTACCAGATCACCCTCGGGCAGGCGCTGCCCAAAGGCCAGTTCATGGACGCCATCGTGCGCAAGGCCACCGAGCTCGGTGCCGCGCGCATCGTCCCGCTGGAAAGCGAGCGCACGATGGTGCACCTCGACGGCGACCGCCCCGACCGGAAGGCCGAGAAATGGACGGCCGCCGCGATCGAAGCCGCCAAGCAATGCGGGAATCCATTCGTGCCCGAGATCCTCCCGTTGCAGGCGGCCGGCGCCTACATGGACGCCGCCCGAGGGTTCGACCTGAAGCTCATCGCCAGCCTCCAGCCAGGTGCGAAATCGCTCAAGGCCGTCCTCGCCGGGTTTGCGGCCGCCAATGGCCGCCCCCCGCGCACCGTGCTCTGGCTGATCGGGCCCGAGGGCGATTTTACGCCGGCCGAATTGAGCCGTTCGAAGGCGGCCGGCTTCGAGGCGATCACGCTCGGTCCCCTCGTGCTCCGCTGCGAAACGGCCGCCGCCTACGCGCTGAGCGTGCTGGGATACGAGCTCCAGAACGCCGGGAGTTGAGGCGCCCGCCGCGCCGGACCGCGTCGCCGCCGTTCCTTGGCTTGGCACCGTCCCGGTGCACTTGACGGTTCTGCCGGGTTCGCCTTTCGGCGCCCGCCGGATTTGTTTCCGTTGTTCCGCATGTTCCGTCCGCGATCTACCTCCATTGAACTCTGATCCCCGGCTGCTCGATTTCTTCCCCGGTCACTCCGTCCTCTGTGCCTCTGTTCCCTGTCACCCTGTACTCTGACCCATGCCCGCCGACCCCCGCATCCCCGTCACCGTCCTCACCGGCTTCCTCGGTGCCGGCAAGACCACGCTCCTCAACCGCATCCTCTCCGAGCAGCACGGCCGCCGGATTGCCGTGATCGAGAATGAGTTCGGCGAGGTCGGCGTCGACAACCAGCTCGTCATCCAGGCGGACGAGGAGATCTTCGCGATGAACAACGGCTGCCTCTGCTGCACCGTGCGCGGCGATCTCCTCCGCATCCTCGGGCGCCTGCTCAAGCGCAAGGACCGGCTCGACGGCGTGCTCATCGAGACGACCGGCCTTGCCGATCCCGGCCCGGTGGCGCAGACCTTCTTCACCGATCCGGAGGTGCGCGACGCCTACCGCCTCGACGCCGTCGTCACGGTCGTCGACGCCCGGTACGCCGGCCGCCATCTCGACGAAGGCAAGGAGGCAAAGGAGCAGGTGGCCTTCGCCGACATCCTGCTGCTGAACAAAACCGACCTCGTCGGCCCGGAGGATCTCGACCGCCTCGAGGCGCGGCTGCACCGCATGAACGCGGTGGCCCGGATTCACCGGACGCGCAATTGCGATGTGCCGATCGACCGCGTGCTCAATGTCGGCGGCTTCAATCTCAGCCGTGCCACGGACCTCGATCCGCGCTTTCTCGAGGCCGAATATCCCTTCGAATGGGCCGGCGTGTACGAACTCGCGGCCGGGGACTACGAACTCTGCATCGGCCACCACGACGGCGACAGCGGTGGCGGGCATGAGCATGGGCCGGGACACGGCCATGAGGGGGACGCCCATCACCACGGCCCTGGCGACGATCTCGATATCGCCCTGCTGCCGGTGAAAAGCCTCGATCCGGCCGACCTCGCGGCCGCGCGCCATCTCGCCGTGCAGGTGTTCTCCGAACCGGAGAACCGGATCAGATCCGGCGACGCCGTTGCTCCGGGAATCCGGCGCCAGCGCCTGCCGATGAAGGACGGACACGGTGACTTCCCTGTGGCGATTCCCGCCGCGGGCCGCTACGCGCTGTTCACCGCCCACGACGTCCCGACGCATCTCCACGCCGCGGACCATTCGCTGGTCCGGTACGTTCACGATCAAACCTTCCGCCATGAGCACCGCCACGACGAGGACGTCGCCTCCGTCGGCATCACCCTGGCGGGAGACCTTGACGGCCAGCGTCTCAACAACTGGATCAGCGGGCTCCTGGCGCGAAAAGGCCAGGACATCTTCCGCTGCAAGGGCGTGCTTGCCGTGCGGGGCGCGAACCAGCGGCTCGTCTTCCAGGGCGTGCACATGACGTTCGACGCCAGGTTCGACCGGCCCTGGGACGGCGCGCCGCGCTCCAGTGTCCTCGTCTTCATCGGCCGCAACCTCGACCGCGCGGAGCTGGTCGGCGGCTTCCAGGCCTGCCTTGTCGCCTAAAGTAGCGAGTAGTGAGTAGCGGGTAGCGAATAGAGCCTGAAGCGAATCCGACAACGACAGGATCTCATTGCGATCGATTCACTGTTCGGGCAGAGCGGCACTACCCGTCGCTACTCGCTACTCGCTACTCGCTACTCGCTACTCGCTACTCGCTACTCGCTA
>CAZKDK010000281.1:0-4982 GCA_964551145.1 uncultured Opitutaceae bacterium | reverse complement strand
GTCCTGGACGCCGAGCGAGGCGCGGTTTCAGCCGAGTTCGCGGAAGGCGCGCACGTGGTCCCGGGTGATCCGGCGGGGGTCGACCTCGACGCTGTTCTCCGAGTCCTCCGCGAACTGGAACCGCGCGTGGATCGCCTCGCCCAGCCGGCGGATCACGGCCGGCGGCAGGAACGTCGGCGTGCCCCCGCCGAAATGCATCTGCGCGACGCGCCGCGCGGGGTTCACCCGGGGCGCGATCAGCGCCAGCTCCCGGTCGAGGTGGTCGAGGTAGCCCGAGGCCGCGTCCCGGTTCAGCGTGATGACGGTCGTGCAGCCGCAGAACCAGCAGAGCGTTTCGCAGAAGGGGAGATGGAAATAAAGGGAGAGCGGCCGGCGGGCGTCGTCGTTGTCCCGGCGGATCGCCTCCGCCAGCGCCTCCACCGGCGTGGTCTCGGTGAATTGCGGGGCCGTCGGATAGGAGGTGTAGCGCGGGCCCGGCAGGTTGTACTTGCGCACCAGCGCGAGGTCGAACTCGGCGGGGGCGAGGGGCGGCGCGGCGGTGGGACTGGACGCGGGCATGAGGGAGATCGGCACCCGGAACTATGCGGAGGCGCGACGGTTTTGCGAGAGCGGACGGGGCTTTCCCGCCTCACCACTTGCGCATCTGCTGGAGCCTGAGCTCGTAGACCGGCGGGAGCGACGCGCGCCGGGGCGGAACTGCGGCGGTCCGGGGCGCCCTGCCGGGCCGGCGATGCCCCGGGGGCGTCGCGTCCCCCGGCAGGCCCGGTCAGGCGGGTTTGACCGCCCGGGCCCGGAAGAACGTGTAGTTGAAGACGCCGTCGGGCCCGGCCGTGCGGCCGAGGTCGGCGATGGCCTGCCGCCAGTCGGCCGGATCCATGCGCCCCGACGCCAGCACCGCCTCGCCAACGCCCGCCACCATCGCGGTGAACGTGTTGCGCGTGAAACCCTCGACCAGCTCCGGGCGCGATGCATCGGCGTAGACGACGCAGGGCGCGACCTGGACGTCGTCGAAGCCGGCGGCGCGGAGCAGCGGGTAGAGGCGCCGGCCGATCAGGGCGTCTCCCTGCGCCTCCCGCTGCAGGTCCACCAGGCATTGGATCGCCCGCCGGGCAGGCGCGCTGTCGGGATGGAAGTACGCCGACCCATGGTCGCCCTCGATGACCGTGATCGTCCCACCCGGCCGGAGCACGCGCCCGAGTTCCGCCAGCGCCGCGCCCGGGTCGGCGAGATGCTCGAGCACGAAGCACACGAAGCCGGCATCGAATTCATTGGCCGGATACGGCAGCCGGCGGATGTCGGCCTGCTCGAGGCGCACGTTGGCGCAGCCGGCCCGTTGCACGGACTCCCGGGCGCGCGCGAGGGATTCCGCGGAGCAGTCGACGGAGAGGATCTGCGCCGCGGGGTTGTTCCGGGCGAGGATGACGGTCTGGGCGCCGGTGCCGCAGCCGGCCTCGAGCACGCGGGCTCCGGCCGGGAAGGTCACGCCGCGGTGCAGCAGGTCGGCCAGGGTCCGGGCCTGGTCGCCCAGGCGCACGGTCTCGCGCGGGGAATAGCCGTGGACGTAGGGGAGGGGGGGCATGGGCAGCACCGGTGACCGCCTGGCCGGACCGCGTGTTCCCTAAAACGCCGGTCGCACCCGCGGATTCGTTCGAAGGACGGGGCGGCTAGACCATTTTGTCCGCGACCGGCATGCTGCGCACGCCGAAGCGGAAGATGAGTCCCGAGCGGAAACCCGCCTCCTCCAGCTGGTCGATCGTCCGGGTCGTGCAGAGCACCACCCGGACTCCGATCATCTTTTCCTCGAGCTGCTTTTGCCCGGCGGGCGTCAGATCCTCCGCAAACTGCACCAAAGTGATCGCATTGGGATCGAGCACGACCTCGCCGGAATTGAGCTGCTCGGCCCTGACCCGCATGACGACGTCGTCGGGCGGCAGGTACTCCCGCAGAAAATCGTGGAAGGGGGCGTGGCGGCTCCCGACCAGGGTGAGATGGCGGACCTCCAGTCTCGCCTGTTTCTTCGGCTTGGGGAACAGCCGGGCCACCTGGTCGCACAGGTATTTGGGGTCCGCCGGCTTCTTGTGGATGTCCACCACGCCCAGGGCCTCATACTGGGCGCGCTCCTCCGGGGTGACGCCGCCCGAGATGACGATCACCGGACACCCCTTGGTTTTTGGAGGACCCTCCTGGCGCAGGAAGCGCAGGACCTCCAGACCGCTGACGTTGGGCATCATGTGGTCCAGGATGACGAGGTCGAATTCGTTGGAGCTGAGGCTGTCCAGCGCCTGCTGCCCGTCTTCGGCCACCGTGACCTTGTGGCCCTGATGGCTGAGCAGGAGCGACAGGATGGAACGGCACACAACGGTGTCGTCGGCGATGAGGATGCTGGGCATGGTTTGTCCTTCCGGAAAGAATCGGAACCGATCGGCTGCGGCCGGCCTGGCAGGGTCGGACGGAGACGCTTTCTTATCACAGGTTCCGTCCCGCTCGACAATCTCCTTCGAAGTCAAAGGCCTGTTAATGGCGGAGAGGGAGGGATTGCCTCACTTCGTTCGGGGCTGCGCCCCAAACCGCCGCTGCGCGTCGGTTTGTCCCTATCCCTCCTCTGCGCTGCTTCGCATCACACCCGCTGCGCGGGCACCGCCATTTTTCGCGGGGCGCGGAATGCCGTTCAAAGGAAATGGCGGCGCAGAAATGTCTTTCCCGAGCCGCTTTTCAGACAGCGCTCAAAGGCGATTGCTTTCCGTTCTTCCGCGAATCCGAGATAACAGATGAGATGCCATGGCCGGTACCTTTCCATGTGCGCACACTTGCCTGAATTGTGCTCGGTGATACGCGCCTTGAGATCTCGGGTTTGGCCGACGTAGGGCTGATTGTGGCTGTACACGCTCTCAATCATCTAGACGTAGTGCATAGGGGGATCCCGATGCTGCGGGTAATGCCCGCCTTCGCCAAGACTTCGGCGCGCAGCCTTCGCCTCCGGTTCTGCTGGAGGCCATCATGCCTGCGGTGGTCGCGGTCGGCTACCGAATGGCCTGCCAGCCGTAGGCTTGGCGAAGGCTGGCGGAGAGGGAGGGATTGGCTCACTTCGTTCGGGGCTGCGCCCCAAACCGCCGTTCGCGCGTCGGTTTGCCCCTATCCCTCCTCTGCGCTGCTTCGCATCGTGCCCGCTGCGCGGGCACCGCCATTTTTCGCGCTGCGAAAAATGGCGGAGAGGGAGGGATTCGAACCCTCGGTACCCTTGCGAGTACACATGATTTCCAATCATGCACGTTAGACCACTCCGTCACCTCTCCGGGGAAGCGAACGGCCCGCGTCGCAGCCGGCGCGTGCCGCGTGGCCAAGGGGTCAAATACAGCGGAAAGCCGGTGGGCGGGTCAAGGGGGTTTTCCGCGCGGGTGCGCGCCCCGCGCCCCGGCGTCCGGACCGCGGAATCAAAAGCTACTTGCGCGACTTGGGTGGGCTGGTAGGGTGCCATGAATTTGTCCGCGCCGCCCATGGTCTCCTCGAACTCTGAACTGGCCTATGATCGCAAACTCGAAGGCGAGGTCGTCGTCTCCCGCCTCGACGCGGTCATCAACTGGATCCGGGCCAATTCGATGTGGCCGATGCCGATGGGCCTGGCGTGCTGCGCCATCGAGCTGATGGCGGTTGCGGCCTCCCGCTTCGACATCGCGCGCTTCGGGGCCGAGGTCATGCGGTTTTCCCCGCGCCAGGCGGACTGCATGATCGTGGCCGGCACCGTCACCTACAAGATGGCGCCGCAGGTCCGCCGGATCTACGACCAGATGCCGTCGCCCAAATGGGTGATCGCCATGGGCGCGTGCGCCAGCACCGGCGGCATGTACCGCAGCTACGCGGTGCTCCAGGGGGTGGACCGGATCCTGCCGGTGGATGTCTATGTGAGCGGGTGCCCGCCGCGGCCGGAGGCCCTGCTCGACGCCCTGATCAAGCTGCAGTCCAAGGTGGCCCGCGAGCCCTCATTCCGGCGCCAGTTCCGCGCGTGAGGCATCCGCCGATGACCGCCACCGCCGAACCCGCCGCGCTCCTCCCGGAGAAATTCCCCCAGGTCACCGCCCGCGCCAGCCTGGACTGGCCGGCCTTCAACCTTCCGGCCGCCGAGGCCCCGGCCGTGCTGCGCTGGCTGCGCGACGAGGGTGGCTTCGACCATCTGGCCGACCTGACCGCCATCGACGCCGGCGCCGCGCGTTCGCCGCGCTTCACCGTCGTCTGGCATCTTTTCTCGACCTCCCGCCACGACTACGTGCGGCTGGCCGCCGAGTGCCCCGACGACGCGGACCCCGCCATGCCCACCGCCAGCGGCCTGTGGCCCGGCGCCAACTGGCACGAACGCGAGGTGTACGACATGTTCGGCATCCGGTTCCCCGGCCATCCGGACCTGCGCCGCATCCTGATGTGGGACGGGTATCCCTATTTTCCCCTGCGCAAGGATTTCCCGCTGGCGGGGCTGGACACGGAGCTGCCCGGCCCGGACGTCGCGGAGGAGACCGGCGCGAGGCTGAAGCCGGCGCCCTACATGGGCGGGCCGTTTGTCGCCCCGCGCAGCGGCACGCTGGAGGAGGCGGAACCCCGCGCGAAGGACGAGAGCTGGACCGAGCGCCAGGAGAAACCCGATGGAGGCCAAAGCTCATAGCTTGAGGCTGTAAGCGCCCTCGAATGGCCACCGACTTCACATTTCCCGAGAACGCCGCCAGGGCGGCCGCCGCGGCCCAGGAGCTGGAGCCGGAGAAGATGTCGCTCAGCATGGGGCCGTCGCACCCGTCAACCCACGGCGTGCTCCGGCTGCAGATGGAGCTCGACGGCGAAATCGTCACCCGGGCCGACCCGGTGGTCGGCTACCTGCACCGGGGCGACGAGAAGATCGCCGAGAACATGACGTACAACCAGTTCGTGCCGTACACGGACCGGCTGGACTACCTGGCGCCGCTGGCCAACAACGTGGCCTACGCCATCGCCGTCGAGCG
>CAZKDK010000280.1:1966-4988 GCA_964551145.1 uncultured Opitutaceae bacterium | reverse complement strand
CGCCATGATTCAGCCGTATTTTGGTTCCCTGCCAAATTATTTCGATCTGGCCCTCGAATCTTACGCGTTCAATTCGGATTATGACTGGTATATCTTCACCGATGACAGAAGCCATCATGACTATCCTCCGAATGTATTTGTGACCCATACCACCCTGGACCGCCTGAAGAGCCGGTTCCAGCAGCATTTCGACTTCCCTCTTGCGCTCGAGCGTCCTTACAAGCTTTGCGACTACAAACCCCTCTACGGACACCTCTTCGCCGACCATCTAAAGGGCTATGAATTTTGGGGCCACTTCGATCCCGACATTATTTTCGGCAGGATTAATAGTTTCGTTCCGGACGAGCTCTATCGGCAATACGACAAGATTTTTGATAGAGGACGCTTCGCTTTGTATAGAAACATCCCCGCCGTGAACTTCATTTATCGCGAGCGGATCGCCAATTGCGTATACTATCGAGTGGTTCTCGCCAGCAAGCAAAACTGGGCTTTCGACGAACGGGAAGACGGGGTGAATGCTTTTTTCGCCCCGCGGAACCTGAAGCTCTACATCGGTTCTCCCTGCGCCAACATATTTTACGGCGATTACGCGCTGAGACTACACGGTGAAGCCAGGGGCAAAGGAACGAAATCCGGTCAGTCCTGTTTTGCGTACGAAAAGGGCGGTATTTACCGGCATTTTTTGTCGGCCGACGAGATCCACCGGGAAGAGTTCATGTACATCCACCTGGAAAAGCGCAAAATGGAGGTTCTTTGCCGAGATCCGTCCACGTACTTGATCTACGGCAACGCATTCCGGGAGCCCGAGCCCATCACCAAGAGTTTTTTGAGATCGGCCAACCAAGGCAGAATTTTTTACCGGTTCTTCTGGAGGAAGAGGAACTTCACCACCAGTATTCGCACGGCCTGGCGAATGCTGGCGTTGGAACAGGATTATAGGAAGTTTGCCGTCAGACTCCTGAGGAAGATCCGCTCCATGCTGGGCCTGCGGCGGGAGACCCAGCGGTGAATTGCTCTCATTTGCCGGTCAGAGGACCCCTGTCGGCCGTGTGTTATGCATGTTTGCGGCTCGGTCTGGATTTGCGGCCTCGGTTGAGGCGGCGCCCTTCCATCCGATGAAGCTCCGCCGTGTTTTTGCGCGCGGGCCCGACTGCCCATGGGCGGTGCTTCGAGGTTGATCCGCCCGACCCCAGACCTAGCGTGAAAGTCACCCATGCCCGAGACGCACACTCCCAAGCTCCCAAACTTCATCTTGGCGGGTGCTGGTGAATCGGGGACGACCTCCCTTTACCGCTACCTGAACCAGCACCCTCAGGTTTATATGAGTCCGGTCAAGGAACCGAACTTCTTTGCGGCCGCCGACATCCTGTCCCTCCCGGATTTCAAGCCCATGGCAGAACGACAGCTCTCCTCCGTCCTGGCCGAAGCTGAGAGGCAAGAATGTCCAAAGACCAGTATTTCGATCACAAAATGGGAGGACTACCTGCGACTCTTTCAGAATGTCCGCGATCAAGTCGCCATTGGCGAAGCCAGTGTCATGTACCTCTGGTTTCCCAGCGCGGCTCCGGCCATCCATCGCACCCTGCCCCGGGCCAAGCTCATCTTCCTCCTTCGCGATCCCACCGAACGGCTATGGACGCGGTATCTGCGGGAACTGGGCACGGGCCACCGCACTACGTTCCGCGACTGGGTATTGCAGGCCATGCAGACGAAACCCGACCGCCGACAGGGAATGCAACGACACCCGATCCCCCTCGATTGCGGTCTCTACGCCACCCATCTCCAGCCGTTTTTTGATGTGTTTCCGCGCGAACAGATCCGCATCTATTTGTACGAGGCGTACCGGGCCGATGCGCGAGCGGTACTCCGTGACATCTTCGGATTCTTGGGAGTGAACGCCGATCATCCGATCGACATGTCCCGCCAGTACAACGAAACCATGGTGCCGCGTTTTCCAGTGCTGCACCGGCTGCGTCGGCGGCTTGTCGGCAATACACCCCTCACCGGGTGGATGCCGACCCTGGTCAGCCAGGCGTTGCGCGGTTTCTACAATCGACCAAAAGGCAGGTTCGCGCTGGATCCCACCGACCGCCGCTTGGTGATCGATTATTACCGCGATGAGATCCTGCGCGCCCAGGACCTCATCGGCACCGACCTCTCGGCGTGGCTCCGCTGATCCCGGCTCGCCCAACTTTTGTG
Organism: uncultured Opitutaceae bacterium; assembly: GCA_964551145.1. GTDB lineage: Bacteria > Verrucomicrobiota > Verrucomicrobiia > Opitutales > Opitutaceae > Fen-1467. The sequence goes on along the minus strand of CAZKDK010000280.1, from coordinate 2,789 downwards.
CTTACGGCCCGCGGCTTAATGCCTACAGCTGGAAGCCGTCATGCGGCTTCTGGTCACCAACGACGACGGCGTCGACTGCGTCTTTCTCCATGAACTGGTCGCTGGCCTCCGCGCCGGCGGCCACGAACTGTCCGTGGTCGCGCCCAGGACCGAACAGAGCTGGATCAGCGCGGCGAAGTCGCGCACCCGGCCGGTGCGCTCGGCCAGGGCCGACCGCGGGTTCGGCTGCCCGACGTGGACCGTCGACGGCACGCCGTCCGATTGCGTCAACATCGCCCTCGCCCATCTCGTGAAGACGCGGCCCGACGCCGTTGTCTCCGGAATGAATGTGGGCCTCAACGCCTCGCTCGGCTTCATCCTCGCCAGCGGCACCGTCGCGGGCGCGTTCGAGGGCGTGCTGCACGGCCTGCCCGCCGTCGCGTTCTCGCAGGACCTCAGCGTCGAGACCTACGAGCACCTCAAGGACCGCGGCGGCCAGCCCGACGCCGAGCTGCGCGCCACGCTCAGGACGTCCGCCGCCCACGCCGCGCGCCTGGTCACGGAACTCGTCGCCGCCACCCCGCCGCGCAGCTTCATCGCCCACAACGTCAACTTCCCCTACCCCTGCCGCGCCGACTCCGCCGTCCGCCGCACCGTGCCGGCGCAGGTCGTGATCGCCGGCCTCTTCGGCCCGGCCGCGGATGACGGCACGCATCGGTTCGTCTTCAAGCTGGGCGACGACCTCTCGCCGGCCGAACCCCTCACCGACCGCGCCGCCCTCGCCCGGGGGTGGATCAGCCACACGATTCTAGACTACACCCGCCTCGGGCAGCTCTGAGCCGCG
>CAZKDK010000280.1:0-1956 GCA_964551145.1 uncultured Opitutaceae bacterium | reverse complement strand
CGCCCCCTCGGCCGGCGGGCGCCCGCCCTTCTCCGTGCCGGCACGGGGCCCTCACCGCACCAGCGCGACGCCCACGCGCAGGGCGGAGGACTTCTTCTGGTAGTCCAGCAGGCTCTCCCCGTAGCCGTCAAAATACTGCACCATCACGAACGTGGCAAAGTCGCCGAATTTCATCCGGAGCGGATAGGTGACGTCGACCTGCAGGCTCCCCCGATCCCCACGGTCGCCGATGCGCCCGGTCAGGGTCACCGCCAGGCTGTCGTTCTTCGTCAGGATCAGCGAATACTCCCCATAGCCGCGATAGCGCGCGAGGTCGGGGTTGTCGCTCAGGCCGCCGACATAGGCGAAGATCTTCGGCGCGAACACCAGCCACCAGCCGTCGCGCCGCCCGAAGGCCAGCATCGGCCGCACATAGAGCAGGTTCAGGCTGCGCGAATCGGGATCGCTCTTGCCGTTGGACTCATGCTGAACCGCCGCCTGAAAACCCAGCCAATGGAAACTCACCGGGCCGGCGGACCGTTGGTCCCGGGCCAGCGATTCGAACATCAGTTCCGGCATGTAGCTGGTGTCGAGGAACGGACTCGATGCGGCGGTGACGTCCCAAAGCGAGCGCTGCGTGTATCCAAAATACAACCCCCGCAAGGGCGCCGTGGCCGGCCCGGGCTCGCGCTCGTCGCCCAGCAGACGGTATTTGAAGCTGAACTGGAATTTCGCGGCCGGCTCTTTCGCGCCCATCAGGAAGTACATGGGTTGATGGGTCGAGAAGTACCCCGTGAATGTCCGCTGGATGCTCGCCGCCGTCACCGGCGCCTCCGCTTCGGCGGCCGGCGCCGTGGCCGGCTCCGCGCCGGGCGCCGGCGCGGGGGCGACCGGCCCCGCCCCCGGCACCGTGCGCGCCGGGGCGGGCGCGGCTGGCTCCACCTCGATCACCGCACGGGCCAGCGCCGGCCGGCGGATTTCGAGCACGACCCGACCCCGGGCGTCCGGTGGCAGGTCCAGGGCGTAGGCGGGCAGGGCAAACGCCCCCGGGGCGATGACCGGCGTCGCGCCCGCCGGGGCGCGCAATTCGACCGGCCAGACCCGACCCCCGCCCTCCAGGCGCGCGGCCAGGGTCGCGGGCATCTCGACGCGGGCCTCGGCGCCGGTGGCATTGAGCAGGACGACGCTGACGGCCACCGGCTTCCCCGGAGCCACCCCGCCGGTCGGGACCAGCAAGTTCACCGTCACCTCCTGCGCGGCGGCCAGACAACCGATGCCCAGGGCGAGAAACGCCAGTGCCAATTTCTTCATGCCGTCGTCAGGCGTAACGCCGGGGCCGGCGGTTTTCAATGGGCATCCGGCACCGCGGACCTGAAAACGGCGGCGCCAATTTCGGCTGGCCCCCGCTCCGCGGGTCCGGGATTGTGGGGGCGATGATCGAGGTCGAGGAGCTCACCCGCGTGTTCCGCACGTACAAGAAGCAGCCCGGATTCTGGGGCGGCGTGAAGGGGCTGTTCCATCGCGAATTCGAGGAGGTGCGCGCGGCCGACCGCATCAGCTTCTCGATCGCCGAGGGCGAGTTCGTCGGCTTCCTCGGGCCCAACGGCGCGGGCAAGACCACCACGCTCAAGATGCTCTCCGGCCTCATCTATCCCACCTCGGGCCGGGCCCGGGTGGCCGGCTTCGACCCGACCCGCCGCGAGAACGCGTACCGGCGCATCTTCGCCCTCGTGCTCGGGCAGAAGAACCAGCTGTGGTGGGACCTGCCCGCCAGCGAGTCCTTCCTGCTCCTGCGGCACATCTACGGCCTCGACGCGACCCAGTTCCGGCAGACCCTCGACGAACTCGTGACGCTGCTCGACGTCGGCGCCAAGCTCAACGTCATGGTGCGCGAGCTCTCGCTCGGCGAACGCATGAAGATGGAGCTCATCGCCGCGCTGCTGCACCGGCCCAAGGTGCTCTTCCTCGACGAGCCGA
>CAZKDK010000279.1:0-4993 GCA_964551145.1 uncultured Opitutaceae bacterium | reverse complement strand
CCCCCACCCTGGCCGCCCGCGCCGCGGTCTGGAAGAGCGCCCCGCCCCGCCGCGAGCGCACCATCGCCTTCCATAACCTCGGCGACCTGCGGTTCGAGGACGCATCCGCCGCCTGGGGACTCGATCACCTCGGGGTCTCCTTCGGCTGCGCGCTGGTCGATCTCGACCACGACGGCGCGCTGGACGTCGTTATCGTCAACCAGGACGGCCCGCCCACGATCCTGCGCAACGACGCCGCCACCGGCCACAGCGTCGAATGCCGGCTCGCCGGCCGGCCGCCCAACCGCGACGGCATCGGCGCCGAGCTCCGCGTGGAGACCGCCGCGGGCGCGCAGATCCGCCAGCTCTACACCGAGCGCGGCGTCGTGACGAGCGAGCTGCCGGTCGTCCACTTCGGCCTCGGCGACGACACCGTTGTCCGGAAGCTCACCATCCGCTGGCCGTCCGGCGCCACGCAGGTGCTCGCCGACCTGCCGGCCGACTGCCTCTACACCATCGCGGAGCCGGAGTATCCCGACGGCCGGCGGCCGCACCGGCCGCCCGCCGTCCGCCGGACGCCCGCCGGCGGCGCGCTCTTCGCGGAGCACGCGCGGGGCGCGGGCCTCGACTATGTCTCCGCGGTCCGGCCGTTTGATGAGTTCTTCCGCCAGCGCCTCCTGCCCCGCCGGCTCGGCCAACAGGCCCCGGCCCTCGCCGTCGCCGATGTGAACGGCGACGGGATCGACGACGTGTTCGTGTCCGGCGCGGCCGGCCAGGCCGGCGTGCTCTACCTCGGCCGGCCCGACGGCCGCTTCGTGCCCGGACCGAGCCAGCCCTGGGCCGGCGCCGCGGAGGCGGACGACACGGGCGCCGTCTTCTTTGACGCCAACGGCGACGGCCACGTCGACCTGTTCATTGCCGCCGGGGGCGCGGCCTACGAGGAGGGCGATGTCCGGCTCAACGACCGCCTCTATCTCGGCGACGGCCACGGTGGCTTCACGCTCGCGCCGGCCGGCGCGCTGCCCGCCGACGGCGCCAGCACGACGGCGTGCGCGGCGGCCGATTTCGACGGCGACGGCCGGACCGACCTTTTCGTGGGCGGACGCCTCGTGCCCGGCCAGTGGCCCGAAACCCCGCGCAGCTTTCTCTACCACAACGAGGGCGGGAGTTTCGTGGACGCGACCGACACGCTCGCGCCCGGCCTGCGCCGGGTCGGGATGGTCACCGCCGCCACGTGGGCGGATATCGACGGCGACGGCCGGCCCGACCTGGTCCTCGCGCTCGAATGGGGTCCGGTGAAGGTCTTCCACAACACCGGCCACGGATTCGAGGACGCCACCGACCGCCTCGGTCTCGCCGCGGTCACCGGCTGGTGGAGCGCGCTCGCGGTCGCCGACGTCAATGGCGACGGCCGGCCCGATTTGATTGCGGGCAACGTCGGCCTGAACACGAAATACACCGCCAGCGCGGCCGCGCCGGCGGTGCTGCTCGCCGGCGACCTCGACGGCTCGGGCCACCCGGCGATCCTCGAGGCCGGCTACGACACCGACGGCCGCCTCTACCCGCTGCGGGGCCGCAGCAAGCTCGCCGACACCTTTCCCTGGATCCGGGCGAAGTTCCCGACCTACGCCGCGTTTTCCCACGCGACGGTGGAGGACGTCTTCCCGCCCGAGCGGCTGCGGGCGGCCCGGCGGTTCGCCGCGACCGAACTTGCCAGCGGCATCTTCGTGCAGCAGGCGGACGGCACCTTCCGGTTCTCCCCGCTGCCGCGGCAGGCCCAGCTCGCGCCGATCAACGGATTGGTGTTCGCCGATCTCGATGGCGACGGCCGGGCTGACCTCTATTGCGTCGGCAACCAGTTCGGACCCGAGCCGACGACCGGTCGCTTCGACGGCGGCGTGAGCCTGCTGCTGCGCGGCGACGGGCGCGGAGGATTCACGCCCGTCCTGCCCGGCGTGAGCGGACTGCTGGTGCCCGGCGATGCGCGCGCCGTCGTGCCGCTGGCGCCGCTCGGCGCGGCCGGCGGACCGCGCCTGGTGGTCGCGCAATCCCAGGGCCCCCTGCAGCTGTTTTCGCGCCAGCCCCCGTGACACCCGAAATCCGTCCCCCCGTCGAGAACCTGCGCATCTGCGGCGCCCAACCGCTGGTCTCGCCGGCCGCACTCGCCAACCAGCTGCCGCTGGACGATGCCGGGGCCGCTTTCGTTGCGGGCAGCCGCCGCGCGGTGGAGGACATAATTCTCGGCCGCGACGACCGGCTGCTGCTCGTGGTGGGGCCCTGCTCGATCCATGATCCGGAGGCGGCCCTGGACTTTGCGCGTCGGCTGGCCGGCGTCGCCGGCCAGCATGCCGGGGACCTGTGCGTGGTCATGCGCGCCTATCTCGAGAAGCCGCGCACGATTCTCGGCTGGAAGGGCCTAATCCACGATCCCGGCCTCGACGCGAGTTTCCAGGTCAACCGCGGGCTTCGCCTGGCGCGGCAGCTCTTGCTCGATCTGGTCGCGCTGCGCCTGCCGGCGGCCACCGAGTTTCTCGAAGCGACCATCGGCCAATACTACGCGGAGCTGGTGACCTGGGGCGTGATCGGTGCGCGCACGGTCGAGAGCCAGGTGCATCGCGCCCTGGCCTCGGGGCTCTCCATGCCCGTCGGCTTCAAGAACCGCACCGACGGCGACGTGGCGGTGGCGGTGGACGGCCTGCGCTCGGCGCGCCAGCCCCACTGGTTCGCCTCCGTCACCAAGGACGGCGTCCCCGCGATGCTGAGCACCGCCGGCAACGACCGCGGCCACCTCGTCCTGCGCGGCGGCCGGCAGGGCACCAACTATTCCGCCGACGAGATCAGGCGCGCGGTGGACCTCCTGCGCGCGGCCGGCCTGCCGCCGCGCGTCATGGTGGATTGCAGCCACGGCAACAGCGGGCGTGATCCAGGGCGGCAGCCGCTGGTCGCCGCGGATGTGGCCGCGCAGGTCGCGGCGGGCTCGGATGCGATTTGCGGGGTGATGCTGGAAAGCAATCTCGTCGGCGGGGCGCAGGACGGCCGCATCTGCCCGCTCGCCTACGGCTGCAGCATCACGGATCCCTGCCTTGCCTGGGAGGACACCCTCCCGGTGCTGGCTCGGCTGGCCGCAGCGGTGCGGGAACGCCGGGCGGGCGCCCGCCCCGATGCTCCGCTTCCGCTGGATGCCGGACGCCGCGCCGCGCCGGTGCTGGCGGCCCACGGCGGCTGACGGCCGCGGTTTCGCGCCGCGCTGCCGCCCTGGCGATCAGCGCCGCCCGCACGACACGGCACGAACCATCGATTGGGCGTTCCGTCCCGGGCCGTTGGCCCCGGATTCACGGCAACTCGTCCCAAAGAATTTTGTGGACGGGGAGGCATGCGTAAATTCCCGCTGCGCGCTTCCGTCCTCTCCCCGCGGCCTTCGTCCCCGGGGTCGAGTGCCCAAATCATGAAATCACCCCGACTGCTTGCCGCCGCCTGCGCCGTCGTACTCCTGGCGAGTCCCCTCGCCTTCGCCGACAACGCCGTCCTCTACTGGAATCAGCAGGCCCTCGACGCGACCCGGCTCGCGCGCAACCCGCCGCCGATCTCGTCGTTCTTCCTCGCGACCTTCCACGCCGCGATCTTCGACGCCGTCAACGGCATCACGCGCCACTACCACGGCTGGCTCGTGAACGAGCCCGCGCCGGCGGGCGCCGACCTGGACGCCGCCATCGCCGGCGCGGCGCATGCCACCATGATCGCGCTCTGGAGCGCGTCCTCCAATCCGCACAATCTGCAGCTGGCCTACGAAAAGGCGCTCACGATGATTCCTGAGGGTCCCGGGAAGGCCGCGGGCATCGCCTGGGGCGAGCACGTCGCCAAGCTCGTTCTCGCGAAGATCGCGGAGTCCGGCTACAATAAGCCGATCCCCGGCAAGTACTCGAGCGACGAGCCGGGCAAGTGGCGCGAGACTCCGCCCGGCTTCCGCCCGGCGACGCTGCCGTTCTGGGGACATGTCACCCCGTTCGTGATGACCTCGCCGGACCAGTTCCGCGCGCCCCCGCCGCCCGCGCTGGGTTCGAAGGAGTACGCCGAGGAAGCCGCCTTTGTGGCGAAAGTCGGGGCCCGCGACGGGGCGGAGCGCAGTGAATATGAAACCCTCAGCGCCGCCTTCTGGTCCGACGACCTCGGCACCGCCACCCCGCCGGGTCACTGGAACATCATCGCCCAGGACCTCGCCCGCCGGAACAACCTCCCGGTCCCCGACGCCGCGCGCCTGTTTGCGTTGCTGAACATGGTGGAGGCCGATGCCTGCATTTCCTGCTGGGACACGAAGTTCTTCTATCGCACCTGGCGCCCCGAGACAGCCATCCGCCAGCTCACCCCGGAGCTGAATCCCTACGCCACCGTCCAGCCCGACTTCATTCCGCTGCTGGTCACGCCATCGTTCCCCTCGTACACCTCGGGCCACAGCACGTTCTCGGCCGGCGCTTCGCGCCTTCTGGAGCGGTTTTTCGGCACGGACAACATCGAGTTCACCGTCACGTCCGACGGCCTGCCCGGCGCGGTGCGCACGTTCAAGAAACTCTCCGACGCGCGCAACGAAATCGGCATAAGCCGGGTCTGGGCCGGCATCCATTTCATGGCCGACAACCTCGAGGGCCAGAAGGCCGGCATCAAGATCGCGGACTGGGCCTTCGATCACGCCCTGCGGCCGCTGTAACCGGCCGCGACGGCCCCTTCCGCGAACATGGCCGCCCGCCCCATCGTATCACGCCGCCGCTGCTCCCGCGATAGCCCGCCCCGACTGACACCCGCCATCCGCATTCCTCGGTCCCATGCTTAGAATCCCCGGCTCCCTCCTGCTCGCGATCGTCCTGGCCGCTCCCGCTCCGGCCGCCGATTCCGCCTCGCCGATCGTGGACGCGCGTCCGTTCGCCGCCCGACCGCCGCTCGCGCCGGGGGCCAAGCCGTTCCAGGAGCTGCCGGCCGCCGAGACCGGCCTGACCGTCAGCAACGTCTACAACGACCCGCG
>CAZKDK010000278.1:0-4995 GCA_964551145.1 uncultured Opitutaceae bacterium | reverse complement strand
TTCCGGTCGGTGATGACGTGGAGGATCTTGTTGAGCTGCTCCTCGGTGAGGTCCGAGGCGCGCATGTTGGGGTCAAGGCCGGCATCCTTGACCACGACGCGGGCCCGCGTGGGGCCGATGCCGTAGATATAGCACAGCGAGAAGGCGATCTTCTTCTTGGGCGGGATTTCGACACCGAGCAGGCGTGGCATGGGAAGGTGCGGGAAGGTTCAGTTGTGGGTGGGCAGAGTGGAAGTGGCGGAAGCAGAGGGAACGGGAGCCGGGGGGAGCACGGTGAGGATCTCGGGGCCCCGGTCGGTCGTGAGCACGGTGTGTTCGAAATGGGCGGAGGGCAGGCCGTCGTCGGAGACCACGGTCCAGCCGTCGGCGAGCGTGCGCACGCGGTGGGTGCCGAGGTTGACCATCGGTTCGATCGCGAGGGTCATGCCCGCCTGGATTCGCTCGCCCGTGCCGCGGCGGCCGAAGTTCGGGATCTGCGGTTCCTCGTGCATCGAGCGACCGACGCCATGGCCGACCATGTCGCGGACGACACCGAAACCCCGCGCCTCGACGAAGGTCTGGACAGCGTGGGAGATGTCGCCGATGCGATTGCCGACCTGGGCCTGGCGGATGCCGATCTGGAGCGCCTCCTCGGTGGTCCGGAGGAGCTCGGCCACGCGGGGCGCGATGGCGCCGACCGGAACCGTGATCGCATTGTCGCCGATGTAGCCGCCGAACTCGACGGTGACGTCGATCGAGATGATGTCGCCGTCGCGGAGGATGCGCTTCAGGGAGGCGATGCCGTGCACGACCTCCTCGTTGACGGAGAGGCAGGTGTAGGCGGGAAACCGGCGCGAACCGATCTGGTACCCGTAGTCCGCGCTGCGCGCTCCGTAGCCCGCGATCAGATCGCGGCCGGCCTGGTCAAGGTCGAAGGTGCTGATGCCGGGCCGCACGAGCGCCCTGAGGCGATGCAGCACGGCCGCCGCGATGGCGCACGATTCGCGCATATGCGCGATGGCTTCCCGATCCTTGATGGGAATCATCGCCTTAATGCGACCTCCTCGCGGAGTCGAGGCCCCCCGCCACGGTTGACCATTGCCCGAGGAACCGCGCGCCAGGCGCCGGCTTCCGATCGGGCATCGAATCCACAGGCAGCGAGCAGCGTAGCCGGATGCCCTGCCGTCAGGGAACCCGCATCGAGTTTGCGCACCCCGGACCATCCGGCTCGATGGCTGGATGGCGGGAAACGGCAAATCTCCTGATAACCAAGAGGTTCAGGAGAGACGTGCTCTAGCTTCAAAGAACGGGCCGCGAAGTTCCGGCGCGCAACGCCGGGTGTCCCGCAGCCAAGTGACTTTGCGCCGGGGCAGTGTGCCGCACGGCGAAAAGGGTTGGGAAATGACAGCCATTCCCCTGGAAGTAAAGTCTTAAAGAACAAAGTGCCGGATGGCCCAGGAGGCGATGCCCACGAGGAAGATGACGAGGAGGGGGAGGCCCAGGGCCTTGACGGTGCCGATGTCGGCCGCCTGGCCGATCGCCGAGCCCACCGCCGTGCTGCGGGCGCGGATGCGCCCCTTGCGCAGGAACCCGTCGTAGTGGCGCTGCAGCAGGAAGGTTTCGATCTGCCGCATGGTGTCGAGGAGCACGCCCACCGTGATGAGCATGCCGGTCCCGCCGAAGAAATACGCGATGCGCTGGGGCACGTTGAACTCAAACAGCAGGACATCCGGCATGACCGCAATGATCGTCAGGAAGATGGCGCCGGCGAGCGTCAGCCGGGTCATGATGAAGTCGAGGAACTGCGCCGTGGGCTCGCCCGGGCGCACGCCGGGGACATAGCCGCCGTATTTCTTGAGGTCGTCGGCGATCTGGATCGGCTTGAACATCACTGACACCCAGAAATAGCTGAAGAAGAGGATGAGAATGCCGTAGAGACTGTAGTAGACCCCGTGTCCGCGCAGCAGCGTGCTGGCTAATTCGCTGAGGAACTTCAGGTTGAACGCGGCGCCGATCTGCGACAGGATCTGCTGCGGGAAGAGCAGGATGGCCGAGGCGAAGATGACCGGCATGACGCCCGAGTAGTTGACCTTGAGCGGCAGGAATGAACTCTGGCCCCCGTAGACCTGCTGGCCGACCACACGCTTGGCGTACTGCACGGGGATCTTTCGCTGTCCCTGCGTGATCATGACGATGCCCGCGGTGACGACGACGAACAGCACCACCATGATGAGGAGCTGCGGCATGCTGATCGCCTGCACGCCGACCGGGGCGAGGATGAGCGTCTTGAGCGTCTGGGCCGCCCCGGGGATGTCGGCGAGGATGCCGATCGTGATGAGGATCGAGACGCCGTTGCCGATGCCCCGCTGGGTGATCTGTTCACCGAGCCACATGAGGAGCAGCGTGCCGGCGGTCAGGAACACCACCGAGGTGGCGAGGAAGTAGCCTTTGCTGACGATGACGATGTCGCCGTACACGTTGACGTCGTAGCCCGAGAAGAGCCGGCCGGGGTTCTCGAGCGCGAGGATGAGCAGGGCGCCCTGGACGATGCAGATGAGGACCGTGGCGTAGCGCGTGTATTGCGTGAGCTTCTGCCGGCCGACATCCCCCTCCTGCTGCAGGCGGCTGAGGGACGGCACCACGGCCGTCATCAGCTGGAAGATGATCTGGGCGCTGATGTAGGGCATGATGCCCAGGGCGCAGACCGCGCCCTTCACCAGCGCGCCGCCCGTGAACATGTTGTAGAGGCCGACCATCGCCCCACCCTGGCTGCCGACCTGGGCGACGAAGAAGTCCTGGAGCGGCTTGGGGTCGAGCCCGGGCAGGGGAATGTGCGCGCCCACCCGCGACACGAACAGCAGCGCCAGCGTATAGAGGATCCGCGAGCGCAGCTCGGGGATCTTCATGGAATTAGTGAAGGCGGAGAGCATGAGGCGAACTACGATTTTCGATTTGCGAGCTCAGATTTTTGATTTTGTGCCACCGCGGGGTTTGTTGCTGCGTCTTTCCCCAATCGAAAATCAAAAATCGAAAACCAAAAAAGGTCGGCGTCAGCCGACGACGGTCTGGCCGCCGGCCTTCTCGATCTTGGCCTTGGCGGCGCCGGAGAACTTGCTGGCGGTCACCTTGAAGGCGCGGGCGAGCTCGCCCCCGCCCAGCACCTTGACGCGGGCGGAGCCGGGGCGCACCAGGCCGGCGGCGGCGAGCGCGGCCGGCGTGACCTCGGTGACGGCGGCATCCAGCCGGGCGAGATCGCCCACGTTGACGACCTCGTAGGAGACGCGGAAGTTGGCGTGATTGAAGCCGCGCTGGGGCAGCTTGCGGTAGAGCGGCATCTGGCCGCCCTCAAAGCCCGGGCGGATCGAGCTGCCGCTGCGCGCGGTCTGGCCCTTGCCGCCGCGGCCGGAGGTCTTGCCGTGGCCACCGCCCTCGCCGCAGCCGACCCGCTTGCGGCGGTGGACCGCCCCGGGGACGTTCTTGAGTTCGTGGAGTTTCATGTGCGTCTGGGAGGGTCAACGACCCCGTGAAGATGATTCAGACCTTGCCGCGGAGGGCGCCGACGTCGGCCGCGAGGCGGAGCTGGAGCAGCCCGTTCAGCGTGGCGTGGACGACGGCGATGTGGTTGTTCGAGCCCATCGACTTGGAAAGCACGTTGTGCACGCCGGCCGCCTCGAGGACGGCGCGGACGCCGCCGCCCGCGATGATGCCCGTGCCCGGGCTGGCGGGGCGCAGGAACACCTTGCCGCCATCGAACTGGCCCAGCACCTCGTGGGGAATCGTGGTGCCCTTGAGCTTCACGGACACCATGTTCTTGCGCGCGTGTTCGGTGCTCTTGCGGATGGCGTCCGGCACCTCGTTGGCCTTGCCGTAGCCGATCCCGACCTTGCCCTTCTGGTCGCCGACGACGGCGAGGGCGGAGAAGCTGAACCGGCGGCCGCCCTTGACGACCTTGGCGCACCGGTTGATGAAGACGACCTTTTCGACCATCTCGGGCGCGCCCGGGGCGGCGTCGAGCTGGGGGCGTGACTGCTGGGAATTTCTGGAGACGTTGGACATGGGCGTGGGCTAGAAGACAAGGCCGCCGGCGCGCGCGGCTTCGGCGAAAACCTTCACCTTGCCGTGGTAGGGGCGGCCGTTGCGGTCGAAGACGACCTGGCTGATTCCGGCGGCCTTGGCGCGGGAGGCGAAGGCCACGCCGAGCGCCTTGGCGCCGGCGAGGTTGGCCCGGAGCTTCTGTTTGCGCAGCTCGGGGTCGACGGAGGAAAGAAAGACCACGGTGGCGGCGCGGACGTCGTCGATGGCCTGGGCGTAGATGTGCTTGCCGGAGAATTTGACGCTGAGGCGCGGCCGCGCGGTGGTGCCGGCGACCTTCTGGCGGATCCGCCAGCGGCGCTTCTGCAGAAGCTGGGCTTTATGAATCGTGTTCACGGTGAAATGGGCGAATGGGAGTTGGCGGCGGGTGCCCGGCGCGCCTCAGGCGACGGTCTTGCCTTCCTTGCGGCGGACGCGCTCGCCGACGATGCGCACGCCCTTGCCCTTGTACGGCTCGGGCGGATAGAAGCTGCGGATCTCGGCGGTGACGGCGCCGACCATCTGCTTGTCGGCCCCCTCCACCTTGATCTTCGTGTTGTCGGCAACGGTCACCGTGATGCCCTCCGGGATGTCGAAGAGGATCGGGTGCGAATAGCCGAGCACGAGGTCGAGCTGGCGGCCCTTGAGCACGGCCTTGAAGCCGACGCCCTGGATCTCGAGGTCCTTGGAATAGCCCGCGGTGACGCCCTTGACCATGCTGTTGATGATGGAGCGGGCGGTGCCGTACATGGCCCGGGCGAAGCGGGTCTCCGACAGCGGGGTGACGATGATCTGCTTCCGGTCGTTGACCGACAGCCGGACCACGTCGGCGAAGGTCTTGCTCACCTTGCCCTTGGGACCCTCCACCTGGATGGAGTGGTCCTGCACGGCGACCTTGACCTTGTCGGGAATGGGAACGGGTTGTTTGCCGATGCGGCTCATGGC
>CAZKDK010000277.1:0-5017 GCA_964551145.1 uncultured Opitutaceae bacterium | reverse complement strand
ACTATTTCTCGCTCGAGTATCTCATGGGGCGCCTGCTGGTGAGCAACCTGTACAACACCGGCCTCTACGAGGACACGGTGGCCGCGGTCAACGAACTCGGCTTCGACTTCACCGCGCTGCGCGAGGCGGAGGAGGACATGGGCCTCGGCAACGGCGGCCTGGGCCGGCTCGCGGCCTGCTTCCTCGACTCGCTGGCCACCCATGACTTTCCCGCGATCGGCTATGGCATCCACTACGAGTACGGCCTGTTCAAGCAGGAGTTCGTCAACGGCTACCAGGTGGAGCATCCGGACAACTGGTTCATCTTCGGCGACCCCTGGGAAATCATCCGGCCGGAATACACGCAGCGCGTGCGGCTGTATGGACAGGTCGAGCACGTCTTCGATGATCGCGGCAACTCGCGGCCCCGCTGGGTCGACACCAAGACGATTCTGGGTGTGCCCTACGACATTCCCATCGCCGGCTATGGCACGAAAACCGTCAACTTCCTGCGCCTGTGGGGCTCAAAGGCGACTGAGGAGTTCGATCTGGCGACGTTCAACCAGGGCGGCTACATCGAAGCCGTCCGCGAGAAGGCGGTCGGCGAGAGCATCTCCAAGGTCCTCTATCCGAACGACAAGACCGAGAACGGCAAGGAGCTCCGGCTGGTCCAGCAGTACTTCTTCGTCGCGTGCTCGCTGCGCGACATCATCCGGCGGCACCGGAAGAACCCGGCCAACTCCTGGGACACCTTCCCCGACAAGGTGGCGATCCAGCTCAACGACACCCACCCGGCCATCGCGATCGTCGAGCTGCTCCGCATCCTGCTCGACGAGGAGGACCTGCCGTGGGACAAGGCGTGGCAGATCGTCACGCGGACCTTCAGCTACACGAACCACACCCTCCTGCCGGAGGCCCTCGAGAAGTGGGGCGTGCCGCTGTTCCAGCGCGTGCTGCCGCGGCACCTCGAACTCATCTTCGACATCAACGTCCGCCTGCTGGAGACCTGCGAACGCCAGTGGCCGGGGGACAACGCCAAGAAGCGCGACTGCTCCCTGATCGAGGAGAACGGGACGAAGGACGTGCGCATGGCTAACCTGTCGATCGTCGGCTCGCATGCGGTCAACGGCGTCGCCGCCCTTCACACCGAACTGCTCCAGCGCACCCTGTTTCCGCATTTCGCCGCGCTCTACCCGGGGAAGTTCACCAACAAGACCAACGGGATCACGCCGCGCCGGTGGCTGCTGCAGTGCAATCCGCGGCTGGCGGAACTGGTCACGGACCGCCTGGGGGACGGGTGGATTCGCGACCTCGACCAGCTCCGCGGACTCGAGCGCTGGGCGGACGACGCGGGCTTCCAGAAGGAATTCATGGCGATCAAGCGCGCCAACAAGGAGGACCTCGCGGCGGTGGTCCGAGCCGAGTGCGACGGCGTGGAGGTGTCGCCCGACGCCATCTTCGACGTCCAGATCAAGCGCCTGCATGAGTACAAGCGCCAGCACCTGAACCTGCTGCACGTCCTGGCGCTCTACCGGAGGTGCCTGCAGAACCCGGCGTACGACATGGTGCCGCGCGTGTTCATCTTTTCGGCCAAGGCCGCGCCGGGCTACGACCTCGCCAAGAACATCATCAAGGCGATCAATGCGGTGGGCGCGCGCATCAACGCCGACGCGCGGGTGAACACCCGCCTGAAGGTCGTCTTCGAGCCCAACTATCGCGTGTCGCTCGCGGAGAAGATCATCCCGGCCGCCGACGTGTCCGAACAGATCTCGACGGCCGGCAAGGAGGCCTCGGGGACGGGCAACATGAAGATGGCCCTGAACGGTGCGCTCACGATGGGGACGCTCGACGGCGCCAACGTGGAGATCCGCGAGGAGGTGGGCGACGAGAACATCTTCATCTTCGGCCACACCGTGCCGGAGGTCGAGGAGCTGCGCCGCAAGGGCTACCATCCGTGGGATTGGTATCGCGGCGACGAGGAGCTGCGGGCCGTGGTCGACTGGCTGGGATCCAATTATTTCACTCCGAACGAGCCGCACGGGATCCTCTCCCCCGTGCACGACAGCCTGCTGGACGGCGGCGACCCGTTCCTGGTGCTCGCCGATTTTCGCGCGTACTGCGACTGTCAGGACAGGCTCGACCAGGCCTACCGGGACCAGCGGCGCTGGGCGCGGATGGCCATCCTCAACACGGCGCGCGTCGGTCGTTTCTCCAGCGACCGCACCGTGCGCGAATACGCCCGCGACATCTGGAAGCTCGATCCGGTGCCGGTGAAGTAGGGCGGCGCGCACAGAAGGTTCGCCACCGGCCCGGCGGCGGGCCAGGCTCGGTTTCGTGCGACGCGTCGGGAAATACGCCTTGCGGCTGCTGGCCGGCCTGGGATTGCTGTTTCTCGCGCTGGTCGCGCTGGCGCTCGCCTTCCGGCTGCCCCTGGCCCGGTGGGCCCTGGGCAACGCCCTGGCGGATGCCGGGTTGACGCCGCGCGACATCCGCGTGACCCAACTGGGCCTGCGCGGGACGACCGTCGCCCCGCTCGACATCAGCTGGCGCGGCCAGCGCATCGACATCGACTCCGTCACGGTCCGGCGGCTCCGGCTGTTCTCGCGCTCGCTCGGCCGGATCGAGCTGAAGGGCGTGTCGGTCGAACTGGACCTGGCGGCGCTGACGGCCCCGCGCCCCGCCGGAACCGTCGCGGCCGCGGCGGGCGCGCGGCCGGCGATTTCCGGGAACGGCGTCACGTTCGACCAGTTTTCCGTCGACGGCCGGATCACGCTCCAGGCGCCGGGCGCGGGGCGGGAGCTTGCGCTCTCGCTGACGGCAACTCCGGCGGAAGGGGGCAGCGATCTCCGATTCACGGCGACCCTGGCGGGCGCCGGGGTGGAGGCCCAGGCGAACGGCCACTACGATCTGGTCCAGTCGGTCGCCGAGTTTGACCTCACCCACGCGAAGCTCGAGCTGGCCGACGGGTGGGCGCTGCTACGCGAACTCGCGCCGGCACTGGCCACCGGGTGGGAGGCCGGCGGGACGCTGACCGTCACGGGGCGCGGGCGGGCGGCCAACGGCGCCGTCACGGGGGAGATGGCCCTGCACCTGCGCGACGGGTCGGCGGGCAATGCCGGCGAGAAGCTATCGATCGACGGCGTCCAGGCTGATGTCGTGCTGTCCGATCCGATGCGCGTCGCGACCGCTCCCGGGCAGATCATCCGCGCCGTCTCGGCGCGCCTGGGGAACGTGACCCTCCGCGACGCCGCGGTGCGTTTCCAGCTGAACGGCGTGCACGAGTGCAGGGTCGAGTCGGCGGAGGTCGCGGCGCTGGGCGGCCGCCTTTCATTCGAGCCGTTCATCTGCGATCCGACGGCGGGGGCCATCGCCTGCGTGGTGGCGGCGGACGGGCTGCGGGTGGAGGAGGTGCTGGCGTTGTTCCCCGACGCGCCGGCGAAGGCGACGGGTCAGATCGACGGCAGGCTGCCGCTCGTGTTCGACAAGACCGGCCTGCATTTTGGCGTCGGCTGGGTCGGGCTGAGGAAGGGCCAGGCGGCCGACGTTCGGTTCAACGCGCCGGGCCTGCTGACGCGAAGCCTCGACCCGAAGAATCCGGCGTTTGTGACGCTGCAGGGGATCGAGGCCGGGCGGACCCCGCTGAGCGTCGAGGAGCTGCGCGTCGACCTGCACCCCGAGGGAGCCCCTTCTGGACGTTCGGCGCAGATCCACATCGTCGGGCATCCGGTGGACCAGGGCGGGCCGCTGGGGCGGATGACGCTCGATCTGAACGTCAACGGCCCCCTGGAGTCGCTGCTCAACTGGGGTCTGCAGACGAAGTTCGGCGCGCCGGCGGCGGGCCCGGCGCCCGCCGGAACAAAGGTTGAGGCCGACTGACGAATGCGCCAAGCTCCCCTCCCGATGAAGCTTTCCCCCCGGGCCCTGGCCGCCGCGCTCCTGCTGCTGGGCGCGGGCTGTCTCCACGTCAAAACGGATCCGGTCGAAGTCCACATGACGGTCGACGTCAACGTGAGGATCGACCGGGCGCTGGACGACTTCTTCGGCGATGTCGACCGCAGGTCGACGACGATCGCAACCCCCGCACCCAAATGAACGCCATGAAGACCCGCTGTCTGCGCCCGTTGCTTCTGCTGGTGATGTTCGTAACGATGGCCGCCGGGGCCGCCCTCGCGGCCGAGAGCTTGGGGATCGTGAAACAGCGCATGGTCCAGCGCGTGCCGGCGATCGACGCCTTGAAGGACCGGGGCGCGGTGGGCGAGAACAACCGCGGCCTGCTGGAGGCGCGCGGCCCGCTGGCCGCCGGCGAGCAGGAGACGGTGGCGGCGGAGAACTCGGACCGGCAGACGGTGTACGCGGCGCTGGCGCAGCAGACGGGCTCCTCCGCGGAGGCGGTGGGCCGGAACCGCGCCGGCAAGATCGCAGCCGCGAGCACGCCCGGCGTGTGGCTGCAGGACGCCGGCGGGCAATGGTACCGGAAGTGACCGGCGGCGGGGGATCCCGCGCCGGTATGTGTATTATCCGACCGGATACAGGCGGCGCGGAACTGCGCGCCGCGGCGCTTCGGGGGGGCGGAAACGCCGCGATCCGGGCGCGGCCGGAGCGCTCCGGATGGCCGCAAGGCGTTGGCCGGCAGGCAGAAGAGGCGCCCAGGGGGGGCGCTCAAGAAAGTGCTTGATTTGGCGCCCCCGGGTTTCATTGTGCTGCTCCCTTCTTTCAACGTCCCGCGCCCAACGCGTCCGGGGCGAAAGCAGGAACTCCGCGAGACTGACCGTTCCTTCCGAACGCGTTTTCCGATTCGGTTGGGAAAAAGTATTGACGGAGAAACGGTCGATGGTCTTAGTGGAAAGTTTCCCCCAACCGGGGGGTAGTTCTTTGAGATTTACTTTGTGCGATTGATTGGGACCCCCAATCAAAATTCAAAAGTTAGATACGCGTGTGAGAGCAATCTCACGCGCAGCGTAGTTCATGAATCACTAGGGTTCAGAACTCTCTTTTCGGAGAGTTTGATCCTGGCTCAGAATGAACGCTGGCGGCGTGG
>CAZKDK010000276.1:0-5018 GCA_964551145.1 uncultured Opitutaceae bacterium | reverse complement strand
TCGCGGAGAAACTGTTCGCCCGCGGGTTCGACGGCTGGTGGATGGACGCGAGTGAAGCCGAGCTCGGCGGCCGATGGGGCGAGATGCGCGACGTGACGACCGGCGCCGGTCCGGGGGCCAAGGTGTTCAACGCGTTCCCGCTGATGCACGCAGCCGGCGTGTACGAAGGCCAGCGCGCGGCAACCCCCGCCAAGCGGGTATTCATCCTGACGCGTTCGGCCTTCGCCGGATCACAGCGGAACGCCGCGGTCACGTGGTCGGGCGACACCCAGGGCACGTGGGACGTCTTCCGCCGGCAAATCCCGGCGGGGCTGGATTTTTCGATCACGGGGATCCCGTATTGGAACACCGACATCGGCGGATTCTTTGCCGGCGATCCGGCGGACCCGAAATACGCCGAGCTGTTCACGCGCTGGTTCCAGTTCGGGGCTTTCTGCCCGATGTTTCGCGTCCACGGCACGGGCCAGCCGAAGGAGATGTGGCGGTTCGACGAGGCCACGCAGCGGGTGCTGATCGAGTACGACCGGCTGCGGTACCACCTCCTGCCGTACCTCTACTCGGTGTCGTGGCGGGTGACGCACGACGGCTACACGATGCTGCGCCCGCTCGTGATGGATTTCCGGACGGATCCGGCGGTGCGCGCCATCACGGACCAGTTTCTTTTCGGGCCGGCGTTGATGGCGAACCCGGTGACGAGCGCCGGCGCGGTCGCGCGCCGCGTGTACCTCCCGGCCGGGACGCGGTGGACGGATTTCTGGACCGGCAGGGAATACGACGGCGGCCAGACGATCGAGGCCGCGGCGCCCATCGACCGGATGCCGCTCTTCGTGCGCGCCGGCTCGATCGTCCCCTATGCGGCCGATCGCCAGCACGCCCTGCAGGATCCGGCGGCGCCGATCGAGCTGAGGGTGTACCGGGGCGCGGACGGCGCGTTCACGCTCTACGAGGACGGAGGCGACAACTACGACTACGAACGGGGGGCGTACGCGACCATCGGGTTCCGGTGGAATGAGGCGGCCGGCTCGCTGACCATCGGCCCGCGGCGCGGGGATTATCCCGGCATGGCGCGTGAGCGAATCTTCCGGGTCGTGTTTGTTTCGCGCCGGCACGGCGCCGGCATCGCCTTGACGGACAGCCCCAATACGGAGGTAACCTACACGGGCAAGACGATCGTGGTGTACGGGCGGCAGGTGCCGCGATGATGACGCCCGCCGGTTGAAAGGCGCCGGCGCCGGCCGGCCTCCTGAAGTCGACTGCCACGGGCGACGGGTTCTGCAGCGGGATCGGGCACCCAACCTCAACCGGGAACTCAACCGAAACCGCGATCAGGCGATGAGCGGGCTACGGCCCGAAGGAATTCAAGAACGGCTCCTCGGTGCGGGCGTTTGGCTCCTGGGCCGGCCCAAGCGGAACGGCATCCTTCCCGCCCCGGTCGTTTCCTCGATGGTTACGCTCGTAGGAGTCGACGATCTCGAGGACCGCGGCTTTGAGCGGATGAACCTCACCCAGGCGCATCTGGATGTATGACTCCGGTTTGAAGGACTCCGCCTGGCAGTAGGAGCCCATGGTCATGATCCATTCCATCCGGTTCAGGAACCGGATCTGGGAGCTGGTTGGCTGTCCGGTCATCCGGGCGCCACTGATGTCTCGCGCAGCCATCGAGGAAGAAATCAATTGTGCGACCGGGCCATAGGCCTTGAGCGACTGAGCAACCGGCAGCCGCCCTGGAGGCGGCGCCGGGGAGTTCAAGAGCGCCTGGGTCGTCGTCAGCAGCGCGCCGGCGACCTCGGTGATCCCGCGCAGCGCCTCGAGCCGCGCGATCAGGTCCTTTCCGGACGGCGACCGCTTCAGGCTGCCCGTGACATCGGTGATTGCCGCGAGCAGGTCCCCGCAACGGGCCTGGGCGCTGGCGCAGCTGCCGCTCGACTGGTCCCGGCCCCGCAGCTTGAAATCGTTCAGGGCAACGATCATCCGGTCCTGGGCATCGACCAGGGCGGTCAACGCCTGCTCGGAACGTGAATCGTCGACCAGAAGCGACGCCCGCAACACCCCGCGGGGGACGTCGACGGTCACCAGGGCTTCGGAAACGACATCCAGCAATGCCTGTGCCCGCGCAATCTCGGCTTCCTTCCTGTATTCGGGCGATGCAGTCCCGTAGGACGACAGCGCTTTGAGCTGACCATCGTAGAGACTTTCGAGTCTCCCGTAGTCGCGCAGCTCCTGTTGCATCACGCCATAGGTCTGCGCGGTGATCGACTGTCCCAGTTCCTGGAATCCGGAACTGGGTGCGGTGGCGGGAGCGGGAGGTGCGCTGTTTGGCGCCGCCTGCAGCGTTGCGATGCGCTGCTGGAGCCGGGCGTTCTCATTGGCCAGTCGCGCCTCGTCCGCCAGCGTCTGCCGGTAGGCCGCCTGCCGGGCATTCAATGCACTGATTTCCTGGGAGTATTGCTGGGCGAGATCGCGGTTCCGTTCACTCTCGCGGTCATACTGCGCCTCGGCCTTTTGATAGCCGCCCACGCTGGCGCATCCGGCGAACGCCAGGGCGACCAGAAGCAGGAAGACCACCGGGCACGCCGACGTCCGCCGGCCTGAAGGGAGCGTGATCATTTTCGACCTCCCTGCTCGAACGCCTTGATGGTCCGTTCGGTGGACTCGAGATTGCGGCTGATCTGGAGGATCTGGCTGTCGATGTACTCCTGCGCCGCGATCCCTTGCCCCTTCATTTTGGCGATCTGCGCCATGGCATTCTGCGCCCGGACGTACTGGTTGGCGCGATCGTTGAGGCTGACGACGGCATGGGCGAACTTGGCCTCGGGGAAGACCACGCCGCCGAGATCGAGCGCAACCTTGACGCATTCGGTGTAGTCGTCGCAAAGGCCGGCCGGGACCGCGCCGGAGGTGTTCCGGCCGGCCGCATTTCGATCGATCATGACGTTGGCCACCTTGAGCGAGAGGGCCATGCTGTTGACGACGGCCTGGACCTTGGGGTCGGGGTCCAGCCTGGCCTCGTTATAGAGGCTGATGTAGCTGCTGAGGGATTCGTTGGCGTTCTTCGCGCGCTCGGCCGAATCGGGAGCGGTGGCTGTGTTGATCAGGGCGGCGGCCAGATTGACCTGCTCATAGCGTATCTTCAGGTCCTTGCCGCCTTTCGCGACCCGCGGCGCGAGCAGATCGAGCAGATCCGATCCCAATCCGGCAATCGCCCTGGCTTGAACCTGTTGCTCCAGACGGGTTCGCTCATCGCTCTTGACCGAATGCGTGGAAAGGAACCGGGACTGCTCCTGCAGGTCGCGCAGCTGTTTCAGCTGGGCGTCGCGGTACGTCCTGGCCTGCTGATACATGGCCGGCGTCACGAACTGGGCGGGACTGATGACCTTGTACAGGGCGTCTTCACTGAGCCGGACGGCGGTATCGAAGCCGGGGGAGGTGCGCGTGCCGAGCGAGTTGGTCCATTTCTGCAGGTCGGCCAGCTGCGCGGTCAGCGCGGCCTGGGCCTTGCGCGCATCCTGAACGCGGCGGTCGGCGGCCGCCGCCTGGCCCGGGTCGGCCACGGCATCCCTGAGCTGTGCCAGCTCCCGGCCTTTGGACCGCGCCTGTTCCGCGGCCATCCCGGCGTACTCGCGGCTGGACTCGGCCTTCTGACGGGCCTCGTTCAAGACCTTGTTGTAGGCCTCCCGGGCCGCGGCCCTTTCGGCGGCCTGCTCGGCGCGGTATTCCGCCCAAGCCTGCCTTCGCTCGGCCTCCGCCTCATCGTCGCGTTCGTGGGACGGCCGGTCGATGTGACCGCCGGACGCGGCCTCCAGGTCTTCGATGGCGCCGCCAAAAGCGGCAGTTGGACCGATCGAAAACGAGAGGCACACGCTGACACAAATCATCGTGTTCACCACGGCTCCTCGAAAGGGAGAGGCCCGGGCGCCGGAAAACGGGAAGTATCGGCGGATCATCATGATGTATTCGCTCCCTGCCAGCCAGGACAGGATCGTACCGCCGGAGACCGAATGCGGACGGCGTCAAAACGCAGGGAACTGGCATCATTTAAACGCCCGATTCGGCCGATTGAACAGTCTGCGTTGCGCTCGGAACACGCTTTACCGACGTTTGACGGGCGGCTTTTCGGGCCCGACGAAGCCAGGCGTCGTTCCCTCCGGACCGGAGAAATGGCAGATCGCGCTGCGAGCGGATCCCGTTCTGACGCGAGCAGGCGCCGTGACGACGAGGACATCCTGGCGCCCGGGCCTTTCGCCTGTCCGGCCGCCCATCGTGCGGCGGGTTAGCCCGCTCATTTCACACGGTCTGCCGAGGCATCGGCCTTCCGCCTGCGGCGACCGTGGAGGCGTCGGGAATCGCAGGATGGGCGGGCTAGGGCACCGCGAGAAACACGAAGCACGACGGCGAGCCGACCTCGATGACCGCCCCGGTCGGCGTCAGGCGGCCTGAATCGGGATCAATCCGAAACACGCGGATGCTGTCCGAGTCCTGATTCCCGACCAGCAGCCACCGGCCCGCCGGATCGATCGCGAATCCTCGGGGCGTGCGCCCCAGCGTGGGCTGGCGCTGGATGAGTTTCAGACCGCCGGTCCGGTTGACGGCGAACACCGCGATGCTGTCATCCCCGCGATTCGAGCCGTACACGAAGCGGCCGTTTGGATGGACGGCGATCTCGGCGCCGGTGCTCGCACCGGCGAAGCCGTCGGGGAGAGTGGAGACCGTCTGAATCTCGCGCAGCGAGCCGCGGACCCCGTCGTAATCGAATGCCGTGATCGAGCTGCCCATCTCGCCGATCACATACGCCCAGCGTCCGTTCGGGTGAAAGGCCAGGTGGCGCGGTCCGGAGCCGCCCGTCACGCGAGCGAATGGCGGATCGTTCCGCGTCAACGTCGCGGTTGCCGGGTCGAAGCTGTAGCAGATCACCTTGTCGAGCCCGAGATCGCACGCCAACGCGTGGCGATTTTTCGGGTCCGGCCCGATCCAGTGCGCGTAGGCTTGGGACTGGCGGAGCGGATCGACGAATGGTTGAC
>CAZKDK010000275.1:0-5025 GCA_964551145.1 uncultured Opitutaceae bacterium | reverse complement strand
GGGCGTACATGAGCAGCATCAGCCCGACCTTGGCGCCGACGGGCACGCGGTCGCCCGGCAGCAGCGCCGCGATCATCAGCAGGTAAACCGGCAGCCGCGCCGAACAGCTCATCAGCGGCGCCACCAGGATCGTCACGAGCCGGTCCTTGGCGTCCTCGATCGTCCGCGTCGCCATGATTCCGGGGATCGCGCAGGCGTACGAGCTGAGCAGCGGGATGAACGACTTGCCGTTGAGGCCGACGCGGCTCATCAGTCGGTCCATGATGAACGCCGCGCGCGACATGTAGCCGGTGCTCTCGAGCAGGCCGAGGAAGAAGAACAGGATCAGGATCTGCGGCAGGAACACGACCACGCCGCCCACCCCGGCGAGCGCCCCGTCGGTGACCAGGTCGCGCAGGTCGCCCGGCGCCATGACGCCCCGGACCCACCCGCTGAGCGCGGCCACCTGCGCGTCGATCCAGTTCATCGGATACTCGGCCAGGGTGAAGATCGAGAGGAAGAGCAGGGCCATCACGCCGCCGAGCACCAGCCAGCCCCACACCGGATGGACCACGATCCGGTCGATCCGGTCGGAAATCGGCGGGCCCGCGTGCGCCGGGCGCCGCACGACCTCGCCGCACAGGCGGCCGATCTCCTCGTAGCGGCTGTTGACCAGCGAGCCCGACCAGTCCACGTCCAGCTCCGCCCAGCGCTTCTTCCAGCCGGAGAGGATCGCCGCCGTGGGCTCGCTGAGCGGCGTCGAGCCGGCCACCCGTACCGCGTCCTGGTCCGTCAGCAGGAGCAGGGCCTCGGCGCGCGCGATCAGCGGCTGCTTGGCGTCGTGCTCGACCAGCGCGGCCTGGAGTTCGGAAACGGCCGGGGCGATCTGCTCGGGAATGTCCCAGCGGTGCCGCGACAGCGGCAGGTCCGCGCGGCTCATCGCCAGGCGCAGCTCGAGGAGCCCCCGCCCGTTGACCGCCTCGCAGGGGACGACCGGGATGCCGAGGGCGTGCTCGAGGCGGGCGACGCGGATGTCGAGACCGTTGGCCGTGGCCAGGTCCATCATGTTGAGCGCGAGGATCACGGGGCGCCCCAGGTCCAGCACCTGGTGGACGAGATAGAGGTTCCGCTCGAGGTTGGTCGAGTCGACGATGCAGATGATGCGATCGGGCTGCGCGGTGTCGGCACGGCGGCCGAGGAGCACGTCGCGCACGATCGCCTCGTCGGGCGAGCGCGCCGCGAGCGAATAAGTCCCGGGCAGGTCGATCACGGTGATGGGCCGGCCGTGCTGGGAATAGGTCGTGCCGATCTTCCGCTCGACGGTCACGCCCGGGTAGTTGCCGACCTTCTGCTTCAGGCCGGTGAGCGCGTTGAACAGCGTGCTCTTGCCGCAGTTGGGATTGCCGACCAGCGCGTAGACCGGCAGGCGTCCGGCCGGGGCGGCGGGCCGGGGAGGCTCTGGCACGGAATCAGACATGGCGACGGGCTGCGCCGGAGGGCGGGCCGGCGGGCGCCGGGAGGCCGGCAGCGAGGCGTTCATGGGAAGCCCTCACCCGGCCGCCGGCAGCGGCTCGACCAGCACGTGCTCGGCGTCGGTTTTCCGCAGCGTGAGGCTGTAGCCGCGCACCTGGATCTCGAGCGGGTCGCCCAGCGGGGCGGTCCGCACAAGCGTCACCGGCGTTCCGGGCAGGACGCCCATCTCGCGCAGGCGGAGGAAGGCCGCGCCCTGCGGGGGAAACGCGCGCACCGTGGCCCGGGAACCGACG
The DNA here is from genome assembly GCA_964551145.1 of uncultured Opitutaceae bacterium. GTDB lineage: Bacteria > Verrucomicrobiota > Verrucomicrobiia > Opitutales > Opitutaceae > Fen-1467. Next base: position 3,280 of record CAZKDK010000275.1, on the reverse strand, counting down.
GGAAGCTGCGACAGTTTGACGGTCGAGGCCATAATGGGGTCGGCAAGTTCATCGCGGCGGCGCGCCGCCCGGAGTGCGATTGATGAGCTCGACGACGATGTCTTTCGCCGCGTCTTCGCGCAGCGCCACCCGGGTTCCGCAAAGCTCGCAGATCATGAGATGCTCGCCCGCGATCTTCTGAACCACGGCCGACTCGCAGAAGCCCATCTCCCGGAGGCGCTGGCTGAAATCTGTCCGCCCGTTGAGTTCGGTCACCCTTCCCGAGGCTCCCTCCGGAAGGTCGCTTAGCGTAATCCGCTCTGGGCAGTTGTCCTTGACGATCTTCGACACGGAAAGACAGCAAACGGAATTGAGACTCAGTTTCAACTCAAAACCTAAATGACATCTGGGTTTCTGCGTAACTCATTGTCGTGGACAACTCGTTGCCGCTACAACATCGCCGCAAAGTATCGCTTCACCAGGGCTGGAGCGGTTCGATTCACACCGTCCCCTCGTTGTAGCCGGGGTCGCTGACCCCGATGCCTCGAGGAATCCCGGCCTCAGCGAGGCCGGCTACAGAGTTCGACGCGCCAGTCGAAATCGAAACCGTCCTAATTTGCCCCAAATGGCCCGGCCGGAACCATGGTGGCCTCGGCTTCCTCTTCAACCATCTCCTCCGGAAGCTCCTCGAGCGGCGCGAAACGTTCGGACGAGAAACCGAGTTCCTGTTGCCCGGCATGGAAGGGGTCCGGCGGATTGACGAGTTCCTCGAGCAGCAGCCCGACGGTCGCGGAGTCGCCTCCCCGCACGACCTTTTCCCGGCCGAGGAAGACTTCGCGGATGGTGTAAGTCTTACCCTTGACCGGCAATTGGGCGTAGATCGCCTTGATGAAATCGGCGAACGAATCGTTGATACAGACGACCCTCTGGCCCTTGACCATGTGCAGCTGAATCTACCACACGCCGGGGTGACATCACAGCCGGATCACCGCGGATCCGGATCCCATCGTCCGAGCGAGTCATGCACCTCAGCAACCCGAGGCTCTCGCAGCGGCGAGCCCCGGCAAAACGGCCGCACGCTGTTGCGGATGAAATGCGGGATGCCCCACTAATTTCGTTCCCTCCGGGGCGAAAGGTCTTTTACTGCCCGACATGAACGCTGATCCCGCGAACCAGGGTGTGGATCCCCATGGCGAGCCGATGCTGCCGCGGGGGCATTTGCTGCTGACCAGTCCCCTCCTCAACAAGGGCACCGCCTTCACCGAGCGCGAGCGCGACATGCTCGGCCTGCGCGGCCTGCTGCCGCCCCGGCCCTTCACGATCGAGCAGCAGCTGATGCGCGTCTACGGGAACTACCGCCGCAAGACGGATCCGCTCGAGAAGTACATTTTCCTGACCACGCTCCAGAATCGCAACGAGATCCTGTTCTACCGGCTGGTGCTGGAGCACGCCGAGGAGATGATCCCGATCATCTACACGCCGACGGTCGGCCAGGCCTGCCTCGAGTACGGGGCGATCTTCCGGCGGGCCCGCGGCCTGTTTATCAGCCTGCGCGAGCGCGGCCGGATCGCGGAGATCCTGCGGCACTGGCCGCACGCGGACGTGCGCATGATCGTGGTCACCGACGGCGAACGCATCCTGGGTCTGGGCGACCTCGGCGCGCTCGGCATGGGCATCCCGGTCGGCAAGCTTTCGCTCTACACGGCGTGCGCGGGCCTGCACCCCAGCTACTGCCTGCCCATCGCGCTCGATGTCGGCACCGACAACACCAAGCTGCACGAGGACCCGCTCTACATCGGCCTCCCCCAGCCCCGGCTCCGCGGCGCGGAATACGACGCGTTCGTGGACGAGTTCGTCCAGGCCGTCCGCGTGGCCTACCCGAAGGCGCTGCTCCAGTGGGAGGATTTCGGCAACACCAACGCCTTCCGCCTGCTGCACCGGTACCGCGACGAGGTCTGCAGCTTCAACGACGACATCCAGGGCACGGCGGCCGTCGCGCTGGCCGGCATGATCGCGGCGCTGCGGATCGCGGGCGGACACCTTCGCGAGCAGAAACTGCTCTTCCTCGGCGCCGGCGAGGCGGGAACCGGCATCGCCGACCTGTTCGTGGCCGCGGCGCAGCAGGAGGGATTGAGCGAGGCCGAGGCCCGCGCGCGCTGCTGGTTCGTCGATTCCCAGGGGCTCGTCGTGCGCGGCCGGCAAGGCAGGCTCGCCGAGCACAAGGTGCCCTACGCGCAGGCCGCGGCCCCGTGCGCCACGCTGGCCGCGACGGTCGAGGCGTTTCACCCCACCGTGCTCATCGGCGTCTCGGGCCAGGCCCGGGCCTTCACGCGCGAGATCGTGACGCAGCTGGCGACATTCAACCGGCATCCGATCATCTTCGCGCTGTCGAACCCGACCTCGAAGGCGGAGTGCACGGCGGAGGACGCCTACCAGTGGACGGAGGGCCGCGCGATCTTCGCGAGCGGGAGCCCGTTCCCGCCGGTGACGCTCGGCGGGCGCACCCTCGTGCCCGGCCAGTGCAACAACGTGTACGTCTTCCCCGGCATCGGCCTGGGCGCCGTCGCCTGCGAGGCGTCCCGGATCACAAACGGAATGTTCCTGACCACCGCCCGGACCCTCGCGGCCCAGGTGACGGAGCCGGACCTCGCCGCGGGACGGATCTTCCCGGCGCTGGCGGGCATCCGCGGGGTCTCCCTCAAGATCGCCGCCGCGGTGGTCGACGAGGCCCATCGCGAGGGCCTCGCCCGGGTGCCGCGCCCCGTGGACATCGAGGCGGACGTCCGCGCCCGCATGTTCGTGCCGGAGTATCGGGAGTATGTCTGAGGCGCGGGCGGCGGCCCTGTGGAGCGGTCGCACGGTGACCGGTGGCCGAGCCAAATCCGCCGTTGTTGCTTCGACCCGAAGATATCCCTACACCGTGTCTCCCGCATGAATGCCTACATCGCAGAGGTTCTCGACGTGGTGGCGCGCCGCAACGCCGGCGAGCCCGAGTTTCTCCAGGCCGCCCGCGAGGTTCTGGGTTCGCTTGGTCCCGTGGTCGAACGACACAAGAAATACCGTGACGGCCGCGTGCTCGAGCGTCTGGTCGAGCCCGACCGCCAGCTGATGTTCCGCGTGGCCTGGCAGGACGACGCCGGCCGCGTCCAGGTGAACCGCGGCTTCCGCGTGCAGTTCAACTGCGCGATCGGTCCCTACAAGGGCGGCCTGCGCTTTCACCCGAGCGTGAACCTCGGCATCCTGAAATTCCTCGGCTTCGAGCAGATCTTCAAGAATTCGCTCACGACCCTGCCGATGGGCG